>JAFYPV010000070.1 GCA_017559935.1 Bacteroides sp. | reverse complement strand
CGTATTGCACGGTTCTTCTTCTGTTCCACAGGAAGAAGTTGCTACTATCAACAAGTTCGGTGGTGCGTTGAAGGCTGCTATTGGTATTCCAGAAGAATGGTTGCGTGAATCAGCTAAGTCTGCTGTATGTAAGATCAACATCGACTCTGACTCTCGTTTGGCTATGACTGCTGCTATCCGTCAGACATTTGCTGAAAAGCCAGCTGAATTCGACCCACGTAAGTACTTGGGCCCAGCTCGCGACAACATGGAAAAGATGTACAAGCACAAGATCATCAACGTGCTTGGTTCTGATGGCAAGTTGAGCTGCTAATCTTTTGATCAATTAAAATAAATGAAGGCTGCTTTTCCTTTGGGAAGGCAGCCTTTTTGTTTTTCGAATTGTTTTTATGTGCATAATAAAAAATGAATCTACATAAATGCTATCTTTGTAACCATATCATTGATATATTACTTAAATATGGGATTAAAGATACAGAAAACAGCGCGCATTGAAGTAGTCGATGCGCTACGCGGATTCGCGGTCTTGGCGATTCTTTTGGTACATAGTGTAGAACATTTTATTTTTTCAGTTTATCCAACCGATTCACCGGCTTGGCTTAATATTCTCGATTCTGGAGTATTTAACGCAACTTTTTCGCTCTTTGCTGGTAAGGCATATGCTATTTTCTCTTTGTTGTTCGGATTTACCTTTTTTATCCAATGTGAGAACCAGCGTAAGCAAGGGACGGATTTTGGTTATCGCTTTTTGTGGCGATTGGTAGGATTAGCGCTTTTAGCAACACTCAATGCAGCTTTTTTCCCTGGCGGAGACGTTCTTTTGCTTTATGCTGTGATGGGGCTGGTACTTTTTATGGTTCGCAAGTGGAGTGATAAGGCGGTATTGTTGGCAGCTATTTTCTTTACTCTTCAGCCCATGGAGTGGTTCCATTATGTGATGAGTCTTGTAAATCCGACATATCAGTTACCAGATTATGGGGTAGGTCCGATGTATGAACAAGTAGGCGAAATCACAAAAGCAGGTCGTTTCTGGGATTTTATTGGGTGTAACATCACACTTGGACAGAAAGCTAGCTTTATGTGGGCAGTAGGTGCCGGACGAGTGCTTCAGACGGCTGGTTTGTTCCTGATTGGATTGTATATCGGACGAAAGCAGTTGTTTGTCGTTTCTGTAAGAAATCTCCGCTTTTGGATGAAGACGCTCATTGTCAGTGCCATTGCATTTGCTCCTTTGTTTTCACTTCGTAATTTGATCATGGAAGGTACTCCATTGGTACAACAAACTGTTGGAACCATTTTCGATATGTGGCAGAAGCTGTCTTTTACTTTTGTCTTGGTATCTTCATTTGTATTGCTTTACCAACAGGATAGTTTCCGTTGCCGAGTGTCTAACCTCCGTTTTTATGGCCGGATGAGTTTAACTAATTATGTGTCTCAATCTTTCATCGGTGCTTTGATTTATTTTCCGATAGGTTTATACTTGGCTCCGTATTGTGGATATACTGTCAGCTTGTTGATTGGTGTTGCCACTTTCCTTTGTCAAGTGCAGTTCTGCAAGTGGTGGCTTAAGCACCACAAGCAAGGTCCGTTGGAAGGACTCTGGCATAAGTGGACGTGGTTGGGGAAGTAAAGAGAGGTTTAAATTAAGATGAGGGTGTGCATTCTCTGTTTATCTGTATAAAAACAAAGAATACACACTCGTTTTATTAGAAGTGGAATCTTACATCAACTCCAATCTGTAAAGGCTTGCAACGCTGCTCGTATCCACGACCCATGCTTTCGAAGTAGAAAGTGGTGTGCTCGTTGTCGGTGAGGTTGCGTCCCCAAAGGTCTACTTGTACGGCCTTGGTCTTGAGCGAAATATAACCGTTCAAGGTAGCGTAGAAGTCTTGCGATGCGTGGTTGGATTCGGTCCAATAAATCTTGCCGGCACCGGTAACATTTGCTCCGAGGGTGAGGCTCTGTGCCCAGCTATCGTTGAAGTGGAATGCATACGAACCGCCCACATTCAGGGTGTGCATCGGCACGAAAGGCACGTAGTTTCCGCTATAGTCTTCGCCCTCTCCGGCATTGTATTTCACGAAGGTGGCATGCGTATAGCCATAGCTTGCGTTGAGCTGGAGGTGGCGGTTGAGGCTTGCCACGAGGTTGGCTTCCACACCATAGCTTTCACTCTCTCCTGCATTCACGGTGATGCGTCCGAGTCCGCTTTCAGCCATCTGCGAGAGTTGTTGATCGTAGGTCTGCATATAGAAAGCAGCCAAATCGGTCTGCAACTTGCCATCGAAGAGGCTCAAGTGTGTACCGAGTTCGTAGCTCCAAGTGTATTCAGGCTTGTATTCCACGGCTTGTTGTGCATCCGGATTTTCGCCCGGAGTAGGGAACTTGTCGGCCACCATGCCCACATAGCTTTCCGGAACCTTGGCCATGATGGCTTCCTTGCTCTGGCGCATCATGTCGTTCTTCAAGCTGCTTTGGAGGAGTTCCGAGAACATCTGATAGTTGTATCCGCCCGAGCGGTGACCCTTGCTTACAGAGGCGTAGAGGTTGCTCTTTCCGTCGTGGAAATCGTATTGCAAGGCGAACTTCGGAAGCAGCTGGAGATAGTCCTTCGAGAGCTTTCCGGTGTAGCGCGATTCTACGGTGAGCGGTGTGGCCGGCATCATTTCGATTTCGCGCATCACTTGTCCGCCACGGGTCATTTCGCCCTTGATGCCCACGGTATAGCCGAGCGATGTGCCCGAGTTGTAGGTCATCTGCATGTGTTCGTAATCCAAGCGGAGACCGGCGGTGAACGAGAGTCCTTCCATGCCGAACAGGTCGCGGAATTGTGACTGGTGGTAGAGGGCCACGTTGTATTGCGGAGTCTTGAAGTGTCCGTCAATCGGCATTTCGGTGTCGGTAATGGCGAGCGACGGGAGGATATTCATGGCCATGCCTTGCCCCATGGCTACTTCAATCTTGCCCGGGATAACCGAGCCGAGCATCTGGTTGAGCATACCGATACCATCCTTGCGGAAAGTTACAGGGCTGATTACGTTCATGTTCTGGTAGAAACCGAACACACCGGTGGTCCATTGCCAAGCCTTGCCCGGCTTGCTCTTGAAGGTGATTTCTTCGGTGATGGAGTTGATGCGTTGCTTCTGCTCGATGGTATAGGTATCCATTGGAGAGAAGTCCTGGTCCATGAACATGCGGTCGTTCAAGTGCTGGAATCCGGTTACGGCATTGAAGATGAAGTTGTCTGCCTGATGCTCAATGTTGAGGCCGGTATTCAAGAGGCTACGGCGATAGGAGCTCTCCTGATTGTAGGCAATTTCGCTTGTATAATAATAAGGATAGCCACCTTCGTCGGTATAGTCGTAGTTCACATTGAAGTCCACCTTCCAATTTTCGGCAGGCAACCAAATGGCACGGATGCGTCCGCCACCGGCTTGCATCTCGTCTACCTTCTTGTCGAGGAACGAGTTGGTAAAGAATCCGTCTGCCCCTTCGTAATATCCACCGGCCGAGAAGGCGAATTGCTGGCTCACGCGGTGATAGTGGGTGAGGGAAGCTGTGCGATGGTTGTTGCCCGAGCCGAAGCTGAGCTTCACGTCCGTACCCTGATACGAGAATGGAGAGCGGGTGTGTACCTTCACGAGTCCGCCCATGGTGTTACGGCCATAGAGCGTACCTTGAGGGCCACGGAGAATGTCGATTCGTTCGATATCGTAGAAATTGAAGTCGAAGGCGCTCTTGTCGAGGTAAGGGATATTGTCTACATACATGCCCACCGCCGGGGTGTTGATACGTGACCCGATACCACGGATGTACATGGCCGAGGTGAGGCGCGAGCCATAGTCGGGCATAAAGAAATTGGGTACGATGTTGCTCGCGCTCTTGAGCGAAGTGATGCCGTTGGCCTGCATGTCCTTTTGTGAGATGAGCGATACGGAGGTAGGCAATTGTCTCAACTTGCTCGTTTCCTTCGGCGATGCGATAATGACAATTTCTTCGATATCAATTACTTTGGTTGTATCTTCAGTAAGCGTATATCTGTTATTGGCAAAGATAGCATTTATTGTAAGAATTGCTACTGCTAGTAAAATCTGTTTCTTCATTGGCTTTTATTTACATTTTTTGCAAAGTAACAATAAAAGCTAATAGCATGCAATCCTAATAAATGAGGATTTTTAAAATTGAATATCTACTAAAATTGTCCTACCTTTGCGAAAATAACAATAATTACTACAATGAAAGAACAAAGAATGAAAAGATTGAACGACTCGGCAGCGATGCGTTGGGGAGCGTTGGCAGTGGTATCCTTTACCATGATGGCCGCTTATTTCGTCAATGATGTTGTAGCTCCGTTGAAATCGATGTTGGAGGCTGAATTAGCATGGACAAGTACAGAATTCGGATTGTATGCAGGTGCTTATAGCTTCCTGAATGTATTTCTGTTGATGTTGCTTTGGGGGGGACTTATCCTTGACCGTTTTGGCGTACGTTTTACGGGAAAGTTGTCATGTATTCTGATGGTGTTTGGTACCGCTTTGGAATATTATGGTATGACTGCTTTGGCAGCAGATACTACCGTAATCTGGGGGTATAAATTAGGAGTGTTGGTGGCGTCTGCCGGTTACGCACTCTTTGGTGTAGGTGCTGAAGTGGCTGGTATTACTGTGACGAAAGTCATTGCCAAGTGGTTCCGTGGCAAGGAAATGGCTACGGCAATGGGGGTTCAAGTGGCTTTGGCGCGTATTGGTTCGCAAGCTGCGTTTACATTTGCTATCCCTTTGGCTAGAGCGGCTCAAATTTCGACTCCTGTATTGCTTGGCTTGTTCCTATTGATTGGTGGTATGGTAGCCTATTTTGTTTTTTCTATGCTTGATAAGAAGTTGGACAAACAGATTAAGGATGATCCTACTAGCGATGATGATGAAGAAAAATTTTCAGTAAAGGATGTTAAGAGTATTTTGGTTAGTCCTGGTTTCTGGTTAATTGCCTTACTTTGTGTGTTATTCTATTCTTGTGTATTCCCATTCCAAAAATACGCATCGGAATTGATGATAAACAAATATGGTATTGATGAAGCTTTCGCGGGTACCATTGCTGGTTTGCCTGCACTTGGAGCGCTGTTCTTGACTCCTATTTTTGGCGGGTATGTAGATAAGCGTGGTAAGGGAGCCAGCATTATGATGTTTGGAGCGGCCATGTTAATTGGTGTACACTTTGTTTATTCATTGCCATTTGTTACTACTTGGTGGGTAGCGGTTGTCTTGATGATTATCTTGGGCATTGCTTTTTCGTTGGTGCCTTCGGCTTTGTGGCCAGCTGTACCAAAGATTTTTCCAGCGCATCAGTTGGGTACTGCTTATGCTTTGATTTTTTTGATTCAAAATGTGGGCTTGTGGGGTGTTCCTACACTTATCGGATGGGTGCTTGATAATTATTGCGTGGTGACTTTGGCAGATGGAGCTAAGAGTTATGATTATACTTTGCCGATGTGTATCTTTACAGGAATTGCGGTGTTATCTATGCTTGTAGCGTTGGCTTTGAAGGTCGTAGATAAGAAGAAAGGTTATGGATTGGAAATTGCCAATATTCAGAAATAACAAGAATGCCGGAGGATATTCTCCGGCATTCTTGTTTAATCCTTGTCTATCTTTTCAATTCCTCCCGTAATAGGATTGAATATTACTCGTGTGTTTACTTTCTTGTTAAAGAGATTATTGGTAAGTACCTCTGTTTCTCCAAATTGAGTAATAGGCAAATCCTTGCTGTAATAAGTTTTCCCCAATCCTTTGATGGTTACTTTTCCTTTGCCTGGTATGTTGTAAATAACACCTTCCAATTTCTTTTTGGCTTTGGCTTCTTCGTTGGCTGGTGGTATTGGACTATCATTGGTGACGTTGAGATAGATAGGTTGACCTGCCATGTCATTTTCTTTCAATACACCTAGCTTCTTGGAAAAACGGCAAATTATTTGGTCGGTGATCACTTTTTCTGGTTCCAGATAGAATGTGAATGTTTTTTCTACTTGTTCAGTGAATCCAGAGAACATTTCAGTCAAGGCTTTCTCTTGTTCTTCCAAGTTGTTTAGCATCAACTTTAGAGCTGCACCGTCTTGTGGCATATAGTCGGCTTGTCCACGTGTTAAACTGTTCTTGCTTTCACGGATACTATAAATTTCCTTGGCAATGAGTTCTGCCTTTTTGTTGGTTGAACCGGCCAGTAAGATTTCTTCCGTCATGTAATTACGTGGATCAGTCCGTTTAGGTGGAGCAGCAACGGGTTCTTCGGTAGGAGTGAGGAATTTGGGTGCTGTTGTATTGATAGAGCGGATGATACCGTCCTTCATTAATTCCACTTGGGAAGTTACCATTTTATCTTTCAATTTAATGGAGTATGCTTTTTGTACATCTGGTATGCCGATAGTGTTTACTTGAATGGATTGCAGTTCCCAGTGTTCATTTGGTTGAGCTGAGATTCCTTGCAGTCTTAAATAGCGATTGGCATATTGACAAAGTTCGCCGGGTGTATATGTTACTTTAGTCGCTTTTATCTTAATTTCTAATTGTGTCTTAGGTAGATAATAGACGATTCCTTCTTCTAGAGTACCCGGAGTATAGTGGGCGATATCCTGTGCATGGAGATTCCATGCAGAAAGAAGTCCCATGATGAGTATTCCTTTTCTAATCATAGCATTTGATATTGGATTTGTAAAAAACAAAGATAGATATTCTTTTCAAATATTTGGAACTGTTGAGGTAATTTTCTTCCAAGCCAAAGGAAGGTATTCAATAATGTCGTTGGCAGTCATGCCTATTTCCGTCTTAGCTTCAGCTGCCAAGTCGCCGGCTAAACCATGGACATAGACGCCCAATTTGCAAGCATCTTCTTGTTTATAGCCTTGTGCTAGTAATCCCAATAGTATACCGGTCAATACATCACCGCTTCCTCCCGTAGCCATTCCCGGATTGCCGGTAGGGTTAAAGTAGAAGTTTCCTTCAGGAGTAACAATAGTGGTCCAAGCTCCTTTGACTATGATGTAGCTTTGCAAATATGCTGCTAATTCTTTAACCTTGGTCAGTCGTTCGTAGGTATCCATGCACTTACCAATGAGGCGCTCCAATTCTCCCAAGTGAGGAGTTAGGATGCAGCGTTTGGGAAGTCTGTTTAGCCAATTGCGGTGTGTGCTCAAGATATTGATGGCATCGGCATCTAGAACAATAGGGATTGAACTTCCTTGAATTTGTTCCATCATGGCCAATGCAGTGTCTTCTTCTTGCCCCAGCCCAGGACCGATGGCTAGGGCTGTGTAACGGCTTAAATGTGTAGGCTGAGCAAAATATCGCTCGTGGATATCTGTCTGTACAATCGCTTCGGGAACGGTTGTTTGTAGCATATTATGGTTATGGATAGGCACATGGACGGTTAGTAGTCCAATACCTGATTTTAAGCAAGCCTTTGCTGATAAAATGGAGGCTCCTGCCATACCATAAGAACCGGCAATAAGTAGTCCGTGTCCGAAAGTTCCTTTGTGTGCAAACCTTTTGCGAGGTTTGATAAGCGACCGGATATCCATTTCTTCGATAATGGAATAGGCGCTTGATGCCGTGTCGATATAAGACTGTTTTAAACCAATGTCTAGTAACTCCCATTCGCCTACGATGTCTTCATTCTCGGGAAAGAGGAAAGATAACTTAGGCAGTTGGATACTGAGGGTCACATCAGCTTGGATAATGTTCGGACGTATATTGTAAGTGTTGTCTTCACCCATGAGTCCCGAGGGTATATCAATAGCTACAACTTGGGCTTTGGATGCATTGATGTATTTTACAACAGAGGCAAATCCTCCGTTCAATGGCTTGTTCAGTCCGTTACCGAATAATCCGTCAATGACTAGATGTTTTTCTGTTAATGTAGGCGGATCAAATTGTGTACTGATTTCTGTGAAATAGATGGAACCGCAAGTTTTTAGGCGATCCAAGTTGGTCTGACATTCTTCGGACAGATTTCCTTTGGTGTTAAACAAGAAAACTTCTACACGATACCCCTTTTTAGAGAGCATTCGGGCTACGGCCAATGCATCTCCTCCGTTATTCCCCGGTCCGGCAAAAACAACAATGCTGAAAGAAAAATCCCAACGTCGGATAATGGCGTCGGTCAAAACATGGGCTGCCCGTTCCATTAAGTCAATGGAAGCAATCGGCTCATGTTCGATGGTATATTTATCTAGTTCTTTCAGTTGAGGACTTGATAGAATTTTCATGTTAATCTTTTGTTTTGCGTGCAAAGATAACACTATTTGTAAAAAGAGGGGCGGTAAAAACTTGATACTTGAAATAAAAAAGTTATTTTTGCATCAATTAATAGATTAAGAATTTAAATAGAAAATATTATGTTGAATATTGTGATCTTTGGTGCGCCGGGTTCTGGTAAAGGAACTCAAAGTGAACGCATCGTTGCGAAGTATGGTATCAATCATATCTCTACAGGTGAAGTGCTTCGTGCAGAAATCAAGGCTGGAACAGAATTGGGTCTGATTGCTAAGGGGTATATTGATCAAGGACAATTGTTGCCGGATGAATTGATTATTGATATTTTAGCTAGCACATTGGATAGTTTCAAGGAAAGCAAGGGTGTGATTTTTGACGGTTTCCCAAGAACTATTGCACAAGCTGAGGCTTTGAAGCAAATGTTGGCAGAGCGTGGTCAGGAAGTTTCTATCATGCTTGACCTCGATGTTCCTGAAGATGAATTGATGACTCGTTTGATTAAGCGTGGTCAAGAAACAGGACGTGCTGATGATAATGAAGAAACCATTAAGAAACGTTTGGTTGTTTATCATTCTCAGACTTCTCCATTGATTGATTGGTATAAGAATGATGGCAAGTATCAGCACATCAATGGCTTGGGTACCATGGAAGGTATCTTTGCAGAAATTGCGGAAGCGGTTGACAAGATCTAATTATAGAAAGAAATGGCTGAATCGAATTTTGTTGATTATGTGAAGATTTATTGCCGCTCGGGTAAGGGCGGACGAGGCTCGGTGCATATGCATCGTGCGAAATACACTCCTAACGGTGGCCCCGACGGCGGCGATGGTGGTAGAGGAGGTCATGTAATTTTGCGAGGTAACCGCAACTATTGGACATTGCTTCATTTGCGTTATGACCGTCATGCATTTGCTACTCATGGTGGTAACGGCTCGAAGAACAAGAGTTTTGGAAAGGACGGCGAAGACAAGATTATTGAAGTGCCTTGCGGTACTGTTGCGTATAATGCTGAGACTGGTGAATACTTGTGTGACATTACTGAACACGGTCAGGAAGTAGTACTTTTGAAAGGTGGTCGCGGCGGTTTGGGTAACTGGCACTTCCGTACGGCTACTCGTCAGGCTCCCCGTTTTGCTCAGCCGGGTGAACCGATGCAGGAACTGACTGTGATTCTGGAATTGAAGATGTTGGCGGATGTAGGTTTGGTAGGTTTCCCGAATGCGGGTAAATCGACTTTGCTTTCTTCCGTTTCTGCAGCTCGTCCGAAAATTGCCAACTATCCGTTTACTACGCTTGAACCAAATTTGGGTATCGTATCGCATCGCGAAGGTACTTCGTTTGTGATGGCAGATATACCGGGTATTATCGAAGGGGCTAGTGCCGGTAAAGGATTGGGACTCCGTTTCTTGCGTCACATCGAACGTAACTCGTTGCTTCTCTTTATGGTGCCGGGTGATACGGACGACATTCGCAAGGAATACGAGATTCTGCTCAATGAATTGGCGACTTTCAATCCGGAAATGCTTGATAAACAGCGTGTGTTAGCCATTACGAAGAGCGATATGTTGGATGATGAGTTGATTGAAATGCTAGAGCCTAATTTGCCGGAAGGTATTCCATATGTATTCATTTCATCCATTACAGGTCAGGGTATCCAGCAGTTAAAGGACATTCTTTGGACTGAATTGAATAGCGAAAGCAATAAACTCGGTGGTGCTAGTATTGAAACCATTGTTCATCGTGCCAAGGATGTTTTGAAACTTCAGCAGGAATTGAAGGATCAAGGTGAAGATGACGACTTTGAATTTGAATACGAAGACGACGATGAAGACTTTGACGACTTCGAATATGAATACGAAGAAGAAGATTGGGATGAAGAAGCAGAAGAATGAAAGAACAGTTGACTTCTCATAATCAAATGTTGGAGTATGGAATATTAAAGCCATATTCCAACATTTTTGGTTTCTCCACTACTCGTCATGGCGGTTGTGGAGAAGGGGCGTATGCTTCCTTTAATTGTACGCACTATTGTGGGGATAATCCGGAACACGTGAAGGCGAATTTGGAATACGCGAAGGCGTGTATGCCTAAATGTCCTCGCGTAATGGTTATTCCTCGGCAAACTCATACAACCAATGTACGGGTGATTGAAGATATTCCGACTCAAGAAGAATTGCAAGATGTGGATGCAGTAGTTACTCACTTGAAAGATTTCTGTCTCTGTGTTTCTACGGCAGATTGTGTGCCTGTTCTCCTTTATGATAAGGAAAGACAAGTGATAGCTGCTGTTCATGCTGGTTGGCGAGGTACGGTAGGGCGCATTGTTGAAAAGACGCTCGAAACCATGAAGTCGTATTACGGTACCGAAGGCAAGGATGTGATAGCTTGTATAGGTCCTAGTATCTCGCTAGAATCCTTCGAGGTAGGCGATGAAGTTTATACCGCTTTCGAACAAGCTGGTTTTGACATGACTCGTATGGCTCGTCGATATGAAAAATGGCACCTCGATCTATGGGAAGCCAATCACATGCAGTTATTGGCGCATGGTGTCTTGTCCGAGCATATTGAGGTGGCGGGTATCTGTACCTATCAGCATCACGAGGATTTCTTTTCTGCTAGAAGATTAGGCATAAAGTCAGGGCGTATTCTTTCGGGAATTACTATGTGGTAATCATTCATCGGCAGGGTAGCGTACTCCTAATTGCTTGCGTACTTCGTCTATAATCTCCATGGTTGCTAAAGAATTTTCCCAACTGTTCACGGATGATTCTTGTTTGCCTTGTTCAATCAAATCAATGAACTCTTTGATTTCGTAATAATAAGGGCTCTTGTCGAGTGAAACTCCGATGGAATGGGGAATATTTGCTTGTTCCTGTCCTTGTCCTACAACTTGGCGGGGGATGAAATCAACAGAGTTCGTGATATGAATTTTATCCAAAATCAAGTTACCCTTTTCACCTTCAATTTCAGTTGGCAAGGAGGAATTGGCAATCTTCGAATAAAGCACCGTTGCATTCATGCCGTCGTATTGGAAGTTTACGGCACCTTGGCCGTCTACATCGGTATGTAGTTTAATGCCTTGTGCTTCTACTTTTTGTGGACGACCGAACAAGGCCACCATCGGATAAACGGTATAAATACCAATGTCCATCATAGCTCCATTGGATAATTCAGGTTTAAAAGCATTGAGTACGATGCCTTCCTTGAACTTGTCGTAACGGGAAGAGTATTGACAATAGCTGGCGAAGTATCGGCGAATGGTGCCTAAATTCTTCAAGTGTTCCTTGGCGATGGCGAAATTCGGATTGAGGGTGGATATCATGGCCTCCATAAGAGTGACGCCTTGTTTCTGAGCAGCTTCTGTCATTTGTCGTACTTCGCGAGCGTTCGAAGCAAAAGGTTTTTCGCACAATACATGCTTGCCATGGTTCATGCAAAGGATGCTTTGCTCGGCGTGAACATAGTTAGGTGTAGCAATATAGACCGCATCTATCAACGGACTCTTCGCCATTTCTTCTAGGGAAGTAAACGTGTGTGGGATATCGTGCTTCTTGGCAAATTCGTCAGCCCGTTCTTGTGTGCGGGAGCAAACTGCTGTTAGTTCAAAACGTTCGTCCTGCCGTGCTCCGGCAATCACCCAGTCGGTAATATTGTTGGTGCCGACTACTCCAAAGCGTATCTTCTTCATAATCCGATGTCTTATGCTGTTTTCGCAAAGTTAAGACAAACTTTTTATTATTCAAAAAATAGGTTGTATCTTCGCGCTCATTATGAAAATAATTGTATCCGAAGAAATAAAGAATGCTTGTCCGCAATTTGCGGGTATAGCAGTGGTTGCCACAGTGAAGAATACGTCATATAGTGAGGCGTTGTGGCAGAAGATTGACGAGTTTACCGTTCGTTATCGGGAAATGTACACTACCGATTCTATCAAGGATATAGTGACCATTCATGCAACTCGCGAAGCATACAAGAAATGTGGGAAGGATCCTAGCCGTTATCGTCCGTCGGGCGAAGCGTTGTGTCGTCGTATCCTTCGGGGGATTCCTTTGTATCAGATAGATACGTTGGTCGATTTGATAAACCTGGTGTCCATCCGCTTCGGTTATTCCATCGGTGGGTTTGACGCCGATAAGTTTGAGGGCGATACGTTGACACTTGGCATTGGCAAAGCCGGTGAACCATACGAAGGTATAGGCCGGGGTACACTGAATATTGAGGGTATGCCGGTGTATCGCGATGCTATCGGTGGAGTAGGAACACCGACTAGCGACAACGAACGCACCAAACTTGGTTTGGATACCACCAGTTTGTTCACCATCATCAATGGCTATAGTGGTAAGGAAGGATTGCGGGAAGCGGCCGACTACATGGTGGAACTGATTAAGGAATTTGCTTCGGCAGAAGATATAGAACTGATAGAATTTGAATAATATGGATGTAGAAAAGATTTTAACGGAAGGCGTGTTCTTCAAGAAAGCCAGTGCGCCAAAATCGAAGGAAGAAAAGGTAAAGACCAAGGCAAAAAAGAAAACCTATATTACGGGTCTTCACGGTTCCGGAGCTGCCAAGATGAAGGCTGAAATCCGTAAAAAGCGTGCCAACCGTCATAAAGGGAAACAATGACGGTTACTATAAAACATTTCCATCTTTTTCTTACGGACCGCGATCTTTTTTTAAAAAGACGGCGGTCTTTTTTTTGATTCAAAATTTGGAAAATCCGTTTTTCTTTTTTGTAGCTTTGTGTTTGTGATAACAGATTAAACGGAATGAAGAGAAAAATCTTTATATTGGGAATGTTTGCTGTGCTTTGCTTCTTATGGACAGGATATTATGTCTGGACACTATACGATGCACATCGCAAGCAAGTGGCGGAGTGGAACGAAGGTGCTAAAGTTGCTTTCGAGGAGGCGTTGTGGATGGAAGTAAATAAAAGGGCGAAGTTTCCGATTTATTATTCATCAAGTAGAAAAGGAGGAACAACAGTTTTGAATGAAAGTCTTCCTGATACAATTTTTATAACTTCCCCTCTGGGGCGTAGAGGCTATCATATAGAACAAATATGCTATGAGCGAAGCCTAATTAAAGAATCGGATCAAAGAGCGGTTTTAGGTGCACTGTTGTATAAATATCCTTTGTGTCTTGATACATTATCGAAGCATTGGGATGCTAATTTAGCAAATAGGGAAATTCCGGCTAAAAGTCAGATTCGTTATGTTTATACAGACTGGGATTTACAAAAAGATACGGTATATTCAGTTTATGAAAGTCGTTTGGATAGTTTAACTGTTAGTTATTTGGGGTTCCGTTGTGAGCATGAATTGGTAGCTTTTGTTTCTTATCCATATTGGTTATTTTCTTTGGATAATTGTTATCGGGTGTTGCTTTCTTGGGTAGTCCTTATACTGTTGGCAGTATTTTACACTCCGTTAGAAGTTATCTTCCGACGCAATTTTGTTAAAGAAAAGATTATAGAGAAGAAAGTTCATGTAGCAGATGTAACTATAGATAAGGCTAAAATATATCACTTGCCGGATAATAGTTTATTTGATTCATTTGCTGGTACTATAACGAAAGGTGATTTGGTTCATACGCTTCCACCTCAATCTTCACTTTTATTGAAACTCTTTGTTCGTAAAGAGAACCTTTATTTATCAACTGCTGAAATAGATAAAGGTTTATGGAATGGAAATGGAACCATAGACAATATACATAAAGTAATTCAGCGTTTGAGGACTGAACTTAGAAAGGTTTCATCTGAATTAGTCATAAAGAACGTAAATGGTGGTTATGAACTAAAATAGCCCATTTCATCGAGGGATTTATCGGAAAAGCGTCTGACAATTACTGTCAAAGACTCTTTTGTCAGTAATTGTCAGCCTTTTTTTTTCTCTAGTTTCTACTTCGTCTTTATTTTTATAGAACAATAATATCCATAATTATTAATACGCTTGCTTGTCTGCTGAAAGGATAGATGCAGAAAGAATGAAATTAGTGTTAATCAAACAAAGAATTAAAGTTTTATGAATAAAAAAGTATTGCAAGTCGCTTTCGTTGCTGCTATTG
>JAFYPV010000069.1 GCA_017559935.1 Bacteroides sp. | reverse complement strand
GGTCGCGAGCTACACCATAATGAGAGCAAGCATCTGCACGGTTCGGAGTGATATCCACTTCGAGCACGTATTCGCTCTTGATATTGTAATATTCCTTTGCAGGAGTACCTGGAACAGCATCAGCAGGGAGTACGATAATACCTTCGTGGCTTGTACCGATACCGATTTCATCTTCGGCACAGATCATACCGTTCGATTCTACACCACGGAGTTTTGATTTCTTGATAGTAAAGCAATCATCACCGTCATAAAGTTTAGTTCCAAGAGTTGCAACCACCACCTTCTGTCCAGCTGCTACATTAGCAGCACCGCACACAATCTGTACCGGTTCACCTTGACCCAAATTCACGGTTGTTACATGCATGTGATCCGAATTTGGATGTGGTTCGCAAGTCAATACTTCACCAATCACAATACCTTCCAGACCACCCTTGATTGTTTGGACTTCTTCTACGCCCCCTGTTTCAAGACCGATAGAAGTCAGCGCAGCCGACACTTCTTCCGGAGTCAAATCAAAATTGACGTATTCTTTCAGCCAATTATAAGAGATATTCATATTTGGATATTTTTATTGTTTTCTTAAAAGACTTGCAAAGTTAAGTCTTTTTTTTGGTTAACGCGGAATAATCGCATTAAAATCTATACTATCCAACTATTTTAATCTCTCTAATGCACAACCTATTTGAAAATTAGTTTTGATGGATCATATCCCCTTTGAACGATCTTCTTGATTAATCCATTTAATTGAACTTCTGTCATTTGGGGGGTACGGCATAAAATCCATAAATATTTATCCGAACTGCTACCCACCAAAGCATATTGATAATCCTTATCCAAATCCATGATGTAATAATCCCCATAAAACCAAAGGAAGAAACTCACTTTCAATCGTCCGGGATATTCCTTCGGATCAGGTTGTTTACCTTTCCCAATGATTTCCTTTGCCTTTCCGTTCTTTATGCCCCGATTCACCACTCGGATTTTCCCGTCTTCCAATAAAGAATACTCTGCCGAAACATCACTCATTCCTTTCTCGAAATAATGGTCATAGCGTGCTATTTCATACCATTTTCCCATGTATCGGTGAATTTCTACTTGATTCACGGTGCTGTTGTCTACTTTGATGGAATGGTCTGCTTTACAAGAAGAATGAGCCAACAAAGCAGCTACAATCGGGAAAGCATATAGGAGTTTACAATACTTTTTCATTTGACTTTATTTTTCAAATGAAACGAAACATAATTGTATTTGTTCATTATAAATCGGTATCTACGAAAAAACAAGCAAAGACTTTGCATTCTTGAAAAGAAACATTAATTTTGTAAAAATTAGAATATTACTAAATTAAATCGAAAAATATGAAAATCCTTTTAACTGGTGGTGCAGGTTTCATTGGAAGCCACACCTTGATTGAACTTACTGAAGCTGGTCACGAAGCTGTAGTAGTTGATAACTTGGACAACTCATCCCCTATTTCATTGAAACGTGTTGCCAAAATCATTGGTAAGGAAGTTCCTTTCTATAAAGTGGACATCCGCGACCGCGAAGGTTTGCAAAAGGTATTCGATGAACATAAGTTTGATGCTTGTATCCACTTTGCTGGTTTGAAAGCTGTAGGCGAAAGCTGTGCGAAGCCATTGGAATACTACGAAAATAACATGAATGGTACTTTCGTTCTCGTGGATGTAATGCGTAAGAATGGTTGCAAGAACATTATTTTCTCTTCAAGTGCAACTGTTTACGGCGATCCAGCTATCATTCCTATCACAGAAGAATGTCCAAAGGGCAAATGTACCAACCCATACGGCCAGACTAAGTCTATGTTGGAAGAGGTATTGATGGATATCCAAAAAGCCGACAATGAATGGAACATTGTTCTTCTCCGTTACTTCAACCCAATCGGTGCTCACAAGAGCGGTACAATCGGCGAAAACCCGAACGGTATTCCTAATAACTTGATGCCTTACATCACTCAGACTGCTGTAGGTAAGCGTGCTGAACTCGGTGTATTTGGTGATGATTATGATACTCACGATGGTACAGGTGTTCGCGACTATATCCACGTAGTGGACCTTGCTCGCGCTCACGTTGCATCTTTGAAGGCTATCGCAGAAAACAAGGGTATCGCTATTTACAACATTGGTACAGGTCATGGTTACTCGGTATTGGACGTAGTGAAGGCATTCGAAAAGGCAAACGGTGTTCCTGTTCCTTACTCTATCAAGCCTCGCCGACCGGGTGATATTGCTACTTGCTATTGCAACCCTGCAAAGGCTGAAGCTGAGTTGGGTTGGAAAGCTGAATTTGGTATCGAAGAAATGTGCCGCGACAGCTGGAACTGGCAAAAGAACAATCCAAACGGATTTGAAGAATAAGAAAAATAAAAAAGAAAAGAGGATGCTTGAATGCATCCTCTTTTCTTTTTATTAGAACGGTAAAGGTCCACCTGGCATCCCAAACGGATCATCCATTGGCGCTTCTTCTATTGGCGGTGGCGGTACATTACCTCCACCTGTCTGATTAATCTTCGAACCAAAGACTTTTGGAGTATCACCAGGCATCGGGATTATCAAATCATCATCCGGATTTTGGAAACGGGCATACTCGCCACGGAAGCGAAGAAGTACATCACCCACAGCACCATTACGATGCTTGGCAATAATAATTTCAGCCATACCCTTCAAGTCATTTCCTTTCTCATCCTGATAGATTTTATAATACTCCGGACGGTGAATAAAACATACCATATCGGCATCCTGTTCAATCGCACCGGATTCACGCAAGTCACTTAGTTGTGGACGTTTTCCGTCAATACCTTCGCGGCTTTCTACCCCACGGTTCAACTGACTCAATGCGATAATCGGAATATTCAATTCCTTGGCCAATCCCTTGAGCGAACGAGAAATGGTGCTGACTTCTTCCTGACGGCTACCGAAAGACATACCACTGGCATTCATCAGCTGAAGGTAGTCGATGATAATAATCCTTACACCATGTTCACGTACTAATCTTCGTGCCTTCGTTCTTAATTCGAATACCGAAAGCGAAGGAGTATCATCAACATAAAGTGGAGCATCGTAAAGTTCCTTGATCTTATAGTCAAGTTGTCCCCATTCATAAGGAGCCAACTGACCACTCTTGATTTTCTCACCTGGAATCTCGCACACATTGACAATCATACGGTTGACCAACTGCACGTTACTCATTTCCAACGAGAATAATGCTACTGGAATTCGGGCATTCACTGCCATGTTCTTTGCCATGGAGAGTACAAACGCTGTCTTACCCATTGCCGGACGAGCAGCAATAATCACCAAGTCGGAATCCTGCCAGCCAGATGTCATCTTGTCAAGCGCATGGAAACCACTTTCCAAACCACTCAAACCATCGGTACGTGCTGCAGCTTTCTGCAACATTTCGTAAGCTTCCTGAATCACCGGATTAATCTGAGTATAATCCTTCTTCATGTTCTTCTGCGAGATCTCAAAAAGCTTTCCTTCCGCCTCTTGCATCAAATCATCCACATCCTGTGTCTCATCAAAGGCCTTAGTCTGAATATTACTAGTAAACGTAATCAATTCACGCGCTAAAAACTTTTGTGCAATGATGCGGGCATGGTATTCGATATGTGCCGAAGAGGCAACTTTACCGCTGAGCTGTGTGATATAGAAAGGTCCTCCTGCTTCTTCCAAATCACCAGTAGAACGCAATTGTTCTGCTACCGTCAAGATATCAATCGGCTGCTGACGCATAGCCAAGGTAGTGATAGCCCGGTAAAGCAACTGATGACGATGATCGTAAAAAGATTCAGGACGCAAAATTTCACTCACAATAGAGTATGCATCCTTTTCAATCATCAATGCTCCCAAGACTGCTTCCTCAAAGTCAATAGCTTGCGGCTGCAAATGACCGTATTCGTCAACCGGCTTGGATTTGACTGCTGTTCTAGAAGTCCGAGTATATTTTCTTTGTTCTGCCATTTCAATGTATTTTAATGCCGCAAAGATAGAACTTTCCAATTAATTCTTTATATTTGGACATAGATTTTATAACTAGAATGTGAACCTAAATTTACCAAACAAGATGATAACCTATCCCAATGCCAAAATCAACCTGGGACTCAATATCGTAGAGAAACGTCCCGATGGTTACCATAACCTGGAAACCGTATTTTATCCCATCAACCTACAGGATGCACTGGAAGTGACACGTATGGAAGGTGATGAAGAATACTCACTAAAAGTGAGTGGAGTCCCCATTGAAGGAGAACCTGAAAATAACCTGGTGGTAAAAGCATATCGTTTGTTAAAAAAGGATTTCCCCAACATGCCTCCAATCCATATCCATATGTACAAACACATTCCAACGGGTGCAGGATTGGGTGGAGGATCATCCGATGCAGCATTCATGATCAAACTTTTGAACGAGAAGTTCCAGTTGAATTTGAGTACCGAAAAGATGGAAGAATACAGTGCTGTCTTAGGTGCCGATTGTGCATTCTTTATTCAAAATAAGCCCATGTATGCTACGGGAATCGGAAACATATTCGAACCTGTGCAACTTTCATTGAAAGGATATTATCTAGTCTTGGTAAAACCGGATATTTTTGTTTCCACCAAAGATGCATTTGCTCACATCACTCCTGCCAAGCCTACCCATTCCTTGAAGGACATTATCCTTATGCCGGTAGAAACATGGAGAGCTACCATGAAAAACGACTTCGAAGATAGTGTTTTCCAAAAATACCCGGAAATTGCTGCCATCAAGGACAAGTTGTACGACATGGGAGCCATTTATGCATCCATGAGCGGATCAGGTTCTTCTGTATATGGCATCTTCCGCGAACAAGTGGAACATGTGGACGAAGTATTCAACGGATGCTTCTGCCGCCAACGTGAACTGGAATAAAAAAACTGTTCCCTGACTCACGTCAGGGAACAGCCACAACACAAACACAAAATAAAACACGACAAAACTACTATACAATATCTGCTCTATACATGAAGTATAAGTTTCCTTTTTTCATATTCACATACAACTAAAGGCTTCAGATATTGCAACTTTAGAACGTCTTTCAACGTTCATTGTTTGTTAAAATATGATTATTAAAACAAATTCAAAATAATCTAGAAGGGTATACTCCCTTGCGCATCATTTCATTTATTCGCAAAAGAACCTGTATTTTATCATCCGCAGAAACCAATCCCATCCATCGGGCAGGTGTTTCTACAACTTTTACTTTCATTCCTTTCGCTATCTCATTATTCATGAAAGCTGGTATCGAAAAATGGGCATTCATATCCATTCCATGCTGATCTAAGAACGCATCAAACGCAGATTGCATATCAGGCAAAATATCAGGCATAAATCCCCACATATTCATGGAAACCAAACTATTCTCATCCAACGGAACCCATTTATGTAACTCATTAGGATACATAGGTTTACCGCCTATACGTTCTACTCCCAAACGGTCTGTTACAGAAATTAAGTTTCCGTCATCATCTACTTCACAAATTCCACGTGTTACTCCACCACTCTCTGCCAACACGTTGGAAAGGCGATAACATATATTTACACTTGCATGTTTTGAGTTCTTCAACTCCTGTAAATGATCATACAATAATTGGAAACTTTCCCGCTGGTAGAAATTGACTGCATTAATCACACCAAATGGGGCATCAATCAACTCCTTAGCCATCAATACCGCTCTCACGGATCCATACAAAGCACTTCGTTTGGGATTTCGTTTTTCGATAGGTAATGTCTCAATATCTTGATAGACATAATCCACCTCCACTACATGCTCATATTTTCCGGAAACAAGTTTTTTGAATGCTTCTTCAAAATGTCTGCTAATCACAAACACAATCCGACTAAAACCTGCTCTAACGGCATCGAATATGGAAAAGTCTAATATAGTTTCGCCATTGGGACCTATCCCTTCCAGCTGCTTCAATCCCCCATACTTATTCCCCATCGTGGCTGCAAGTACTATCAAGGTCATGCTCTTTCAGTTTTTATTTGATGCAAATATAAAGATAAAAAATGAATAATAGAAAAAGTCTCGCTATTTTATTTAACAAAAAAAAGGTCTGAGCCAAAAGACTCAGACCTCTTCACTTAATATATGAACTAATTAAATGCCAAACAATGCAGCCAAACCTTTGTCAACACCCGAGAATCCCATGAATGCCATAGCCAATAAACCGGCTGTAACCAAAGCGATAGCCATACCGTCCATACCCTTCGGAATGTTTACCAAACTCAACTGTTCGCGGATTCCGGCAAACAATACCATAGCCAATGCAAAACCGATAGCAGTAGCGAAGGCATAGATTACACCAGTAAGCAAATCGAAGTCATTCTGGATAACCAAGATAGCCACACCAAGGATACAGCAGTTAGTAGTAATCAAAGGAAGGAATACACCGAGCGCCTGATAAAGGGCTGGAGATACCTTCTTCAACACGATTTCTACCATCTGCACCAATGCAGCAATAATAAGGATAAAGGCGATAGTCTGCAAATATTGCAAGCCAAAAGCATCGAGTACAAATTTCTGCACCAAATAGGTAACGATAGTAGCAATCACCAATACGAAGGCAACCGCAGCACCCATACCCGTAGCTGTTTCAACTTTCTTAGATACACCGAGAAACGGACAAAAACCCAAGAAAAGTGACAACACAACGTTGTTCACAAAGATAGCGGTAATAAATATCAATATATATTCCATATTCTTTCTGTTTTACGGGTTATGCTTTCTTCAACTTATTTACAATCGCAATCAGGTAACCCAAAGCGATAAACGCACCTGGAGCAAGAACGAAAAGCAACATGCCATAATCTTCCGGCAAGATAGCGATATCAAACAACTTACCTGTTCCCAAGAATTCACGTACACCACCGAGGATAGTCAAGGCAATGGTAAAACCAAGACCCATACCGATACCATCGAACATAGATGCCAACGGACCATTCTTAGCAGCAAATGCTTCCGCACGACCCAAGATCAAACAGTTTACTACGATCAATGGAATAAACAAACCAAGAGTAGCATACAATCCAGGAACGAATGCCTGCATCACCATCTGCAAGATAGTTACCAACGAAGCGATAACCACGATGAAAGAAGGGATACGAACCATATCCGGTACAATATTCTTGATGCAAGAAATCACCACATTGGAGCATACCAATACCGCCATCGTAGCCAAGCCCATGCCCATACCGTTGATGGCCGAAGATGTAGTACCCAACGTAGGACACATACCCAAAAGGAGTACAAACGTAGGATTTTCCTTGATAATCCCGTTCATCATTACTTTAAAATTATTCATAATCTGTTCTCCTTTCTTTAATTGTTAGTATTTTCAGTTGCCTGAGGTGTTGCGCCACTGGCACCATCCACATTCTGACCGCTATAAGCAGCATAGGCATTATTTACAGCATTCAAGAATGCACGAGTAGTAATGGTAGAAGCAGTAATGGCATCTACATCGCCACCATCCTTGTTAACTACCAAAGCACCCATACCTGGATTCTTACCGGTGATGTCACCCTTTTGACCCTTCTTGAACCAATCGGCAGCCTTAGAACCCAAACCAGGAGTTTCTGCGTGGCTCAACAAAGAGTAGTCGATAATGTTGCCTTCCTTATCGAAACCTACCAATACATTCAATGCTCCACCGAAACCGTTAGCTGATGATTCTACGGCAGCACCGATGAACTCACCACCCTTAGTTGCCTTATAAATCTTATAAGTAGCACCATTCAATTCAATGCTTTCAGGAGCTTCAGCAGGATTGTTGTCGAATCCAGGAACCACCAATGCTATCGCATCACTCAATGCCTTGGCATTTGCTTCGGCAATAGGGCCTTTGGTCAATTCATTCACATAACCCAACAAGGCTCCGGCAATCACGGTTACGCCTGTCAAGACAAGCACCATGTTCATTAAAGATGATTCAAGCTTTTTCATTTCTTCACCTCCCCGAAT
>JAFYPV010000068.1 GCA_017559935.1 Bacteroides sp. | reverse complement strand
TTTTCAAAAAATTACGATAATAATTATCACTCCAATAATATTATAGGTTTGTTCGGAGAGTATAGGGTTAAAAAAGTCGCTACTGAGTTGGATGTATTGTTTACCGAACAAGGAACCTTTTATGAAACATATAAATGTGCAGTGATACCACTGAAGTTCAAATATTACCCGTCGTTAGCAGATGGTTTTAATATTTTTGCTGGTCCTCAAATCACTATGTACAAAGAAGAGCCTGGAGTTAAAATAGAACCAGGAGGATCTATTTCACATTATAATAAAACTACAGCAGCTATTATAGTCGGTTTGGGTTATCGTTCCAAGACCGGCTTGGATATTAACATCAACTACAATCACGGATTGGTTAATATAAACAAAGAAAAATTAAGGGACAAAAGATGGAAAGAGCGTGTAATCCAAGTAACTGTGGGATACAATCTATCCAAACTATTTAAGGTCGGAAAAAAAGATAACCCAAACGGTTAATCATTACATATTAAATTTGACTAATATGAAAAAAGTTTTTGTTTTAATTTTACTGTTCTTTGTCATGACAGAACTCCATGCACAAGAACAATGGTCTTTCGGACCTCGTATTGGTATGGGTTTTTCAAAAAATTACTATAGTCATTATTACTCCAATAACATTATAGGTCTATTCGGAGAGTTCAGAGTAAATAAAATAGCTACTGAGTTGGACGTATTGTTTACCAAACAAGGAACCTTTAATGCAACATATCAATGTACCGTGATACCACTGAAATTCAAGTATTACCCAAGGTTAAATGATGGATTTAATATCTTTGCTGGCCCTCAACTCACTATGTACAAAGAAGAGCCTGCTAGGATAATAATGTCAGGAGGACCATATGATTATCATTATAATAAAACCACAGCCGCTATTATAGTCGGTCTGGGCTATCGTACTAAAATAGGCTTGGACATTGCCTTCAACTACAATCACGGATTGGTTGATATAAATAAAGAAAAACATTGGGGAAAGAAATGGCGCGAACGTGTATTTCAGATAACTGCGGGATACGATTTATGCCAACTTTTTAAAGCAGGAAAAAACAAATAACTAAGGATATAACAGAAGATGTGCCACCTCGATTTTTCGGGGTGGCATTTCTTATTTTAAACTCTTTTAACACAAAAACTCGAAAATAACTTAAGGTTGTAACGTATTTTGAGACAGGCTGGATTTTTCTTTGCACCATTCATTCATTTTTAAGACAAAAAGCAGTATGAAAAAGGAATACGAAGAAATCTTCAGACAGTTGGAATTGGCAGGTATGGAACCGATGATTTGCGACACACCCATACCTTACTACGATGTAACCGTGCAGGCAGGTATCCCCACAGACCCTGGTTATATTTCGCACGAGGGGATGATGTGGATGCCCGAATGTCTAGCTAAAGCTGGAATGATATGTATGGTAACCGTTAGGGGCGAATCGATGATTAGGGCCGGTATAGCTCCAGGCGACCGCGTGGTGGTGGAATATGGCACTGAAATAAGAGACGGCGATATAGTGGTAGCCATGATAGATGGAGAATCCACCGTAAAATCTTTTATGACCGACGCGAAGGGAAATAAATGGCTGGTACCGCACAACCCGGATTTCGATGCAATACGGCTGACCGAGGATATGTACATCAATTCACTGGGTAAGGTGGTGCAACAAATAAAAATGAATCCGCGCACAGGATATAACGAAAACCTCCAGGCAATAGAACTTACCCTGAAACGCCAACGGAAAGCATATATCCCTAGCCGTGAGCAAGTGAAGAATGCCATATGCAACGTAGCACCTATGGTGGATGAAAAACGCAAGTGGTATGCTGTGTACCGTGTGCTGGTAGACCGCTGCGTAATACGCGAAAATGCCTACACCACCTTCGTACAATGGGTGGAAGAGGATGTGCCCAATCACACCCATCTGCCCGATGCGCAGGATTTACCGCGTGTGGCTCTATACAGCTTCAGCAAGCCGGTAGCAAAATGGGAAGAGAAAAATGCTCCTGTTTCAGGAAAGCGTTTCCGAGACTATTGTGAAATAGCCAGATGCATGGAGGAAGAGCTCTAAAAATACTTCCCAAAAACTTTCAAAACTTTCAGAAAAACACCCGAAAACTTTCAGAGAAAATGGGTATGGCGTAATACTTTACGTAATACTTTCAAAAACTTTACACCGATGGAAAAGCATTCTTCCATCGGTGTTTTTTTGCTCAATTTTGCAATGCAGGAAGGGAACAACACCCAACCCCAATCGCTCCTTGACGTAATGACACACTCCTTAAAAATCAATTTATTAACCCTTTAATACTTTATTATTATGAACGAAATTCAAATTTTCAAAAACCAAGAATTCGGTGCTATCCGCACCATGAGTAATGCACAAGGCGAACCGCTTTTCTGTGCGAAAGATGTAGCGGAAGCTTTGGGGTACAGACGCTCGAACGATGCAGTCAGAGCACATGTAGAACCTGAGGATGCGGTGAAACGCAGTACCCCCACAACAAGCGGAAATCAGCTGATGACCTTCATCAACGAATCCGGACTCTACTCTTTGATTCTTTCAAGTAAATTGGACAGTGCCATGCGGTTCAAGCACTGGGTCACCAGCGAGGTCCTGCCAAGCATCCGCAAGCAAGGAGGATACATGATAGCCCAACCGAACGAAACCGATGAGGAAATCTTGACCCGTGCCTTGCAAATCATGGAAACGGCCATCAAACACCGTGATAAACAGATTGCCCAACTGAAACCGCGTGCCGATTATGCCGACCAAGTACTGGACTCCATCAACTGTATCACCACTACCCAGCTAGCCAAGGAGCTAGGCATGACGGCACAGGAACTGAACCGCCGTTTGTGCGAAATGCGTATTCAGTACTGGCAAAGCGGACAGTATATGCTTTATGCTGAGTTTGCCCGACAAGGATTCGCCAAGAGCCGTACCCGTAAGTATACCATGAAGCATGGAATGGTTCTCACTGAAGTTTACCTGGTTTGGACGGAACGAGGCAGGGAGTTTATCCACCGATTGTTGAACCCTCAATTTGCAAACTAAACCAATGAATCAATTCTTTACATGCATCGGTAGGAGCCACGGAGCTCCTGCCATCCCAGCCACGAGAGAGGACTGGGAAAAGACTAGAAACGAACAAAAGCTATTGGACATGTGCCAACAAATTGCTGCCGGTGACGAAAAGCTGAAAGCTATGCTCCCCATCTGGACTCCGTGCTGCAGTGAGTTTGCCAACCATCACCGGGCCATTAAAGATGCCTTGAAACCCTTGAAAAGACTGATGCTGGACTTCGACGAGAAAGGACATTCGCAAGAAATCCTTGCACGCTCTATCAAGCTACAGGAGGAGGGAAAGTGGGAGATTCTTTTAGTGGAAGAAAGTGTACGCAAGGGCACGCATGTGCTAATCACACTACCCGAAGGGGTGACTCCCCAGGAGGCACAAAACAGATTCTCGAACGATGTAGGCTTTCAAGCCGATCCTGCCTTGAAGGATGTGGCACGATGCATCTACATGGTGCCAATGGCATATACGCTGTATGTGAATGAGGCTTTGTTTGTGCCAAGCTATCTTGAAAGCACAAAGCAACAGCCCCAAGTGAAGGTAACCGAAGTGCTTCCGTCACAAACCTACCCCACTACCTACGAGGACATGGACTATGATTTCATTATCGAGGTGCTGGAAGAACAGATGGGTGGAAAACCCGATGTGGGTAGCCGGAACAATTTTATCTTCTCCATGGCATGCCACATGCGTTATATCACGAACGACGATCCTTTGTGGATTGCCCAAGTGCTGCCCACGTATGGCGAAGAAAGGGAGAAGTGGATGAGCACCATCCGAAGTGCCTGTAACCGTTCGCAAACGAAGACCATGCCTCGCATCATGAAGCGGACGCTGAAAATCTGCAAGGAACGGCAGGAGGAAAACTCAGAACTCACAACTCATAACTCACAACTCCCCCCACCCTTGCCCAAACGTTTGCCGCCTCTCATCAAACTATTGGTGAGCCGCACACCGGACATCTATCAGCCGGCCGTGGCGAATGCCGTTTTCCCGTCGCTGGCCACTCATCTGTATGACACAAGGTTCAGATACATCGATAATTGTTGCCACGAAGCTACATTGGCTTGCTTACTCATGGCTCCTACAGGAAGTGGGAAAAGCAGCGTGAACACGCCCATCGACTACATCATGGCCGATATCCGTGAACGTGACGAGGTGAGCATGGAAAGAGAACGGGCATGGAAACGAGAGACGCAGAGCCGTGGTGCCAACAAGGACAAGCGTGAACGACCCGAAGGTATCATCATCCAGTGCATCGATGCCGACATTACCAGTGCTGCTTTTGTGCAACGAATGGCGGATGCCAAGGGAAGGTTTCTCTACGTGAGGATGAACGAGATAGACCAACTATATAATCTATCCAGCAGGGGAAATTCGCACAACGTGTTCGACTTGCTTTGCCTCTGCTTTGACTTCGGCAACCTGTATGGACAGACGCGTGTGGGTACTGGTTCTGTCAGCGAGAAGGTGACGGTGAGGTTCAACTACAACGTGAGTACTACCATCCGCAAGGGACAGCTTTTCTTCCGCAACGTACTGACAGACGGACCGCTGAGCCGTATCAACATCTGTACCATCCCCGAACGTCCTATCGGCTCGGACATGCCCGTGTACGGAACGTATGACGAGAGCTTTGCCCTGGAGCTGAAACCGTATATCAATCGGCTGAACAATGCGCGTGGACTGATAGAGTGTCCGCAAGCATCGAAGCTGGCGAAGAAGTTGGTGGAGGAATGTGCTGAGTTCTCCCGCCTCTCGCAAAGCCGGGTGTACGAGAACTTGAGCTTCCGTGCCAACGTGATTGCCTACCTGAAAGCGATGGTGCTCTACGTGGCGCATGGCGAGAAGTGGGACAAAAGCATGGAGGATTTTGTGCGATGGTCACTGAAATATGACCTTTGGTGCAAGATGAAGTTCTTTGGCGATGCCATCGAATCTCAGGAGGAAAGTGCCATGAAGCTGCCTACCAAAGGACCGCAAAACTTGCTCGACCAACTGCCTGAAATCTTCACTCGTGCGGAAGCCGGACAGATGCGTCAACGCATGGGCATCCGTAGCGGTAACTTGCGGCAGATGTTGGGAAACTGGACGCACCGGGGCTACATCGAGCTATATGGTGAGGAAGTGGCCAAACAAGACATCGACCGACAACGATACATCAAGACGGAGGCATACCTGAAGAAGCATCCGCAGCAATGACCGTTTTCAACGTTTTCAATTTTCAGTAATAAAAACACATACACCATGACAAGAGGTATCAGAAACAACAATCCGCTCAACATCCGTCACTCTGCCGACCGTTGGCAGGGTGCACGGGAAGAACAAACAGATAAAGCATTTGTACAATTCAACACTATGGCCTACGGCTATCGGGCTGCCTGGAAAACTTTGCAAACATACTACAAGAGGTTAAAGGAAAAGAAGAAGCATTTTACGGTAGAGAACATCATACAACGATGGGCACCTCCCACTGAGAACGATACAAAGCAGTATATCCGCACGGTGCTTCGCCTAAGCGGTATCGGTGGAAAGGAGAACCTTCTTCCGCCCAACAATGTGGAAAGCTACGGAAGATTGTCCGCGCTCATGATTGCCATGACGGTGATGGAAAACGGTATCCGTCCTAATCAGGTGGATGAGGAAGCCATCTGTAGAGGTTATAAGCTTGCCTTTCCGGAAAATGCACAGGAATTGGATGAGTATCTGCTGCAACTGGATGAATATTCCAATTGGTAAAAGGATAAAAAAATAGGGAGGTTAATTACCTCCCTATTTTTTTTACTTCGCTGCTGAGATTCTCAACTTGAAGTTATAGTTGTCTTCTACGATCTTGTATTTTTCCATAGTGTCAGGACCGCAAGAAGCATTACCTACACCACGATACTTAGCGTCGAGGTGGAGAGTGATGTATGCATCCTTCTTCAATTCGTACATGTGGTTGGTATTA
Source organism: Bacteroides sp. (assembly GCA_017559935.1). Taxonomy (GTDB): domain Bacteria; phylum Bacteroidota; class Bacteroidia; order Bacteroidales; family Bacteroidaceae; genus Phocaeicola. Next base: position 266 of record JAFYPV010000068.1, on the reverse strand, counting down.
GCCAAATGCATGTCGTTGTATGGAAGTGCTGAGAAAGCTACATCGCCTTGTGTTTCGAAACGGATACCCTTACCTTCTGCAGTAGTCAAAGTCAATTCACGGAGACCTTCACGACCACCCATTGACTGAGGCTTCTGATAGTAAACCACCATATCGTCTACTGTTGTTTCGTAACGGCCTACCATACAGTTTTCCTTACGGTCGTTGTAGTTTTCGTATGGACCGTATGCCCAGTAGTTCACCTTACGCAAACCTGGGTTGATGTT
>JAFYPV010000067.1 GCA_017559935.1 Bacteroides sp. | reverse complement strand
ATCAAGTCGGGTGAAATCAAGGAAGAAGAATCATTCGGCCAGCCGTTCTTGAAGAAGCTTGCTGATGCGGAACTCGAAGCCAGCGACCTCAAAGGCAAGCCGGGCATCCGTGTACAGGCTCTCCCTTTCTATGCCGGCAACAAGTACTACATGTTCTACCTCAAAGTATATCGTGATATCCGTATGGTAGCTGCTCCTCCTAGCTCTATCGGTAAGTTCGGTGGTGAAACAGACAACTGGATGTGGCCACGTCATACTTGCGACTTCTCCGTATTCCGTGTATATGCAGATGCTAATGGCGAACCGGCAGAATACAGTCCGAATAACGTTCCTTTGAAGGCTAAGAAGCACTTGGCTATCTCTTTGAAGGGTATTGAAGAAGGTGACTATGCTATGATTATGGGATTCCCGGGTAGTACTAATCGCTATTTGACACAAAGTGAAATCAAGCAACGTATGACAGCTACTAATGAACCTCGTATCCGTATCCGTGGTGCTCGTCAAGAAGTATTAAAGGCTGAAATGTATGCTAGCGACCAAATTCGTATTCAATACGCAAGTAAGTATGCAAGCAGTAGTAACTATTGGAAGAATTCCATTGGTATGAATAAAGCTATCATAGACAACAAAGTATTGGAAACCAAAGCAGAACAGGAAGCTCGTTTCGCTAAGTTCGCCCAAGAAAAAGGCAATGCTGATTATGCCAAGGTAGTAAGTCAAATCGATGCAGTGATTGAAAAAAGCAACCCTATTCTTTATCAAAACACTTGTTATAGCGAAATTCTCCGTGGTATTGAATACAACACTCCGAATGTGGTTCTTGACAACTTGAAAGAAGCTATTCAAAAGAAGGATAAAGATGCAATCAGCAAGTTTACAGAACAATTGAAGAAGCAATACGAACGTATTCATAACAAGAACTACGACCACGAAGTAGACCGCAAGGTAGCTAAAGTATTACTCCCACTCTATGCAGAAATGGTAGAAGCCGAAAACTTACCAACTTTCTATGCAACCATCAATGGTCAATTCAAGGGTGATTACAATGCATACGTTGATCATTTGTATGACAATACAATCTTTGCCAATGAAGCTAACTTCAACAAGTTCATCAGCAAACCTTCTGTCAAAGCTATCGACGCCGACTTGATGAAGGCATTTGTAGAAGCAAAACTTGCTTTGGGCGAAAAATTGATGAAGGCTCGTGCAGAATCGATGGTAGGTATGGACCTCCTCCACAAAACTTACGTTCGCGGATTGTGCGAAATGTATGCACCGGAACCAAAAGCACCGGATGCTAACTTCACAATGCGTTTCACTTATGGTAACGTGAAGCCATACGATCCGAAGGACGGTGTTCATTACAAGTTCTACACCACTTTAAAGGGTGTAATGGAAAAGGAAGATCCAAACAATCCGGAATTCGTTGTCCCTGCCAAATTGAAGGAATTGTACGAAGCCAAGGATTTCGGTCGCTATGCAATGGCTAACGGTGAAATGCCAGCATGTTTCCTTACAACTAACGACATCACTGGCGGTAACTCTGGTTCTCCAGTTATCAATGGTAATGGTGAATTGATCGGTTGTGCTTTCGATGGCAACTGGGAATCATTGAGTGGTGATATCAACTTCGACAACAACCTCCAGCGTTGTATCGCAGTAGATATCCGCTACGTTCTCTTCATCATCGACAAGTTGGGTGATTGCGGTCACTTGATAGATGAAATGACTATCGTAGAATAAAAGTTCAAGAGGGGCATCATGAAATGCCCCTCTTATTTTATGGAGTCTACATACTTATAATTCCAAAGCCTTCAATAATTCTTCCTTCATTTTCGTTACACCTGGGAATCCTTGATCTCTATAGACAATATTACCTTCCCGGTCAAGAATGAAATAGTCTGGTATACCTTTAACGTTAAGAGTCTTGCCAAAATAATTCCATTGATCATGAGTTAAACGATAGTGCTCACCGTTTATGTTAGGAATCATTTCTTCCCAGCGATCTTTTGGAGAATTCTCACCTGCAATGTAAACATAAGTAATATCTTTGTCTGCCAATTCTGCTTTCATCGGACGCATGGCTTTATGACCGGCAACACAAGGACCACACCAAGTTGCCCAAAAATCAATCAATACCACTTTCCCACGATGCTTGCTGACAATGGAAGCAAAAAGGTCTTCATTACTTATCTCACCGGTTTCATTGACACGGAATCCATGCGTCTTCTTGTTGTTTTCTTTTATTCCTGTAATATAATCATTGATTGAATTTAGATATTGCTTACAAGGTTCGGACATATTCTCTATGATTTCTTTCTGTTCCTCTTTTAATGGGATGAAATCGCAGATAGTAGCATAAAGACGTGCAGCAGTAACCATTTCATTTAGAATCCCTTTGGTCTCTATGTGTTTATTGATAGCCAAAGTCCTGACCAACAAGCCGAAATCCGGAGTAAAGAAAGATTGTGGATTGTTGTGCGATGCAGACAAGTCATAAGCAATATAATCAGAAGTTTGTGCCTTTCTAAGTTTGGCAAACATGGCATTGATTTTATCTGCATCTATAGTATCCAAGTTTACATGATAATTTTCCGTTAACTTTGAAGAAGCATCCAATAGTCTAAGTGTCAATGAGACGGAAATACTAGCCAGCATATATTCCTTGGTTGCCTTACTTAAATCAGATTGATGGATAGCCTCTGTCCATTTCTTGATATAATCAAATTGTGTATGTTTGTATTCTTCCAACAATTCTTCGGGTGTTTTATTGAAATCATACACCTTATATTCTTCTCTCAAAAGTTTTTTGGCCTCAGCCAATTCTTCTACAATAGCGTTTAAAGGCCCTCTATAATAGAATTCTTTACCAAAAGGCGCTGTATTGGCATGAATATCCGACCTTTTGCGTGCTGCTTCACGAATATTGAAATACACTTCACTTGTTTGTTTAGGGGCTACAAAGATTTCGGCATTGGTGGCACAACCGGAGTAATGTACCCAAACGATGGAGGTACCCAAGACGTTCAATGTATACTCGAAACTTCCATCCGGTTGCAATTCTACAAAAACATATCCACTATTTCCAATCAAAGGATTAAAGGAAGTGATGTTCACATACTTGGGCATTCCTTCGTAATAATCCAAAACTTTCCCCTTTACCTTGGCTTCACCGAAAACAAAAGGTTGTTCGTCTATAGGACTATTCTTATCTATCTTTTGTGTAAGCATGCCTTTCGGTAGCAGAGTCTTCAATGGTTGCATCTCCGTCAATAGAATACCTCCAATCATAAATCCATTTTCCACTTCAGACCCTTTGGAAAAATCGACAAATTTAGCCTCATGATTCAAGGATGGGAAAAACAATTGGAAGGTCATTTTCCCTGATTTAGGAAAGAAGAGTTCTTTATCCAATTCAATACCTTTACCAAAAAGAATAGGATATACATTTCCCTTATCGTCGGTAAGTGTGTATGTCTTTGCTATCTTCATCCAAGTGTCAGGCATACCATTCGCTACCATATCAAGAACGGTCATGGAATCAGTTAAAGTGATCCGACTAATTTCAAGGGATTGTCCGTTATTAGTCAGACAAATAGGTTTTTCAATGATTTTGTTTCCAGATTGGCAACTGGCAAACAAAATGACAGCAAGAAAAAGACTTGCTACAGACAAGAATATAAATGATGTATTTTTCATAATGCTTCGTTTAAATAAAAGAGCGACATTATTTATGAATGCCGCCCAAATGATTTACTGAAGGGTGAATCCTATAGGAATGGTACATTTTACATTCACTTCTTTTCCTTCATGTTTACCTGGTTTCCATTTCGGCATCATCTTGACTATTCGCAATGCTTCCGCATCCAGATAAGGGTCTACTCCCGTTGCTACGGCAACGTCTTCAACACTTCCTTCTTTATTGACAACAAATTGAACAATAACCTTGCCTTGTATTCCATTATCCTGACATACTACCGGATACCGAAGGTTACGTCCTAGGAAAGTACTTAATTCCCCCATACCACCAGGGTATTCCGGCTTTTCTTCTACCGCTTCATAACTAATGTATTCGGTAGCGTTTGATTGAGAACTTTGAGTACATGCAATCATACAGATGGCTACAATAGGAAATAAATACAGATACTTCATACGTGCCCATGGATTTGATTTTTCTTTGACCATCATAGCGATACGTTTTTTAAGTGAACTGTGATTAAAGTTGTTCGCAAGCGCATAGGTTCCGGAACCGACAACTTTTTGAATAATTAATAATTGATAATCTCTTGCATTGATACCTTGATGCAGAACAGACATGTCGGCCTCATATTCATGAATGTCCTGCATTTCTTTGGAAAGCATCCACACAAATGGATTAAACCATTGAAGGACTTCTACGAAAGAAAGCCAAAGTACATCCCATGAATGTTTGCAAGCGATATGAGCTTGTTCGTGAAGCAATATGTTCTTTCCGTTTTCCTCGTAATCCTTTTCAGAGATAACGATATGATTCATCCAACTGAAAGGAACCACATTATGAACATGACAATGTACATGAATACCATTTTCACTCTGTACCCATAGACATCCTCGGGGAATGAAACGAACAAGGCGAATCAGGTCCGTCATTTTGTATATCATACATGCCACAGCCCCTAAAAGATAAATGACTGAGAGAATGGTTTTCCAGCTAACAACTTCCGACAGGACTTTCCCACTTATCATGACATTGATTTCATCCAATTGAATAGATAAGGTTTCACTATGACCTAATTGGGAAGTTATCTCCGGAATGCTTATCAAAGGTAATAAAAATGAGAGTACCGTAATGGCCAATAATGCATATCGGTTATACTGAAAGAACGTTTCTTTTCTCAGCAATCCCACAAAAGGCAAATAGAGTAGTGCCAGACAGAAGGCACATTCCATGATATAGGTTATCCAGTTTTCCATGTTCTTTTATTGATTGGGTTCATTTATCATGTTGATCAATTCTTGTACATCGTCTTGCGTCAATTTTTCTTCACGAGCAAAGAATTTCAAGAAAGACGACTTGCAACCTCCGAAGAAATTTTCTTTTACTTCTGCCATCACTTGTCGGGTATATTCCTCTTTCGTCATTAGAGGATAATAGATATGTGTTTTGCCATTTGTCTTCCGATATTCCACAAACTTCTTGTTCTGCAGAATTTTCATAAAAGTTGCTATTGTCGTATAAGCAGGTTTAGGTTCATCATAATGAGCGATAATGTCATGCACACATCCTCCTCCCGGCATATCCCAAAGGATATTCATGATTTGAATTTCCGCTTTTGTTAATGTATAAGTTTTATTGTCTTTCATTGTTCGTATCTTTTATTTGTTGCAGCAAATATAAAAGGAAAGATTCATAAATCTAAGTTTTTAGATATTAAAGTGAGACGAAAGAGAAATCTTTAACTTCTATTTTTAGTAATTGAACATTAATTATTAGTAATTCACCCTTTATCTTCTTTACTGCCTTTTTCCCATCAAAAAAAAGACCGCCATCTTTTTTAAAAAGATAACGGTCCATAATAAAAAGATGGCGGTCTTTTAACCTAAACGCCGAAGCGTTTGATATAAAACGTCGGTACGTTTAAAATTACTTTAAGATTTCCATTTCATCCAACAAATGGTTTGCTCCAGCCAACTTGTCGATAATGAACAATGCATAGCGAATGTCAATAGAAATATTGCGACAGATTTCAGGGTCGTAAACCACATCACTCATAGTACCTTCCCATACACGGTCGAAGTTCACACCAATCAAATTACCTTCTGCATCGAGAACCGGAGAACCAGAGTTACCACCACTAGTATGGTTGGTAGCAATGAAGGCTACTGGTACAGAACCTTCTACTTCCCACTGACCGAAATCCTTAGCAGCATAAAGGTCTCTCAATCTTTGAGGAATATTGTAGTCGTAGATTTCGGGGTTATCCTTTTCAATGATACCAGTCAACGATGATACCGGAGTATAGTAGATAGCGTCTGCCGGCTTGTAACCCTTTACCTTACCATAAGTCACACGGAGAGTAGAGTTAGCATCCGGATAGAATACCTTACCACCATTGGTTGCTTCGTTGTATTCCATTTGACCCTTCATGTAAGCACGATAAAGGAGGTTGATTTCCTTGTTCACGCTTGTCAAAGTCGGAGCAATGTTTTCCTTGAACCAATCATTGGTGTTCTTGTAGATTTCTGCAGCCATTTCCAAATTCGGAGTTTCAGTGAACAAGGCATCTGCCCATGCTTCTACGCTACCGAACTTCTGAAGTTGTTCCTTATAATAAGGAGACTTGTACTTATCGTCGATGTTCTTGTTGTATGCATTGTAAAGTGCGATAAAACAAGCCTTGTCAATCGGCATATAGTAGTCCTTGTAGAACTTTTCAGCACCTCTTTGACCACGACCTGCGAAACCGATGACTTCTACCGCATTCAAGGCTTCATTCTGATAATCCTGTACCAAAGAAAGTTCTTCGATAGAAGCATAGAGTTCCTTGAAGCGTTCCACCAAACCTTCGTATTCAGGCTTGCCCTTTGCCCATTCATCGAACTTGGCTTCGAAAGCCTGCTTGTTTTCTACAGCAGTATTCTTGATGATACCCTTAGCTTCACCTTGCCATTTCTTCCAAGCATTGGCTACACTAGCTTGCTTTGATGCATACTTGATACGAACAGCCTGATCCTTGTTCATTTCTTCCTTTATGATGTTGAGACGAAGCGTACGCAACGCAATCTTATGAGGATTGGATGTATAGGCAGTATATTTCACCGCATCCGAGAAAAGATATTCTCTTGTTGTACCCGGGAAACCGTATACCATGGTAAAATCACCTTCCTTGATACCTCTAGCGTTAATCCTGAAGAACTTCTTCGGGCGGAAAGGAACGTTCTTTTCCGAGTAAGCAGCCGGTTCGTTGTCTTCGCCAGCATATACACGGAAGATAGAGAAGTCACCGGTATGGCGAGGCCACATCCAATTGTCAGTATCACCACCGAACTTACCGATAGAGCTAGGAGGAGCACCTACCAAGCGTACGTCTGTATATACCTTATAAACAAACAAAAAGTATTGGTTACCATAGTAAAGCGGACGAACATTGGCACGCAAGTTAGGATTACCGTTGATTGCCTTTTCTTCAATCTTCTTGGTATTCTTAGCGATGATTTCGTTACGCTTTTCTTCAGTCATCTTCGGCTTATAACCCTTCAATACTTCGTCAGTAACATCGGTCATGTATTCCAAGAAAGAAACCGACAAGCCCGGATTCGGCAATTCTTCTGCTCTTGACATCGCCCAGAAACCGTCTTTCAAATAGTCATGTTCTACCGAGCTATGCGACTGGATTTGTCCGAAACCGCAATGATGATTGGTAATCAACAAGCCT
>JAFYPV010000007.1 GCA_017559935.1 Bacteroides sp. | reverse complement strand
ATTCCGCAGAAGGAAGTGGACGAAGAATATCGTTTGCGTTTCATTACTGGTGGCTTGCTTTCTACAGCGGAACTTTCTATCGTGCAGGCTCGTAAGGAAATCAATTTGTTTGCAGAGCGTATGAGACGCATGTTTGGTATGTTGAAGGAGTTGCTTCATACAACGAATGAAAATGACTTCAATAAGTTGTTCAGCCGTATCGAAAAGTATGAAAATATCAGTGATAACATGGAATTGGAAATTGCCAACTATTTAAATAAGGTATCTGAAGGTCGTTTAAGTTCGGAAAGTAAGTTGGAAATCCGTGGAATGTTACGTGAAGTTACTGAAATCGAAAGTATTGGTGACAGCTGTTATAACTTGGCTCGTACCATTAACCGTAAGCGTAACGGTGGCAATGATTTTACAGAAAAGCAGTATGAACATATTCATCAAATGATGCAGCTTACAGACGATGCTTTGGCTCATATGATTGCTGTAGTAGAAGATGATCATCATTCAGTAGATGTAAACAAATCGTTTAACCTTGAAAACGAAATTAATAACTATCGTGCTCAGTTAAAGAACCAAAATGTGGTAGACGTGAATAATAAGGAATACGATTACCAGATGGGTGTTCATTACATGGACTTGATTGCTGAATGTGAAAAGTTGGGTGACTACGTGGTGAATGTTGTTGAAGCCCGCACTAATGTAAAGGAAAAGAAAACCGGTGATAACCGATGAGTATAAAAAAAGAGGAGCATTTGCTCCTCTTTTTTTTTGTTTGTTTATTATTTCTTTTTTTCGATTTCCAACAATTCAACTTCGAAAATCAAAGTAGAGAATGGCTTGATTTGGCTACCAGTTTCACGAGCGCCGTAAGCCAATTCCTGAGGAATATAAAGTTCCCACTTAGAACCAACAGGCATCATAGTCAATGCTTCTGTCCAACCTGCGATAACTTGGTCTGCACGGAAAGTAGAAGGAGCATTACGCTTGTAAGAGCTGTCGAATTCTGTACCATCAATCAAAGTACCCTTGTAGTTTACTTTTACAGTTGATCCCTTAGTTGGGATTTCACCCTTACCAGCTTTGATAATCTTGTACTGAAGACCGCTTTCTGTAGTGATAACACCTTCCTTAGTCTTGTTTTCTTCCAAGAACTTCACACCTGCAGCCTTGTTTTCGCCATACATTTCTTCCAAAGCCTTTGCCTTGATAGCTTCTGAGTGAGTTTGAACATAAACTTGTGCGTCTTCCATTGTAACAATTGCACCACCCTTGACTGCAGCAATAAAACCTGCCAAGAAGTTGTCCTTGTTCAAAGACTGAGTAGCGTTCTCACCAAACAACTGACGGTTGATGCCATCGTACATGTCAACACTCAATTGTTGACCAATTTGAACACCTGCAGTGAATGCTCTGTCCTTCTTGCTAGCCTTGTTGATACCTTCTTCGATACCCTTCATAAAATCAGCCCAAGTAGTAGAGTCAACACCCATACGTTGTTCTGCAAAATCTCTCAAACCTTGAGTGTTGCTAACACCCATCATGTATGACAAAGAGTCTACTTCACTCTTCAAGTTTGCCTTTGGAGCTTGTGCTGTACAAGAAGCCAAACCGGCAGCAGCTACGATAGCTGCAAATAATACAATCTTTTTCATTTGTTTTTTATAATTATAATACTTCAATTAATTCAACTTCGAAAATCAATGTGCTGTGAGGAGGAATCATTTCACCTGCTTGTTGAGCACCATAACCCAACTCAGAAGGGATGAACAATCTCCATTTAGAACCTTCGCTCATCAACTGCAAAGCTTCTACCCAACCTCTAATAACTTGGTTTACACCAAAAACTGCTGGTTGACCGCGCTTGATAGAACTGTCAAACAAAGTTCCATCAATTAATGTTCCTTCATAATGGCACTTTACTTTGTCTGTAGCACTTGGCTTTTTACCATTACCTTCTGTAATTACCTCGTATTGCAAACCGCTAGGCAAAGTGATGATACCCTCCTTCTTTGCATTTTCTGCCAAGAAAGCCTTGCCCTTTTCAATGTTTTCAGCATTCATCTTTTCTTCCAATTCAGTGAAATACTTGTTTACGATTTCACGTGCTTCGTTGTGGCTGATAGCTGTTTCATTTCTATTTAATACGTCTGCAATTGCTTGTGCAAAATCTTCTACGTTGATACCTTGAGCACCCATGCTCAACAAATTTTGGCCGATACCTAAGCCGATAGCATAACTGAATTTGTCCATAAGTTGTTATTCTATAAGTAGTTTTAATTTTAAAAACGTGCAAAGGTAGGTGTTTTCTTTGAATGAATCCGTTTATTCGTGTAGATTTTTTCTTATTTTTGTATAATCGTTAACCAATAAGGAGGGTAGTATATGAAGAATTTAGTAATATTAACAGGTGCAGGCATGAGTGCCGAAAGTGGAATCAGTACATTCCGTGATGCGGGAGGACTTTGGGATAAGTATCCGGTAGAACAGGTTGCCACTCCGGAAGGTTATGCTGCCAATCCTCAATTGGTAACAGAATTTTATAACGAACGTCGAAAGCAATTGCTCGAAGTGAAGCCCAATCGAGGCCACGAATTGGTGGCAGAACTGGAGAAGTATTTTCATGTAACAGTTATTACGCAGAATGTGGACAATCTGCACGAACGTGCCGGCAGTACAGAAGTTATTCATCTGCATGGGGAGCTTACGAAGGTTACTTCCAGTTGGCACCCCAATCATCCTAAGTATATTCGTGAACTGAAGCCAGAAGAGTTTGAAGTAAAGATAGGCGATAAAGCAGCGGATGGGTCTCAGCTCCGTCCATTTATTGTTTGGTTTGGGGAAGCGGTTCCCATGATAGAAACAGCTATTGACTATTGTGAGAAGGCAGACATTTTCCTCATTATCGGTACATCACTCAATGTCTATCCGGCAGCAGGTTTGTTGAATTATGTTCCTGCCCATGTCCCTGTTTACCTCATTGACCCAAAGCATGTGCCTATTGCTTCAGGAAGGCAGGTGCATGTCATTCAGAAAGGCGCTTCGGCAGGTATGGAAGAATTGATACAATTGTTGGTGTAATAAACATTTCATTAGAATAGGTGTTATGTATTCATAATTCTATTTTAAAAAAGAAATGTGTATGAAAAAGTATGTATGTACCGTCTGTAATTGGGTGTACGATCCGGATAAGGGTGATCCTGATGGAGGAATATTACCAGGTACTCCCTTTGAAGATATTCCTTACGATTGGGTTTGTCCTCTTTGTGGTGTAGGGAAAGATGATTTTGAGGAGTTGGAGGAATGAAAAAGAAAACGCTTCGGTGTTTAAGTTAAAACGCCTAAGCGTTTTACTTCAAATATCGAAGCGTTTTTTAAAAAGACCGAAATGTTTTTAAAGTCTATTCTGATTTCGTCCGAAACAAAAAAAGTATGAAAATAGGTTTCATGAGTTTCACCGGAGTGTAACTAGTTGATTCATAGCCTATCCGTTTGAAACTTCATGCTTTCACCAAGGTTTCACAAGTTTCACACTCAAGATTTTGTGAAACTTGTGAAGTTTGGTGAAAGCCCCTATGTTTCACACGGAAATATTGATACATAAGAAGTTAAGTCCTTGTGAAACAAGTGAAAGTTTTTCTCAACTTTTATTTTTCCCAATGGAATCTGAATCCTACGGTTAGGTTGATGTTTAGCGGTTGTTCGTTATAATGAGTTTGTAGCCCGTTGCCGTTCTTGAAATAGTAATGGATATTTGGTTCAATATAAAGGCTAAAATTGTTGTTTAACATATATTCGGTACCGATGGATACCAAAGCAGAATACAACAGCTTCTTGTCGTTGATATTTTGTGTAGAAGTGTCCTGTAATTGGTTTTTCTTCGAATGTCGGATAGCAGCTTTTCCACTAACTAGTTTTTCCACTTGTCCACCGGCTGCAATGTAACTTCTGAATTGTTTGCCTTCCCAAATACGGTAACCTATTTGTAAAGGGATGCCGAGGTAATGTAATTTCTGCTTGATGTTATATTTTTCCTCCAATTTGGTTTCCTCCAAGTCGGAGGCTAAATAGCTGTAATTTAGACCACTTTGTAGGTTCCATCGCTCGTTTAGAACATAACGGAGGGAAAGGCCGAACTTCACGGGTAGATGGTGGGTAGCTTTTCCACTGAAGTTATAAATATTGTATGCAGAATGTCCCGCTCTGCTAAATGCTACAGAGGTGGTGTCTATACCATTATTGGAGTCGGGGTTCTCCAGATCTCCACCATCGGGGTTCGGCGGGTTATTGGGGTTATTTTGCGGGGGGAGAGCTATATTGTAGTAGTCTTTTTCAAAATTAAGATTGCTTTGTGCCACTACTCCCGAATATTGAATGCCGAGAGAGAATGCGGACTTCTTGCGTTTGGATACGTTGTATGTCCACTTCGGTTTGGAAGAAGTGGGTGTGTATTTCTTCTTCGTTTCTTGGGCTTCTCTTTTTTGAGGTTGCTTTTCCTCCTTATCTTTCGCTTCTTCCTCTTGTTGGGCAGTGTGGTCTTCCTCTTTTTCTTCTTCTTTTACATCTGTTTTCTCAGAAGGAGAGACAACCTTCTTTTCTGCTTTGGCGATGAGGCTGGCAGAAGGCATTGCAAGAGACGGTTCTTCCAGAGTTTTTTCCTCCGTAACAAGAGTAGGAAGGATGGGCTCTTGAGAGGCATCTGGAGACTCACTCACAACCGGCAGGTTAGCTGGCTTTTTCCAAAGGAGGCTGAGGCCGAGCAGGATGAGAAGGACGGCTGCCACGGAAGCTACCCTACGGAATACCGATGGGTACAAGTGCTTGGGCTTGTCTGCAACGGGTGACGGAGACAAGCCGCGACGGACCATTTCCGACTTGATGTCGTCCAACAGACCTTCGGGGGCTTTCTTTGGAAAGTCCTTCAGTTGGTCGCGAACGTCTTTGTTCCATTGCTTTTTCATCTGTCCTTCGTTTTAAGTTTATACTCTCGAATCATCTCTGCCAGTAGCTTCTTGGCTCGCAAGAGTTGAGAAGCCGAAGTTGTGGGTTGTATTTGGAGAATCTCGGCAATCTCCTTGTGGCTCTTCTCTTCGATAACAAAGAGGTTGAACACCGCCCGATAGCCGGGCGGTAGTTTCCGGACGAAAGCCATTAAGATATTTGCATCGAGACCTTCTACATCCGGATTTTCGTCCGGTAAGTCACTGGCTTGCAAACCATGAAGGGGGATGAGGTAGTTCTTTTCCTTACGTAATTGCATCAAAGCTTCGTTGATGGTAATCTTGGTAATCCAAGCTTTTAAGGAACCTTTACCGCGATACTCGAACTGATGGATTTGGGTAAAGATTTGAATGAAACTTTCCTGCAATACATCTTTTACCATGTCTTCATCGGAGATATAACGGGTGCATACACTGGTCAAATAGTCGGCGTATTCCATGTAGAGCTTGTCCATGGCGAGGTTGTCGCCTTTTGCGAACAAGCTCACAATGTGCTTTTCCTTATCTTTCCAAAGAAGAAGCATCGTCTAAAGTTAGATTTTCACCACTTTCCCCATAAAGAGTACGGAACCGGTGGTGTTTTCGCAAATGGCGAAAGCAAACGGTCGGTCCATGCGGATGGTTGGAGTCGGTGGAGGGGTACTTTCAGGTCCGGCTTCACCATCCATTCCTATTGTTGTTACTGCAGAGGCTTCCGTACCTGCTTCATCCACTTCGATGAATGTATCTTGGGCAATGAAGCTGACAAATAGTTCATCGTTGATACCAGACAAAGAACCAGAAATGAATATCCGGTTGATACCCATTTCTTTCACACATTTCATGATTTCGTCCGGATAGTTGGCTTCAATCTTGAACTTTGGGAGTTGCACGTGTACTTTTCTGCCTCCCAAATGCATTTTACTCCAGTTGATAGTTGGAATAATATCGTCCAAGGTCTTGTCTTCTTTAGGCAATATGACTAACATGCTGAAAGTCTGATTGCCGTACGGAAGTTCCACCGCCATGTAAGGTTCGCTGGAACTGTCTCGGAAGTTCAATGTTTCGGTCAGGTACATCATGTTTGCTTCACTAGTGCTTCCATCCAAGTTGTAGAAGGTTTCCTTCTTGGTGTCTTTTTTGTTGAAAGGAAGTGTCCATTTGCCTTTCAGGTAACAAGCATTGGCCAGTACTACTTGGGTCATATTATTAATCTGAAGGCTTAATTCCTTGATTGTTCCTTCTGTGGCCTTACTTGCCCATTCGTTGATGGTCTTCTTTGCCTTGTCTGCTTGGTTGAAGTCGATGTAGCTTACATCGGCATGGAAGAGAGCCTTGTTGTTCTGGATGAAATCCTGTCCCACTTTATAATCATTCTGAATCCAGATGGCATTGGCAAGCTTGAGCGTAAAGTCCTCGTCTTCTTTAGCCAAAGTTTGGGTGAGGTTATAATAGAAGCTGTTCAGCATGTCCAGCGAGTAATCGTTCATTCCCATGGCATCGGTGATTTCCTTCAATGCGGCTTCATCGCATCCGTTGCTCAACATGCCGAGAGCATATTGCAAGCTCATGGGTGAAATCATCATGTTTTGGTCGGTCACTTGTTGGTTCATCTGAAGCATCAGATTGTTGGCAAAGACGTTTCCTGTCTTTGCTATTTCTTCTTGTGTACGTGTGTCCAATTCTACCAATTCAAAGGTAGGTTCAATTGGAGGAACGTTCAGAGGTTCATCATTATTGCTGCATGAGCTATAAATACCAGCACAGAGTGCTGAAATAAGTAATAACTTTTTCATGCTTTGTAGTTTTAAGGGTTAATAGAATCTCTATTTGTCTTTTCGTTTCAATTGTACGGTTTTGGGGTATTCATACTCACCTTTATAGAAACCTTTGTCTTTCTTTACTCTATAAATGCAAAGAAAGGAAAAATATTGCTTCGGAAGAATAATTTTTTTCGCATGGATAAAAAAATAAGTGGATGCATCTTTTGGGTGCACCCACTTAGTATATATATAAGGTATGTAGCGATTAGTTCTGCTTCTTTTCCTTACGTTCCGGCTTTTCAGCTCTTTCTGGCTTTGGCAACAATACCTTGCGAGAAAGCTTGAACTTACCAGTCTTAGGATCGATGTCGAGCAACTTAACGTCAATTTCATCACCTTCCTTCAAACCAGCTTCTTCGATAGTTTCAAGACGCTTCCAGTCGATTTCAGAGATGTGGAGCAAACCGTCCTTGCCCGGCAAGAATTCTACGAATACACCGTAAGGCATTACTGAACGAACCTTACCCTTGTATACTTCGCCTACTTCAGGAACAGCAACGATACCCTTGATCAAACGGATAGCGCTGTCGATGCTCTGCTTGCAAGTACCTGAGATCTCGATGCGACCTACATTATCAACTTCTTCGATAGTGATAGTAGCACCGGTTTCTTCCTGCATACCTTGGATAATCTTACCGCCAGGGCCAATCACAGCACCGATAAATTCCTTAGGAATAGTCATTGTTTCAATGCGTGGAGCGTGTGGCTTCAAGTCAGCACGTGGCTCAGCAATACATTCAGTCAATTTGCCCAAGATGTGTTCGCGACCAGCCTTAGCCTGCATCAATGCCTTTTCGAGGATTTCGTATGACAAACCATCTACCTTGATGTCCATCTGAGTAGCAGTGATACCGTCCATAGTACCAGTTACCTTGAAGTCCATGTCACCCAAGTGGTCTTCGTCGCCGAGGATATCCGACAATACTGCGTACTTGTCTTCGCCTGCGTTCTTGATAAGACCCATTGCGATACCAGATACCGGCTTTTTCATAGGAACACCTGCATCCATCAATGCCAATGTACCTGCACAAACAGTTGCCATAGAAGAAGAACCGTTTGATTCGAGGATGTCTGACATTACACGGATAGTATATGGATAGTTTGCAGGAATCATGCCCTTCAATGCACGCCATGCCAAGTGACCGTGACCGATTTCACGACGGCCTACACCACGTTGCGCCTTTGCTTCACCTGTTGAGAATGGAGGGAAGTTGTAGTGCAACAAGAAGCGTTCCTTGTGCTGGTCGAGTACATCGTCAACCATCTTTTCGTCCAACTTAGTACCCAAAGTTACTGTACTCAATGACTGAGTTTCACCACGAGTAAAGATTGAAGAACCGTGAGGACCTGGCAATGGATCAACTTCGCACCAGATAGGACGGATTTCAGTAGTCTGACGACCGTCAAGACGCCTGCCTTCGT
>JAFYPV010000066.1 GCA_017559935.1 Bacteroides sp. | reverse complement strand
GGAAGCTTGGGCTATCCATACCCTTTACATGAACGTAGGCAATGCGTCCGCCCGAGAGCTCATCTACCATCTTGCGGTTGCGGTCTACCCAACGTGTATAGAGTAAGTTGTTCTGCTCCCCACTGCTGATGGCCTTGATGTTCACGTTGAAACGTTTTCCGTTGGCCGGGTTGTAGATGGCCAGCAAAACGTTCTTACCTGCTTTTCCTTCAAGAAGAGGGAAGTAGTCCATACCTGCTTCGATGGTCTGACCGTCGATTTGTTCGATGATGCAACCCGGAGTAACATCGCACTTCTTGTTAGCAAACGGACTCTTGGCCATGATTTCCTGAATCTTCAAACCCTTGCCTGTGTAGGACTGGTCGAAGAATACACCGAAGTTGGCTGTAGAGAGGGTAGGACCATTTGCATAGTAACGGGCACCGGTGTGCGAGCCGTTCAATTCGCCGAGCATTTCGCTCATGAGTTCCTGAAAGTCGTAATTGTTGTTGATGCTTGGCAAGAATCGGCGGTAAGTGTCACGATAGCCTTCCCAGTCGATGCCATGAATGTCTTCCTTGTAGAACTTGTCTTTCACTTGTTGCCATGCATGGTCGAAAATATATTCACGTTCCTTAGCTGGTTGGTAATCGAAGATGGCATCGAAGGCTACAGGTTTGCTCTTGCCGTCCTTGATGGTCACTTGCTTGATACCACCACGAGTACAGAGGTAGAAGTTTTCACCCTTCTTGTCCGGAATCATCATGCCACGGCCGATGTCCTTCAAGATAAGCTTGGTACTGTTTTCTTTCAAATCCTGACACCAAAGGTCTGAACCCTTTTCAAAAGAAGCCTGATAATAAAGCTTGTCGCCCTTCTTGCTCAATACGGCATCGCCGAGTGAAGAAGAATGTTGGGTAAGGCGTACGATGCGGTCGCGACAATTTTCCAAGTCGAAAGTCAAAGGCTTCACTTCGTCCTTCTTCTTGTCGTCAGCTTTCTTATCGTCTTTCTTGCCCTTCTTGTTTGCTTCGTCTTTCTTTTCATCTTTCTTTTCCTTTTCAGCTTCTTCCACCAGGGCCAATTCTTCCTTGGTCATGAGGAAGCGTTCGTAAGCCTCAAGGTCGAAGAACATGATGTACATGTCGCCATGAGCACCCCAACTGCCGTGGCTACGATAACCTGCACGGTCGCTTTCCCAAATCATAGCCTTACCGTCGAGTACCCACTTGGCGCCAGAGTCGTTGTAACCACTTTGAGTTAAGTTATGGATTTCGCCATTGCCTGATGCATTCACCAAGGCCACATCCAAGTTGTTCCAGCCACCAGTACCGATGTAGTTGGTCAGGATCCAACGGCTATCCGGACTCCATTGGTACCATTGGTCGCCATCGCTATAAGAATATTGATACTTGCCATCCATCACAGTGCGCACTTGCTTGGTTGCCAAATTGATGACACGAATCGTGCTGCGGTCTTCCAGAAAGGCTACTTCCTTACCGTCAGGACTGTATTGAGGTTGGAAAGAAGTTAATTGCGAGTTGGTGAGCTTTTCTTCCTGGATGTTGGTTGCATAAGTGAACAACTTTTCATCCTTGTTGGCAATCTTGCTTTGGTAGATTTGCCACAAGCCATTGCGTTCCGATGCATACACCAAGCTGCGTCCGTCAGGAGCAAAGTCTACATTGCGTTCCTGCTGAGGCGTGTTGGTGATTTGTTTGGTAGTCTTGTACTCGGTAGAAGTTACATACACATCGCCACGAAGGATGAATGCCACTTCCTTGCCTTCCGGTGAAACCGAAATTTGGGTAGCACCATTGCTCTTGATCTGGCGGATGATGTCGCGGTCAATCTTGTCGTTCACCACGTTGATGTTCACTTTCTGAGGCTGTCCACCTTCCTTTAATGTATAGATGCCGCCATCGTATCCATAGCACAACGTACCGTTGTTGGCACGAGTCAAGAAGCGTACCGGATGCTTTTCGTGCTTGGTAATTTGAGTTGGAGTACCACCCTTGATGTTTGCCTTGAATACATTGAAGGTACCGTTCTGTTCGCTCAGATAATAATAGGTATCAGCACTTGCCCAAACCGGGTTGCGGTCTTCACCGTTGAAGGTAGACAATTTTTGGTAAGTACGTTCGCCATCCATGTTGCACATCCAAACATCACGGGTGATGGAAGAAGTGTGGTGCTTGCGCCAAGCATCTTCGTATCCCTTCTTGTCGTGGTAAAGCAAGGTCTTTCCATCGGCCGAGATGCTGATGTCTTCCATCGGCATGGATGAGAACATCACCGGACGTCCACCATTGGTATTGACTTCGTATACTTGAGGGAACTGAGCCGAAGCAAATTGCATATCATCGGCAGATGGGAGAATGTTGGCCAAGAAAAGAATATGTCCGTTATCTTTGAAAGCCAAAGGCGTTTCGTTACCCGAGTGAGTAGTGAGTCGGGTAGGGACACCGCCATCCTTATTTACTATATAGATATCCATTCCACCCAAACGGTCGCTGGCAAAGGCAATGCTTTGTCCGTCCGGACTCCAGATAGGGCGAGTGTCATGTGCCGGGTTGGTAGTAAGCTGATAGGCTCTACCACCATTGGCCGATACGGTGTAGATATCACCTTGATAGGAGAACGCGATTTGTGTACCATCGGGAGAGATAGAACTATAGCGCATCCATGCTGCATTATCAGTAGCATGTGCATGAAGTGACAGCGCTAATACTGCCACGCTTAGTAATTTTTTTTTCATATAAGTAGATTTTGATTAATAATCGAATGAATGTTAGTGATAGAAATAATTACGAATTCTTTTGATAATCTTAAATCCAGTCATGATTCCATTGAATATGGCCACTCCTGAATTGAAGTTATCCATTAAAGTATTGGCCTTAGATTCGGATTCATTCGGGCGGAATATTTGGCGTGCGGTTTCAGTTATCCGTTGTTTGGATGCACGGATTTCGATTAGCTTTTCATCCTTTTGTTGGCAGATTTTCTCCAACGTCATGACGTTTTTATGAGTATTGTTTGAAGTATTCATGCTCATTTTTCGTTAAGGAGTAAATTGGCAATAAAAGTTGTCAGCGGACGGATGATAAGTTGTTGGCGAAGCCAGTAAATGAGTACGCCCAACAAAATGATTCCTCCGGTAATGATGGCGTAACTATTCATCAGACCACCTACATGGGGTTCAAGAACATAAGCCAATGTAAAAGAAAAGTAAAATAGGGCAATCATACCTAATACCACTAATACCAATATCAATATTAGGGTAGAAAGCAGGACAATCAGTTTGTGTGTAATGTCTAATTTGATATAGTCCTTCTGCAAGTCCACATAGTTTTTCACTTCGGTGAACAATGCTTGTAAACTGTCGATCGTTTTATCTGTTGCAAACATAGTCATTTCAGGAATGAAAGCACGGATTAAAATCCGTGCTTTATGTAATTAATCTTCGGTTTTTTGGGCTTCTTTGGCAATCCTTTCTACTAATTCTTCTATTTCCGTACAATTTAGATTGATGCCTTTTTCACGAAGAATATTTTTAATTTTTTGACGTAGATCTTCTCCTTTTTCTGGAGCAAATAATAAACCAAACGCTGCACCGATGGCGGCTCCTCCAAGAAATGCAACCAAAATGTTTAAACCTTTCATAGTAAATGAACTTTATTGTTCTTTACAAATATAACAAAAAAAAAGGACCCAAGTTTTTTCTTAGGCAAATAATCTGAAATGTAATAGATATAAATGCATATTATTAACTAATTTTAATAGGATGAAAAGCATGAAAGCTGTCTATATATTGTTATTTTTGCACCAAAATTTAGATTTGAAAATAATATTAACTAAGTAAAACAAATAAAAAAATGAAGAAATTGGTTGTTTTGGGCATGGGATTGTGCATTGCCCTTGCATTTACTTCTTGTAAGTCAAGTGAGAGTGCTTATAAGAAAGCTTATGAAAAAGCTAAGCAACAAGAATTAGCAGAAGCTTCAGTTGCTGAAGAAGCTCCAGCAGCAGCTCCTGTTGTAGCTGCACCTGTAGCAGCAGCTCCGTCGGCTCCAGTAGCAGTAGGTACTGTTCGTGAAGAAAGAGTACAATTGGTGTCTGGTGAAGGTTTGAAGGCTTATAGTGTTGTTTGCGGTAGCTTTGGTGTGAAGGCAAATGCAGATGGCTTGAAGGCAAAGTTGGACAACGACGGATATAGCGCAAAGGTGGTATACAATGCTGAAAGAAACATGTACCGTGTGATTGTATCATCATTTGATGATCGCGTACAAGCTGCTCAGGCTAGAGACAGTTTCAAGGCTAAGTATTCAAATAATGCAGAATTCCAAAAGTCTTGGTTGCTTTACGCAAGATAAATTAGTTTAAAATATAGTAGTTGAAAAGCGGTTGCCTTTGGGTAGCCGCTTTTTAATTTTGTATTTTTTATTATATATATATAAATTAGGTAGGGATAAATTTGTAATTTTGCACCAGATATGGGTAGAATATTAGCAATCGATTATGGGAAGAAGCGCACAGGTATAGCTGTGACGGACATTCTCCAAATTATAGCCAATGGCTTGACCACAGTTCCTACGACAGAGTTAATGGATTTTCTATTGAAATACGTGGAGAAGGAGCAAGTGGAACGAATTATTATTGGTCATCCTAAGCAGATGAATAACGAAGATTCGGAGAATATGAAACGTATTACTCCGTTTGTCAATCTACTGAGAAAAAAACTCCCACAGATTCCTGTTGAAATGGTGGATGAACGGTTCACTTCGGTATTAGCTCATCAAGCCATGTTGGATGGTGGTTTAAAGAAGAAGGCGCGTCAAGACAAAGCTTTGGTTGATGAAATCAGTGCTACTATAATTTTACAGTCATATTTGGAATCGAAAAAATATCAATTTAAATTATAAAAAGAAACAACATGATTTTACCAGTTTATATCTACGGTCAACCCGTATTGCGTAAGGAGGCAGAAGACATTACTCCTGATTATCCAAACTTGAAACAGTTGATTGAGAATATGTTCGATACGATGGATCGTGCTGACGGTTGTGGTTTGGCAGCTCCACAGATAGGTTTGCCTATTCGTGTCGTTGTAATCGATTTGGATATCATGTCGGATGATTATCCTGAATACAAGGGTTACCGTAAGGCATTCATCAATCCGCATATCATCGAAACCAACGAAGAAACTGATACCATGGATGAAGGCTGTTTGAGCTTGCCGGGTATTCACGAACCTGTGAAACGTCCTACCAAGATTCGTGTCCAATATTTGGATGCAGACTTCCAGGAACATGATGAATGGGTAGAAGGTTTTGAAGCCCGTTGCATGCAGCATGAATTCGATCATTTGGAAGGCAAGATGTTTATTGATCATCTTTCGGCTTTGCGTAAGCAGATGATTAAAGGCAAGTTGAACAATATGCTAAAGGGTAGTGTACGTTGTTCATATAAAGTTAAGACTGTCAAATAAATGAAGTATAGTATAACCTTTTTTTTGTTATTGGTTATGTGTCCGTTGTTCGGATGGGCACAAATCAATACGGAACGTGTGATGGCGATTGGACGTAATGCTCTTTATTTTGAGGATTACGTATTGTCTATCCAATATTTCAATCAAGTCATCAATGCAAAGCCTTACATGGCCGATCCCTATTTCTTCCGTGGATTGGCTAAAATCAATTTGGACGATTTCCCCGGAGCTGAGAGCGACTGTACAGAAGCAATCGAACGTAATCCGTTTGTTGTAAATGCCTATCAAGTTCGTGGATTGGCTCGTATTCAGCAAGACAAATTGGATGGTGCTATTAAGGATTATTTAAAAGCATTGGAACTTGATCCTGAAAATGTTCCGTTGTGGCATAATCTGGCTATGTGTCGTATCCGCCAGAAAGATTATGATGCAGCAAAAAAAGACCTTGACCGTTTGATTATCATTTCTCCTCGTTATACCAAGGCTTATTTGATGCGTGGGGAAGTGGACTTGAAACAGAACGATACCTTGACTGCAGAAAAGGATTTCAATCGGGCGATTGAAATTGACCGTTATGATCCGGATACTTGGGCGTCTAGAGCGATGTTGTATCTGATGCAGGAAAAATACAAGGATGCAGAAACCGATTTGGGAAAAGCCATTCATTTGTCTGTCCGTAATTCCGGCTTGTATATCAATCGTGCTTTGTCCCGTTATCACCAGAATAATCTCCGTGGTGCCATGGCGGACTATGATTTAGCTTTGGATATGGATCCGAATAACTTTATCGGTCACTATAATCGCGGTTTGCTCCGTGCACAAGTGGGAGATGATAATCGTGCCATTGAGGATTTCGACTTTGTTATTGAGATGGAGCCCGATAACATGATGGCTATTTTTAATCGTGGCTTGTTGCTCGACCAGACCGGCGATCTTCGAGGGGCTATCAAAGATTATTCCACAGTACTCGAAGAGTATCCCAATTTCTTGGCTGGTTATCAGTATCGTGCTGCTGCCCGTAAAAAGATTGGAGATAAAAGAGGGGCGGAAGCCGATGAGTTTGTTGTGTTGAAGGCACATCTGGATATGCAGAATGGAGTCAAGAAGCAACCGGCAGATGGCGAAGAAAAGACCCGTAAGAAATCCGATAAGAATATGAATAACTATCGCAAGATAGTGGTGGCGGATAATGACGGCATGGAGGAAAAGTATAAGAATGATTATCGCGGAAGGGTACAAGACCGCAATGTGAACATTGTTCCTCAGCCGATGTTTGTGTTGACTTATTATGAGAAGTACAACGACGTCAAACGACAAGTATATTATTATAAGTATATAGATGAATTGAATAGTCGTCATACTTATCCGGAAAATCTCTTAATCACCAATGACGAGGCAGCTTTGACAGAAGCACAGGCCAATAAGCATTTTGCTTCTATCGATGAACAGACCAGTGCCATTGTGAATAATCCGGATGATGTTCATAAGAGATTCGCCCGTGCTCTTGATTTTTATCTGGTACAGGATTTGGATAATGCTTTGGTCGATTTGAATGAAGCCATCAAGTGTGAACCTCATTTCTTCTTGCCTTATTTCAATCGTGCCATTGTACGATACAAACAGTTGGAGTACCAGCGAGTATCTCAGGACTATGAAAAGAAAGATAGAAACGGCGGGTCAATGGCTGCTATCAAAGGTGCAGACCATGAATTGGTAAAACGCGATTTGGATAAAGTGATTGAACTGGCTCCAGATTTTGTCTTTGCTTATTATAATAGAGGTAATATCCTGGCTGCATTGAAAGATTATCGGGCAGCGATTGTGGATTACGACCGTGCTTTGGAATTGGATCCCAATTTGGCTGAAGCATACTATAACCGTGGTCTGACCCATATTTACTTGGGAAATAACCGCCAAGGTGTACAGGATTTAAGTAAAGCAGGTGAATTAGGATTGTATTCGGCTTACAACATCATCAAGCGGTTCACAGAAAGACCTGAATAACATTTTTAGATAAAAGTAGCTGTAATCCAAAAGATTTAACTACTTTTGCAACCTTGAATAAAGAATATAACATAAAAATTATGATAAAGATAACTTTCCCCGACGGCTCTGTTCGTGAATATAACGAAGGAGTTACAGGTCTGCAGATTGCAGAGAGCATCAGTTCACGTTTGGCACAAGACGTGTTGGCTTGTGGTGTGAACGGTGAAACAATCGATTTGTCGCGTCCTATCAACGAAGATGCAAACGTTGTTCTTTACAAGTGGGATGATGCAGAAGGTAAGCATGCATTCTGGCACACAAGTGCTCACTTGTTGGCAGAAGCTTTGCAGGAACTTTATCCGGGCATTCAGTTCGGTATCGGTCCTGCTATTGAAAATGGTTTCTACTATGACGTAGATCCAGGTGAAGCAACTATTAAGGAATCAGACCTTCCTACTATTGAAAAGAAGATGCAGGAATTGGCTTCTAAGAAAGAAGCTTTGGTTCGCGAAAACATCTCTAAGGAAGACGCATTGAAGAAGTTTGGCGAAAGAGGCGAAACTTATAAGTGCGAATTGATTTCTGAATTGGAAGACGGACATATCACAACTTATACTCAAGGTGCATTTACCGACCTTTGCCGTGGTCCTCACTTGATCAATACAGCTCCTATCAAGGCAATCAAGTTGTTGTCTGTAGCAGGTGCATATTGGAGAGGCCAGGAAGATCGTAAGCAGTTGACTCGTATCTACGGTATTACCTTCCCTAAGAAGAAGATGTTGGACGAATATTTGGTGATGCTTGAAGAAGCCAAGAAGCGTGACCACCGTAAGATCGGTAAGGAAATGGATTTGTTCATGTTCTCGGATACAGTAGGTAAGGGCTTGCCTATGTGGTTGCCGAAGGGTACTGCTCTTCGTCTCCGCTTGCAGGACTTCTTGCGTCGCATCCAGGCTCGTTACGAATATCAGGAAGTAATTTGTCCGCCAATCGGTAACAAGTTGCTCTATGTAACTTCAGGTCACTATGCGAAGTACGGTAAGGATGCATTCCAGCCTATCCACACTCCGGAAGAAGGCGAAGAATACTTCTTGAAGCCAATGAACTGTCCTCACCATTGTATGATCTACAAGAACACTCCGCGTTCTTACAAGGATCTTCCTTTGCGTTTGGCAGAATTCGGTACTGTATGTCGTTACGAACAGAGCGGTGAGTTGCACGGTTTGACACGTGTACGTAGCTTTACTCAAGACGATGCACACATCTTCTGTCGTCCAGATCAGGTGAAGGAAGAATTTACTCGTGTAATGGATATCATCTCTATCGTGTTCAAGTCAATGAACTTCCAGAACTTCGAAGCTCAGATTTCTTTGCGCGACAAGGTGAACCGTGAAAAGTACATCGGTAGTGAAGAAAACTGGGACAAGGCAGAACAAGCTATCATTGAAGCATGTGCTGAAAAGGGCTTGCCAGCTAAGGTAGAATATGGTGAAGCTGCATTCTATGGTCCTAAGCTCGACTTCATGGTGAAGGATGCTATCGGTCGTCGTTGGCAGTTGGGTACTATTCAGGTAGACTATAACTTGCCGGAACGCTTCCAGTTGGAATACATGGGTTCTGATAACCAGAAGCACCGTCCGGTAATGATTCACCGTGCACCGTTCGGTTCTATGGAACGTTTCTGTGCTGTGTTGATTGAGCACACTGCTGGTAAGTTCCCATTGTGGTTGACTCCAGATCAGGTAGCTATTCTTCCTATTTCTGAAAAGTTCAACGAATATGCAGAACAGGTAAAAGCCGAATTGCGTAAGTTCGATGTACGTGCAATTGTAGACGACCGTAACGAAAAAATCGGCCGTAAGATTCGCGACAATGAAATGAAACGTATCCCATATATGCTCATCGTAGGAGAAAAAGAAGCCGAAAATGGCGAAGTTGCTGTACGTAAACAAGGCGAAGGCGACAAGGGAACCATGAAAATTGCAGAATTTGGTAAAAATATTGCTGAAGAAGTTTCAGAAATGATAAATAAATGGTAACTTTGCACCCGTTTGCGAAAGAACCCTTTAAGCGCTTTTGCGTTAATAAAGAATTAATCATTAAATTAAAAGAAAAACAAACAGGAAACTAATTAAGTTTTTGAATGAAGAATGACAATTTAAAAGGGCAACACCGAATCAATGAACAGATTCGTGCCAAAGAAGTCCGCATCGTGGGCGATGATATTGAATCAGCAGTATATCCGAT
>JAFYPV010000065.1 GCA_017559935.1 Bacteroides sp. | reverse complement strand
GCCAAATTCGTATGTTGAAAACCGGTGTACACATTATCGTAGCTACTCCGGGTCGCCTCATCGACTTGATGGAACGTGGTGTAGCGAAACTCGACGGCATCATCAATGTGGTAATGGATGAAGCAGATGAAATGCTAAATATGGGCTTTACAGATAGCATCAATGCTATTCTTGAACAAGTGCCTTCTGATCGTAATACACTAATGTTCTCTGCTACGATGAGCGCTGAAATCTCACGCATCGCTAAGCAATATTTGAAAGATGCCAAAGAAATCACCATCGGTACCAAGAACGAAGGAACCAAAAATGTGAACCACGTCGCCTACATGGTTCATGCCAAAGATAAGTACAATGCTTTGAAACGCATTGCCGACTACTATCCGCAGATTTATGGTATCATCTTCTGCCGTACCCGCAAGGAGACTCAGGAAATTGCCGACAAGTTGATTCAAGACGGTTACAATGCCGACTCTCTTCATGGCGAACTCTCGCAAGCTCAACGCGACCTCGTGATGCAGAAGTTCCGCCAAGGCCATTTGCAATTGCTCGTAGCTACCGATGTAGCTGCCCGTGGCTTGGATGTGAACGACTTGACACACGTTATCAACTACGGTTTGCCTGACGATGTGGAAGTTTATACCCACCGAAGCGGTCGTACAGGTCGTGCCGGCAAGACAGGTATTTCCATTGCCATCATGAACCTACGAGAAAAGAGCCGCATGAAAGAAATCGAACGCATCATCAACAAAAAGTTCACCATCGGCGAAATGCCTACCGGCAAGGAAATCTGCGAACAACAGCTCATCAAGGTTATCGACGATATTGAAAAGGTAAAGGTAAATGAAGAAGAAATCGAAGCCTTCCTTCCAGGTATCTACCGCAAGCTGGAATGGCTCTCGAAGGAAGACCTCTTGAAGCGTGTAGTTTCGATGGAGTTCAACCGCTTCTTGGAATACTATAGCAACGCTCCGGAAATCGAGACTCCGAGCAAGAAGGATCATCAAGATGCTGACAAGGAAAACAAGCGTAAGAATCATGGCACCGACAAAGAAAAGACTTCTCGCAAAGCCGAAGAAGGTTATGCTCGCTTGTTCCTCAACATGGGTAAAAGCGATGGATTCTTCGCCACTCAAATCATCGAAATGATTAACCGCCATGTCAAGAAGCAACGCGTAGACCTCGGCCGCATCGACTTGATGCAGAACTTCTCGTTCTTCGAAGTACTTGAAGACCAAGCTGCCGGTGTCATCAAAGCATTGAACAAGGTGAACATCAATGGGCGCCGTGTGATAGTAGAACTTGCCGGAGAAAACAATGGCAAGAGCGACAAGGGCGGAAAGAAACGTGATTCCCGCAAGGAAGGTTCTGCAAAGAAAGAATCCCGCAAAGCAGAAAAGCCTGCCAAAGCAGAAAAAGAGCCAAAGAAGGAAAAGAAGAATAAGCCAAGCCGTGAAGAACGTGGCTACACAGCTGCCCGTGGTCCTAAGAAAAAGGATGACTGGATGAAGTTCTTTGCTCCTGAAAACAGCAAATGGCTGAAGGGTGATGAGCCTAATTTTGAAGAAGAAGGCTGGGCACGCAGAAAGCCTAAAAAGAAATAGAACAAAAAGAAAAGGGAAATGCGAATGCATTTCCCTTTTCTTTTTATCTAAAATACTTCCCGATCACAGGTAAACTCCTCAATGGGAAATCATTCTTTACAATGTAAGCAACAAATGCCATCAACAAGCAGGTACGAATAGCCAACAGTACCCATACATTTTCAAACGGCAAGCCTTCGGATACCAAATACAAGGCAATGGCAGCTGCTACATACTTCCCTATCGACTTCAAATCATAATTGATAGGATATTTTTTCTGCCCTACGAAATAAGAAAGAAGCATTGCCACGGCATAACCGGCAAAGCCTGCCCATGCACAAGCCATATAGCCATAGATTGGCACGAAGAATACATTGATGGCAATGAGTACCGCACATCCGGCAAAGGAGAAATAGGCTCCCCACTTGGTCTCATCAATCAGCTTATACCAGAACGAGAGGTTGAAATATATCCCCATGAAGATTTCTGCCATCATCACAATCGGTACTACACGCAAACCCGACCAATAATCAGGTGCGAGGATGTACTTCAAAATGTCGATGTAGAAGACTACCGCCAAGAACGCCAAGAGCGTAAAAATAATGAAATACTTCATTGCATTAGCATACATCACCTTGCTATCCTTATCCTTACTCTTGGCGAACACAAAAGGTTCATAGGCATAACGGAAAGCTTGCGTAAGCATGGCCATAATCATGGCTATCTTGCTTGCAGCCCCATAGATACCGAGTTGCACTTGAGCATCTTCTCCCGGATAGACATGACGGAAGATTATCTTGTCCGCTACCTGATTCAAGATACCAGCAATACCTAATATCAATATAGGATAGCCGTATTTCAACATCCGCTTGGCCAACGATGCATCAAAACCACCTCCTAATTTAATTTGAGGAATAAGCAAAAGCATGATGACCGATGTACAAATCAAATTAAAGAAGAAAGCATAAAATACATCACTTCCATCCATTCCCACATAGTATACCAAATTAAGAATGATGTTCATGACAATGAAGAGCATTTTCAATCCAGCAAACGCCAACGGACGTTTCTTGTATCGCAAGTAGGCGAAAGGCAAGCATTGGAAGGCATCCATGGCGATAACCAGCATCATCATACCAATATACCACGGATGGTCTGCGTAACCCATAGTAGAAGCAATAGTATTCAAGAAGGTCATACACACCGCAATGAAAAGCAACGAAGTGCTTCCCACCATAGTCAAAACCGTTGAATAGACCTTCTTCGGATCTTCTGTATCCTTATTGACAAAGCGGAAGAAAGTGGTTTCCATACCATAAGTAAGGATAACCATGAGCAAAGCCGTCCAAGCATACACTTCGGTCACCACACCATAGCCGCCCGATGCAGCCGACATGGATGCTGCATAGATTGGTACCAACAAATAGTTCAAAAAACGGCCAACAATGCTACTAATGCCGTAAATGGCTGTATCTTTCAGTAGTGATTTTAATCCTGCCATATCAATCAAATAAGGTGTTTTCTCTAAAGATACTTCTTCCCAAATGTTTGTATGCCAATTCTGTCACTTCACGACCACGAGGAGTCCGTTTTAAGAATCCTTCTTTAATCAAGAACGGTTCATAAACTTCTTCTACTGTGCCTGGATCTTCACCCAAAGCAGTAGAAATGGTAGTCAATCCCACCGGACCTCCATTAAACTTGTCAATGATGGTAGTCAATATCTTATTATCTATTTCATCTAATCCATAACGGTCGATATTCAATGCTTCCAATGCATAGCGGGCGATTTCGATATCTATGCGACCATTTCCTTTCACTTGTGCAAAATCACGCACCCGACGAAGCAAAGCATTGGCAATACGAGGAGTTCCACGACTTCTAGAAGCGATTTCACCCGCAGCTTCCGCATCACAAGGCACATTCAAAATGCTAGCAGAACGTTGGATAATGCGGCACAGAATACTATCATCATAATACTCCAAATGAAGATTGATACCAAAACGGGCACGCAACGGAGCCGTCAACAAACCGCTACGGGTAGTTGCACCCACCAGAGTAAACGGACTTAACTCCAACTGAATACTTCGAGCAGAAGGCCCTTTGTCGATCATGATGTCAATGCGATAGTCTTCCATCGCAGAATATAAATACTCTTCCACTACAGGACTTAGGCGATGGATTTCATCAATGAAAAGCACATCGTTCGGTTCGAGGCTGGTAAGTACCCCAGCCAAATCACCCGGTTTATCGAGTACCGGTCCCGACGTCACTTTAAATCCTACACCTAATTCATTCGCAATGATATTACTTAATGTAGTTTTACCTAGCCCCGGAGGACCATGAAGCAACACATGGTCAAGCGCCTCGGCACGAAGGCGGGCAGCCTTGACAAAGATACGCAGATTATCGACCACCTTATCCTGACCATTGAAATCAGTGAAGTTCAACGGACGCAAAGCGTTCTCGAAATCGCGCTCCTTTTTGGATATTTGTTGTTCACGTATATTAAAATCTTCTTTCATCTTTTTCGCACTTGATTCGCAAAGATACAATAAAGTATTTATATCTTTGTTTCATGAATCAGATAAAATCAGACAAGAAAGTATTGGTAGGCATGAGCGGCGGAATAGACAGTTCTGCCACCTGTATCATGCTTCAGGAGCAGGGATATGAAGTAGTGGGTGTAACCATGCGCACCTGGGATGTAGCATCGCAATTCGCAACACCGGAACAAGAGGAACCGAACTTTATCCTCGAAGCTCGGGCATTGGCAGAGAAGTTGGGCATCGAACATCATGTAGCCGATGTACGTGAGGAATTTAAGCAAGTTATCGTAAAGTATTTTATCGATGAATATATGCAAGGCCGGACACCGAACCCTTGCGTAATGTGCAATCCTTTATTTAAAGAACGTATCCTTTGCGAATGGGCAGACCAAACCGATTGTGCATGGATTTCCACCGGACACTATTGCCGACTGGAAGAACGGAACGGGAACCGTTACATTGTAGCGGGCGATGACATGACCAAAGACCAATCCTATTTCCTTTGGCGATTGCCTCAAGAGATTCTCCGTCGTTTCCATTTCCCATTGGGTAACTACACCAAGCAAGAAGTTCGTGAATACCTGAAACAGAAAGGATTTGAATCAAAGGCCAAGGATGGAGAAAGCATGGAAGTATGCTTCATCGAAGGTGACTACCGCGACTTCTTACGGCAACAAATTCCTGACATTGATACAAAGATAGGCCCGGGACTGTTTGTCGATAGCAAAGGGGTGAAGATTGGTCAGCACAAAGGATTCCCTTATTATACCATTGGCCAACGTAAAGGCTTGGGCATTGCCTTGGGGCATCCAGCACACGTCCTTCGCATCAATGCCGAAAAGAATACGGTGATGCTAGGTACTGCTGATGACTTGAAAACTGAATATATGCTGGCAGAAGATGCCATGCTGATTGACACAAACGAAGTATTGAATTGCGAGAATCTGACGGTGCGCATCCGCTATCGTAGCAAGCCTATCCCTTGCAAAGTACTTCCGCTTGAAAACGGACAGATGCTGGTTCATTTCTTGGAAGAAGCCTCAGCCATCACCCCGGGACAATCGGCCGTATTCTACGATGGCCAACGAGTATTGGGAGGCGCGTTCATCGCTTCGCAACGAAAAGTCAAAAAGCTGGCAGCAGACAATATGGAACATTTTAAATAATCACCATGAAGACATTCAAATACTTGGCATTGGCAGCTTGCCTCCTTTTCGGGAGCTGCCAAACCAATGACAAGAACCATAAGCTTTACGAAGAGGGCATTTCTTTGGAACTCGCCCAATTCCGTAAACAAGAAATCAAGGACTTGAAGTACGGACTCTCCTTCTCCATCCCCAAGCAAAAGCAAGAAGCCGTAGAGGGAGAAGCACGGATTCAGTTCACCCTTCAACATCCGCAAGAAATCATCCTCGACTTCCGCGAAAACGAGGATAAGATCAAAACGGTTTCCGTCAATGGCCAGCCTTGCGAATATCGTTTTCAAAACGAACATTTAATCATCCCCAAAAAGGTTACCGAAAAGGGAGCCAACGAAGTCCATATCTGCTTCACCGCCGGCAACCAATCGCTCAATCGCAACGACGAATTTCTTTACACCTTGCTGGTACCCGACCGTGCCCGCACCGTCTTCCCTTGCTTCGAGCAGCCAAATTTGAAAGCTGAGTTCACTCTGCAATTGGAAGTCCCTACCGAATGGGAAGCCGTATCAAATACCTCTGTCAAATCGGAGACCATCACCGATGGTAGAAAGCACATCGCCTTCCACCCAACCGAGCCATTGAGCACTTATTTGTTCTCTTTTGTGGCAGGTAAGTTGAAGAAGGTGGAATATGCCGATGCCGAACGCATCCTCACCGCTTATCATCGCGAGACTGACCCGAAAAAGGTGGCACAATTGGATATTATCTTCCAACAAGTGGCTTCATCCCTTCACTGGCTGGAAGACTACACCGACATCACCTACCCTTTTGCCAAGTACAGCTTCATTATTTTGCCAGGCTTTCAATATGGAGGTATGGAACACACAGGAGCCACTTTATATAATGATACCCGTATGTTCTTGAGCGAACATCCTACATTGGATGAGGAGTTGGCCCGCGCCAAACTCATTGCTCACGAAACCGCCCATATGTGGTTTGGGGATTATGTTACCATGGACTGGTTCAACGATGTATGGACCAAAGAAGTGTTTGCCAATTACTTCGCGGCATGCATCACCGAACCGCTTTTCCCAAGTGTGAACCATCCGCTCAATTGGATAAAGACTTACACGGCTGCTTCCTTTGCCGAAGACCGCACTTTGGGAAGCAACTCCATCCGTCAGCCTTTGGATAACCTGCGCAACGCCGGGCTTATTTATGGTAACATCATATATAATAAGGCCCCGGTTATGATGCAAAAGCTAGTGGAAATCATGGGCGAAGAGGCATACCAAGAAGGCATCCGCGAATACTTGAAAGCCCATGCCTATGGCAATGCCACTTGGGATGACCTAATAGCCATCCTCGATGCCAAAAGCGAAGAAGACTTGGCAACCTTTAGCGATGTATGGGTGAATCAAAAAGGCATGCCGCACATCACCTTCACCAACAGATGCGGACAACTGGAAATCCGCCAACGTGACCCGTTGAACCGGGGATTGCTATGGCCGCAACGTTTCCAAATCACGTTCCTTGGGGATGAAAGCACCACTGCAGAAGTCAACTTGAACCAAGAAACATACGCCCTGACCGTTCCTTTGGGCACTCAAGCCATCCTACCAAATACCGATGGAAGAGGCTATGGACTTTTCATTCCTGATGAACAAAGCCGTGAATGGCTTTTAGCACATTGGCAAGAAACCGCAGACGATACTGCCCGCCAGTCACTCCTCATGATGCTGTACGAGAACTATCAAGCTAATTTGATTTCGGACAAAGAATGGATAGAAGCCTTGATTAACGGGCTAAAGGCAGAAAAGAATGCCTTAACCGCGTCCACCATTTGTGGCTATTTAGGTACCCCATTGCAAAATCTGAGGGATGAAAAGTTGGAAGAAAAGATTTGGGAATGGGCAGAAAAGCATCCGCTTGCTTCTTGTCGCCTCCAACTTACACGCTCACTCGTCTTGAATGCACAAGCAAGCAAGAGCATTGAAAAGCTTTACCAAATATGGGAAACACAATCGCACCCCATGCTGAACGAGCGCGATTATATGACAATGGCCTACGAATTAGCTTTGCACTTGCCGGAACAATACGAAAGCATCCGAGAGACACAACGCAAGCGTATCACCAATCCCGATCGCCAACGCCAATTCGATTTTATCGTACAGGCCGTAACACCGGACACGTTACAGATGGATGCCTTCTTCCAATCACTCTTGAAAGCAGAAAACCGTCGCATCGAACCTTGGGCAACCAGTGCTTTGAGTTACTTGAGCCATCCGTTGCGCCAGCCTTATTCGGTGAAGTATATCCGTCCGGGATTGGAAGTGCTACAAGAAGTGCAACGTACAGGTGATATCTTTTTCCCTAAGAATTGGGTAAGCGCCTTGCTTGGAAACTATAAGAGCAAAGAGGCATATCAAGAATTGCAGGCTTTCTTCGAAGCCCATCCCGATTATCCCTCCTTGCTCAAGAACAAGATATTACAAGCAGCTTGGCCGCTTTATAGAGAAGCAGCGAACTCTTTCGATATGTAATTGTCCAAGCTTGCACACACTTCGCGGCTGAACGACATGCCACTGGCGACAATCTTGTCCCAGTCGGCTTCGGTCAGTTCATCGAGGTCGGCCTTACGAATTCTATTCTTCAAGAGACCGAACACCAAACCGGCATTGAAGTTATCGCCCGCACCGATTGTACTCACCGT
The DNA here is from genome assembly GCA_017559935.1 of Bacteroides sp. GTDB lineage: Bacteria > Bacteroidota > Bacteroidia > Bacteroidales > Bacteroidaceae > Phocaeicola. Next base: position 8,282 of record JAFYPV010000065.1, on the reverse strand, counting down.
CTTCAATGGTTCTACCAGATAGCCTTTTTTTACTGTCTTGGTACGTAAGCATAAACCATCGCCTCCATTGGTACAAATGAAACGAGGACAATAGAAGCCCACCTTATGCTGATATACCTTGTCCGCATCGGTCATACCGAACATATTGCCGAAATCCTCGGTAGAACCACGCACGATGTCAGCATACTCAAAGTTCTCCAAAATAGTCGGCATCAGCTTGATAGCCTCGCTAGCATGAGTGCTTCGGAAGTTCACATCATAATAGATGATGGCTCCTGCCTTGCGTGCCTTATCAAGCAATTCCTTCACTTTATCGCGGAGTTGAGGTGTGATAGCATAAAACGAACCGAACATGATGATATCATCGCTTGTTACCTCCGGCATCTCCACATCGAGACGAAGGCTCGGATAATCCTTATAAAAGGAATACTCAGCATCATTCTTTTCGTTCAAGAACGCCAATGACACGGGTGACTTACGATCAGGATAGACCACGACATTGTCCGTACTGATCCCATTGTCCTTCATGAAATCGAGGATAATGTTACCAACTTTATCTCCCCCTACTTCACTGATGAAAGTAACATTCGCTCCAGCACGTCCTAATGAAACCAGGCCATTGAATACCGAACCTCCCGGCACAGCTACCGTCGGCTGATTATTTTTGAACAAAATATCAAGTATTGTTTCTCCGATACCTATTACTCTTCTCATACCGTTTAATTTACGTTAGATTCTAAGTATAATTATTTTAGATATTCTATTAATTCTTCCAAATTATTCGCCACAAGATAGAAATTCTCTAAAGGACGACGGGCAAACTTACTCTCTTTCATGCTTTCCAAGAAACCCAACAAATCATTCCAGAAGCCATTAATATTGTAGAAAATGACTTTCTTGGCATGATAGCCGATGCTAGCCGAAGCCATTACATGGAAGACTTCATCCAAAGTCCCGACACCTCCTGGTAAAGCAACCAACACATCCGACTCACATAACATAACATCCTTTCGGTCGCTCAAATTATCGGTTCGGAAAGTAACATCAAGCAAATCGCTAACGACTCCTCTTTCCTCCAACTTGGTCGGCACTACTCCCATAACGAAAGCACCATGTGCTTTTGCTGCCTGAGCTATACCCTCCATCAATCCAAGGTTAGCTCCCCCATATACCAAGGTTTTCTTATTCTGTCCCATCCAAACTCCCAATTCTCTCGCCTTCTCAAAATAAATGGCTTCAATCGAATCAGCAGCCGAACAGAAAATACCAATCTTTTCCATCTTATTTTTCGCTTAAACATACAAATATCTGTTTTTTTTGAAGAATAGCAATAACTTTTATTGTATTTTTGTCTAACTGAAGAAGAATCAGAGAAAAAACATGATATATCATACTTTTACATTACCCAATGGCTTACGCATAATCCACGCCCCTACACAATCGGCAGTGGCCTATTGCGGATTTGCTATTGATGCCGGTACTCGTGATGAAGCAGACAATGAACAAGGCATGGCGCATTTTGTGGAACATCTTATTTTTAAAGGGACACAAAAACGACATGCTTGGCACATCCTTAACCGCATGGAGCATGTGGGCGGTGATCTCAATGCCTATACCAACAAAGAAGAAACCGTAATTTATAGTGCCTTCCTTAAAGAACATTTCCCACGTGCAGTAGAACTATTGGCAGACATTGTTTTCCACAGTACCTACCCACAAGTTGAGATTGAGAAGGAAGTGGAAGTCATCATCGATGAAATTCAAAGCTATGAGGACAGCCCTTGCGAACTGATTTTCGATGACTTCGAGGAATTGCTTTTCCCCAACCATCCGTTGGGAAGAAACATTTTGGGTAAACCGGAATTTCTGCATCAATTCAAGACAGAAGATGCTCTTCGCTTCACCTCCCAGTTCTATCGTCCGGAAAATGCCATTTTTTTTGTACAAGGAGACATTGACTTCAAGCGAGTGGTACGATTGGTAGAAAAAGCAACAGCAGAGTTGACATTAGGCACCAGCACATTGGTTCGAACACGTCCACAGGCTTATGTACCTCAAAGCCGAACTTTGCATCGTGATACACATCAGGCACATGTAATGATAGGTAGTCGTGGTTACGATGCGCATAGTGAGAAACGTACCGCTCTCTACTTGTTGAACAATATCCTAGGCGGACCAGGTATGAACAGCCGCCTGAATGTCTCTTTAAGAGAACGAAGCGGATTAGTCTATAATGTGGAAGCCAACCTTACTTCGTACACCGACACAGGGGTATTCTGTATCTATTTCGGAACCGAGTATCAACATGTAGATCGCTGCATACGATTGGTCAAGAAAGAACTGAAGCGGCTTCGTGACAAACCACTAAGTCATGCCCAACTAGCCGCTGCCAAAAAGCAAATCATCGGACAGATTGGGGTTGCACGGGATCATGCGGAAAACACAGCCCTTGGTATGGCAAAGACTTTCTTGCACTATGGCAAAATGGATGACCCGCAAGAGCTTTTTTGCCGTATCGAGAGCCTCACAACCCATGAACTTTGGGAAGTATCCAACGAAATGTTCGCCGAAGACTATTTATCCACATTAATTTACATTTAAAACCATACTATATGAAAAAACTTTATCTGATTAGCGCATTGTTTGCTGCCTCCGCCTTGCAGGCGCAAACCACTGATTTGACAAAAGGTCTAAGCATTTGGTTCGACAAGCCATGCCAACTAAGCGGTGCGGCTTCGTTCTATAATTATAGTGCCGACCGCGAATGGGAGGAACGTTCGTTGCCTATCGGTAACGGTAGCTTTGGGGGTAACATCCTCGGCTCGGTAGCTGCTGAACGCATCACATTGAACGAAAAGACCTTGTGGCGTGGCGGTCCGAACACTTCGAAAGGTGCCGAATACTATTGGAACGTGAACAAGGAATCGGCTCACCTTCTCCCGGAAATCCGCCAGGCATTCGTCGACAACGACTTGAAGAAGGCAGCCAAGCTTACTTACGAAAATTTCAACGGTTTGGCCGGATACGAAGACTATAGCGAACAACCGTTCCGCTTCGGTTCTTACACCACCCTCGGTGAAGCCTACATCGAAACCGGGCTCAGTGAAATCGGCATGAGCGACTACAAGCGCATCCTCTCCATCGACTCAGCCTTGGCCGTAGTCAGCTTCAAGAAGGATGGCGTGAAGTACGAACGTACTTACTTCGCTTCTTATCCAGATAGCGCCATGGTTTGGAAGTTCAGCGCTGACAAGCCAAGCAAGCAGAACCTCACATTCAGCTACGCAGGCAATCCGGAAGCCGAAGGCAAGATGGTAGCCGATGGCGACAAGGGCTTGCTCTATGTGGGTAAGTTGAAGAACAACGGTATGGAATTTGCTCTCCGCATCCAGACTCAGCACAAGGGTGGTAGCGTAAAGGCAACTGCCGATGGTAAGCTTGTAGCTCAAGGAGCTGATGAAGTAGTATTCATACTTACTGCCGATACCGATTATAAGATCAACTTCAACCCTGATTTCACCGACCCGAAGACATATGTAGGTGTAGATCCAGTGGCATCCACTCAAGCCATGATGGATGCAGCAGCCTCACATAGCTACGACGAATTGAAGGCTCGTCACCAAGAAGACTATTTGAGCCTTTTCAACAGAGTGAAGATCAACTTGAACCCGAATGCTCCGATGACTCTCGAATATCCGAGCATCTACGATCTCCCAACTTACAAGCGTTTGGCAAGCTACCGTAAGGGCAAGCCTGACTACAAGTTGGAAGAAATATATTACCAATACGGTCGTTACTTGCTCATTGCCAGCTCTCGTCCAGGCAACATGCCTGCTAACTTGCAAGGCCTGTGGGCCAATGGTGTAGACGGACCTTGGCGTGTGGACTACCACAACAACATCAACGTACAGATGAACTACTGGCCGGCTTCTCCAACTAACTTGGCTGAATGTAACTGGCCACTCATCGACTTTATCCGTACCCTCGTGAAGCCGGGTGAAAAGGTAGCTAAATCATACTTCGGCGCTCGTGGTTGGACAGCTTCTATCTCTGCTAACATCTTTGGTTTTGCCAGCCCATTGAGTAGCCAAGACATGTCTTGGAACTTCAACCCAATGGCAGGTCCATGGTTGGCAACCCACGTATGGGAATACTACGATTATACTCGCGACAAGCAATTCTTGAAGGAAGTAGGTTACGACCTTATTAAGAACAGTGCAATCTTTGCAGTAGATTACTTGTGGAAGCGTCCGGACGGAAGCTATACCGCTGCTCCTTCCACATCGCCAGAACACGGACCAGTTGACCAAGGTGCGACCTTCGTTCATGCAGTTATTCGCGAAATCCTCTTGAATGCCATCGATGCAAGCAAGGCTCTCGGTGTAGATGCAAAGACTCGTAAACAATGGCAAGAAGTGCTCGACAACCTCGTACCTTATCAAACCGGTCGTTATGGTCAATTGATGGAATGGTCGCGCGACATCGACGACCCGAAGGATGAACACCGCCATGTGAACCATCTCTTTGGTTTGCACCCGGGTCACACCCTTTCACCGATTACTACTCCGGAACTTGCCAAGGCAGCACGCATCGTGCTCGAACATCGTGGCGATGGTGCAACCGGTTGGAGTATGGGTTGGAAACTCAACCAATGGGCACGCTTGCAGGATGGTAACCATGCTTACAAGCTCTTCGGCAACCTCTTGAAGAACGGTACACTCGACAATTTGTGGGATACTCACCCACCATTCCAAATTGACGGTAACTTTGGTGGTACAGCCGGTGTAACTGAATTGTTGCTCCAAAGCCACATGGGCTTCATCCAATTGCTTCCAGCTTTGCCTGATGCATGGGAAGAAGGTTCTGTAGAAGGTTTGATGGCTCGCGGTAACTTCGAAGTAAACTTGCGTTGGTCAAATGGTCAGTTGATGGAAGCAGTCATTACTTCCAATGCAGGTGAGCCTTGCCAAGTTCGTTACGGCGACCAGACGCTGAGCTTCAAGACCAAAAAAGGACAGAGCTACACCATCACTTCTGTAAATGGTAAGTTGGTAAAGAAATAATCATTTTACAAAAAGACCGTCATCTTTTTCTAAAAGCTGGAATTGTTTTAGAAAAAGATGGCGGTCTTTTTTATGTAATATAGAGTTGTTTAAAACTGCACACATTTCTGCAAGACCAACAGACTTTCCGGCCCCATATTAAACAATAAATCTGCAATGCTCAAATTAGGCAAGAAACCGAACTTATCCTTGAACACTTGATAATAAGGTTCGGGATGAAACGCAAGGTCTGCGGTACGAAAATCCTTCTTGGGATGGATAATTTCACGGAAGTCCTGTTCATTCTCAGCGAAAGAAGTACGATACTCCTCTGTACCCTCCATCTGAGGATGGATGTCTATCAATTCACACACTAACGCACAGATTTCCTGATTGAAGTCCCAAAGAAAAGGAAATTTCTTCTCATAGAACACACGGAAATCATCAGCATAGTATTCAAAAAAAGGACTATTGCGATAATTTGATACCAAAGCATTCCAGTGCATGTGCCGCCAATTGCCATGATCAGAGATACGAACATCCTTCATGGGACACTTCAGCATATCACTCTTCTCAGTAGGAATCGTGAGTGCCAACGGCCCATCGGCAGCTGCTATCACACAACGGTTACGGTAAGTCTGCTTCACATAATTATCGTAACGTTCGATGCATGCCTTGTCCGCAGCATAAAGTTTAGCATAATATTCCACAGGTGCCAAATAGGCTGAAGTAAGATATACAGTCTTTTCCATTATTGTACAGGTTGAAAAATTCGTTCTTTACGGTAGGAGTACCAAATATAGGCGGCCCGTCCCACCAAATGATCGTGAGGAACCAAACCAAATAGTCGGGAATCGGCCAGATTCACCGGATTATTAGCTGCCATCCAATAGTAATCTTGCTGAAATGTATAGGCTGTAATAGGTTTTCCATCCACCAGCAGCGTGTCATTTTTTACAGAAGCCTGACGGCCTTCATGGTGAAGGATGGTATTGCATAACAACGTAACATTCCATGGATAGACCTGAATGGACTTTCCTTTGGAAGGTATGACCAACGGATGACTATCCGTATCATCAGCATGTACAGGACGAATATCAAAAGAAGCACCTAAACGCTGTTTCAGCAAATAATGCTCGTAACGGCTAAAACTACGCATGTATCGTCCTTCGGCATAACCAACTAATAGGTTTTTCTGGATACCCAATTGCTGCAACGTGAAAAGTAACGTATCTTCCGCCTGATATGGATAAGTATACAGCTGCTTGCTATCGGGACTTAACACTCGCTGGTCTGTAACCAAAAGTTCACGATTCAGCATCAAAGTATCTCCTGGCGCTCCTACGCATCGACTAATAAATAGGCCACGAGCAAAGATAGGTGTCTCTTTATTGACAGGAATGGGATTGTTGAATAATACCACCTCTCCCCTTTTTACTCTTTCAGACAGGAGACGGGAAGTAGTGAAAGGCAAACGCAATCCATAACTCCATTTGTTTACCAATACTTTCTCCCCTTGATAGAGGGTGTTTTCCATCCCCGTAAATGGAATGGAGCAGGAAGTAAAAGCAAAAGTCTTGACCAGCAGTACTAAAAGTACAGCTGTAATCAAGACTTTCAGCCAAATGGGTATATGAATTTTCATTCTTTACTTAATATTATCTACACAAGAAAACAAACGATTCCATCGGATTTTTCCATTAAACCAACCACGGTCAGGGTCGAGTGATAACCAAATGAAAATAGGCTTACCTACAATGTGGTCTTCCGGAACAAAACCCCAGAATCGAGAATCGGCAGAATTATGTCGATTATCCCCCATCATCCAATAGTAGTCCATTTGGAAAGTATATTTGTCCGCCTGCTGTCCGTTGATATAAATCTTTCCATCCTTCACCTGCAAGTCATTTCCTTCGTAGGCATGGATACAACGTTCGTAAATAGGTAGATTATCCAAGTTCAATTCGATGGATTCACCCTTTTTGGGAATCCATACCGGGCCATAGTTATCAGTAGTCCAACCAGTGAGTTTATTTATCGGATAAAGACCTCCGGCATCATCACCTGGAACATCTTCAATGGATACGACAATGTCTTTACGAGCCAACAAAGCCTCCTTGGTTTTCGGCGTCATCGGCATATTGTAAGTTTTACTATCTGCAAAATAATAGGCCAAGTCTTCTTGGCTGATACCTAATTCATGAGCCAAATCATCTGGAATAGGCTTGTGTACTTTCACAAAATAGCGATATTCTACGTTATCCGGTTCCTTATTGGCCACTCCGTCCAGATAAACTATACGATCTTTAATTTCCAGCATTTGTCCAGGCAATCCAACACAACGTTTCACATAGTTTTCACGACGATCCACCGGACGACTGATTACCTCACCAAACATATTCCGATTCTCATCGATATACTGACGGCCTACCTTATAATAATGATCGAATACCATGCGCTGTTGCTCAGCAGTCATTCCATTCATATCAATAGGTTTAGTCAGTTCCTTTCCAGCCTGATAACTCAAACGGTAGATATCTTCTGCCGGAACATTCACCGCTACGGTATCACCTGCAGGAAAATTGAAGACCACAATATCATTGAGTTGTACATCACCCAATCCCTCCACTCGCTTATAGTCCCACGCTGGCCATTCCAAATAGGATTTAGTATTGACTACCGGTAATGTATGCTGAGTCAACGGCATGTGAAGTGGAGTCTGAGGCACTCGAGGACCATAGCTAGCCTTGCTCACAAACAAATAATCACCCACCAACAACGACTTCTCCAATGAAGATGACGGAATCACATAATTCTGGAAAAAATAAAGATTCACAAAATACACGGCTACCAAAGCAAATACAATGGCATCCACCCAACTCATGACACTACGAACTGTCTCGCTCTTCGAATTCTTCCACCAAGTCCAAGGAATCTTCTTGGTAATATAAAGGTCAAAGATAAATGGTACTACCACCAAACCTAACCAACTCTTCAGCCATAGCAAAAAAATCAGCCAAAGAATCAGGACGATGGCAAACTTTATCCACTGTTTACGTGTCGCTTCTATTTTCATCGTTTAAAATTGAAATAAGTCATTCATACCCAAGAAACCTTCGTGATTGGCAGTATATTCGGCAGCCAACACAGCTCCCAAAGCAAACCCACTGCGGTTCTTGGCATCATGTGTAATGGTAATACTATCAGCTTCCGAATCGTAACGGATAGCATGGATTCCAG
>JAFYPV010000064.1 GCA_017559935.1 Bacteroides sp. | reverse complement strand
GTTCACTTTGTCACAAATCAACTATGTAATCGACCGTATGCACTGGTTGTACGACAACCGTCACCTCATCGGTGGTTTGAAGTTCGTTTACGAACCGAAGGTGCTCCGCTTCTTCATGGGTGGTCTTGAGCCAACAAGCAATTGGCCAAACCGCTTGATGGAAAAGTTCCGCGAAGATTTCGGCGACAGCTTATAATCAAGAAGTAACTATAGAATAAGAAAGAAGCTGAAAGTAGATGTATCTATTTTCAGCTTTTCTTCAATGAAAGCATTAGTTCCAAACTGTTTAAAAGTTTGGAACTAAAAATCCCAGCTAATGGAATTTTTAGTTCCACTAGCTGGGAATTTTAGTTCCATTTAATGGAACAATTCAATACATGTAATCTCATTCCTTGAACTTCACAACCATGAGCACCGGATTATCGTCCTCCTTTAAACCTTCGGCAATGGTCTTGAGCTCTCCGCTCAGCTCGCCAGCTTCGAGGGCTTCGATGAGTTTAAAAGCTTCCAACTTTAGATAAGCGGAATGAGCATCGCAACCATTGAAAGTAAGTTTATCACAATCCAATGCCTGATAATCTTGATTCTTGAAAACCGAGACGTAGCTTTCTTCCGTTTCTTTATTATACATCAACATCTTGGTCTTATTATCGTTCGAATAAATCATATCTCCTACGGTGTTAGTATCATCAACCACCTTGGCCTGAAGACGAAGGTAATAATGATGAGGCATGATTCCTTGAAGATACAACAAATACTTCTCACCTTCATTTTGAACAGAAGGTGTACGTACAATGAAAGGTTCATGTTTATCACCCACTAAACGATAAATGGTATCCGAAGCCACTTCGCTTACATACACTTCATTATTCAGTCGAGTCAATGCGGGTGTAGGAATCATTAAAGAAACATGTCTATCCCCTAAACGAGCCTTTATCTCTATATTCGTATGGTAATGATTCTGCAAAGAAAGACTATCCACCTTACCATCTTCCAATGACAAGCGGACAACCGGACAATACGGCTCTACCTTACCATCTCTGACCTTGCCTTGATATTCCCTATACAAAACAAGATGACCTTGATTGTTATTCAACAAATCATGTTGACGAATGGTAACATCGATTTTGAACTGATTCTTATATGTCCCATCCAATGAATAAACAAGCACCGCTTTCTGAGAATCATCGTGTACATAAATTTCCTTACGTTCCCAATCGACATCCGTATAATAGAGATAACGATATTCTCCCGGTCCTTCGCCTTTTTTATCAAGGATAGAACGTAACTTACCATCAGAATTAAAAATATATACCTTATTATCGCTCACACATACTATACCCTTTGAAGACAAGGCTTCTACCCCTGCACCTTCATCCAACAATACCCCATCCGTCGTCTCCAAAGGAATGTAACTCACTTCTGCTATATCTTGCAAGCAAATCTCCTTTTCAGGATAGTCGGCATTCATATCTATCTGCGGAATGGCAGATGTCTTTTGGTTGGCATCGCCACAACTGGTAGCGAGCAAGGCGAGCATCAAGGCTGCGCTATAGAATAGTTTTTTCATTATTTATATATTTAAATCAAAGCTTAAAAACCACCAAGACCGGGTCGGGCAAATCGGCTATTGCATAAACTTGTTGATTATCCTTCGTAACCGTCATCTCTTTAATATCTATATCCAATTGAAGTTTCTTGACCAACTTTCCATCCCAGTCATACACATGAATAAGATTGCTTTGGAAAGCCTTCTGCCCATGTTCTTTCAAATTGCGTCCTGAATAAAGGGTATAGACATACTCCTCTGTTGCACAAACATCATAATGATGAATCATGGATTCTGCATAAAGAGCACCATACTGACGATCATATTGGGCATAAGCATTTTCTTGTTTTGATTTCAGAACCAACTCTCCATCAGAAGACACTTCATAAAAATAGATTAAGTCTCCTGCCATAATAGCATGCGCTACCCTTTTACCAGAAGGGCTAACAGCTACTTGTCCTTGATAAACTTGTGAACGCACCATGCCTGGAACCTTCTTTTCATCTTCATCCTGATAAGGAATCTCACAGAATCCTTTTAAGAAAGAGCCGTCCTTGTCCAATAGCACAAGTTTGTGCTCCTCATATATTCCTGATGCAATATATTTGTTATCACGAATAGGTTGAATATAAACATGTTCCAGCGAATCCGTCTTGAAAAGATGCTCAACTCGCCAAGAACCATCCGTTCCAGTCAGATGGATAGTTGAATATCTGGATTTATTCGCATCGTAGACAGAAAATCCATATCCTTTCACCGATAAGCCAAAAGGAAGCAGAAATTCATCCGGTCCTTGTCCTATTTTTCCTACTTCAGAAGTCTTCTTATCTACATAATTCAAAACCTGAAAAGCATTATCCGATTTACGGCTAATGACTACCGCCATGGAATCATTCATCAAAGCCAATTCACCGGTTATGCCTATCATACATTCATCATCCATCAAGACTTCATGTGTCAATGATTGGACGGAAACTTCTTCTTGTGATTTCTTGGTTGTACAGGAACAAAATGCAATCAATAAAGTTGCTACTAAAAATAGATGTGTTTTCATGTTGATTCGATATTTAATTAACCAAGGAATATCTCCTCCGGATAACCCACATCCACCAAGAAGAGCGCATGCCCCGGCACGGAGCTACCTGCCGAGCAACGGTCCTTCTTCTCAATGACTTGGCGGAAACCCTCTAGCGTCATCTTTCCACGACCAACTTCGACGAGTGTGCCTACCACGGCACGAACCATGTTACGAAGGAAGCGGTCGGCTTGAATAGTGAATACCCATTCGTGCTCGTCTACTTGTGTCCACTCGGCATGCATGATTTTGCAATTGTTGGTCTTCACATCGGTATGGAGCTTACTGAAGCTGGTGAAGTCAATGTATTCAAAGAGAATCTTTGCAGCCTCGTTCATCTTCGCAAAGTCAAGGGTATTGAACAAGCGCCATGCATAATGCCGGTTGAACGGCTCCTTGCGGGTGGTGACATAATATTTATAAGTACGGTAAGTGGCATCGAAGCGGGCATGGGCTTCGGACTTTACCTTCTTTACATCGTACACCGCAATGTCATGTGGGAGCAAACGATTGAGTTTGTCTGTTACGGTCTTGCCATCCAACTCTGCATCGTAGTCGAAATGTGCAATCATGAGCTTGGCATGCACACCAGCATCGGTACGACCGGCACCTACCACTTCGATATCCTTACGCAAGAAAGTGGAAAGTGCCTTCATGAGCATTTCCTGTACACTGGCACCATTCGGTTGAATCTGCCAACCATGATAGTTAGTGCCATCGTAAGCCAAATAAACGAAGTATCTCATCGGGCAGTAATATGGAAACAACCTTGCTTCAATTCATACTTCACATAACACAATTCTTTCTTCTTCAAGTCACGAAGCACTTCGGAAAGCACTAACTTTAATGTATCTGAGCGTACATCCTGCATCGGACGTCCATCCGGATCTTCTACCTTGAAGAAACGCTTGTAACTGATATCGAATGTCGTACCAAACATATGTACGGAATTGGCTGACGCATTACCATTTACTCGACGAAGCTTCTTTACATCATTTTCAGTACGAAGTACAGAAGTGACAATCACCTGATTCGGATTCAAGCCTTTACTTTCCAAAGAATCCAAGAAATTAGATCCAATACTATCAAGCAACGCATATGCTTTCGGCACAAGAAAAGGAATGGAGTGTGTCAACGAATCTACCTGATATAAGTCGCCATCCTTGATTTCCATAACCTTCCCTCCTAATCTCTCTGCTGCCTCACGATCTTTCAATGGTTTAATACCAATCTTCTTAGCTGCAGCCAAATGTGTATCATTCAAGTCTCCAAAGCTTCGTTTATAACTGATAACTCCTTTGATATTACGAGGATTATTCATCTTCATCGACATATCTTTTTCCTTACAAGAAGCCAAAGCTGTCAACATGCAAAAAGCCAAGCTCAGTGTATAGATTATTCTTTTCATGCGTAATTATCATTATTCATTAATAAGTGGCAAAGATAACCGAAAATCCTTTTCTCCGAAAATATGATGCAAATAAATTACCCATAAAAGCATAAACAATAAAAACCTTTCACTAAATTTGCACTTTAATATAATCGTACGTGAGTATCTAATTGAATTGAATGATAGAGAAACATATAGTTTTAGAGGACATTGATCCGGTAATTTTCTATGGTGTCAATAACGCCAACATACAAATGGTAAAAGCTTTGTACCCAAAGCTTCGTATCGTGGCACGTGGAAATGTCATCAAGGTGATGGGTGATGAAGAAGAAATGTGTGCTTTCGAAGAAAGTATCATTGCTTTAGAGAAACATTGTGTTAAATACAATTCATTAAAGGAAGAAGTCATCATTGACATCATTAAGGGAAAAACCCCGCAAATAGAAAAAACTGGAGATACCATTGTCTTCAGTGTTACAGGAAAGCCTATTGTTCCTCGCAGTGAGAACCAGCTGAAGTTGGTTAAGGAATACGAAAAAAACGATATGATTTTTGCCATCGGTCCAGCCGGTTCAGGAAAAACATATACAGCAATAGCTCTGGCAGTCCGTTCGCTGAAAAACAAGGAAATCAAAAAAATCATTTTAAGCCGTCCAGCAGTGGAAGCTGGTGAAAAACTTGGTTTTTTGCCAGGAGACATGAAAGATAAAATTGATCCATACTTACAACCATTGTACGATGCTTTGCAAGATATGATTCCTGCTGCCAAGCTGAAAGAATACATGGAATTGAATATCATTCAGATCGCTCCTCTCGCCTTTATGCGTGGACGCACATTAAACGATGCTGTAGTCATTCTTGATGAAGCCCAAAACACCACTACCCAACAGATCAAGATGTTTCTTACCCGCATGGGGATGAACACCAAAATGATTGTCACAGGAGACATGACACAAATCGACTTACCTTCTTCACAAAAATCGGGATTGGTTCAGGCCATGCATATTTTAAAAGGAGTTAAGGGTATCAGCTTCATTGAACTGAATAAGAAAGATATCGTACGACATAAGTTAGTAACTCGCATCGTCGAGGCTTATGAAAAATTTGAAGAAAAACAAAAAGAAGAAAAAACATTTAACAAATAAGAGTTATGAGTAAAGCATTAACAGCTACTGAATTTAACTTTCCAGGTCAGAAAAGTGTGTACCATGGTAAAGTGCGTGATGTGTACAACATCAATGATGAAAAGCTAGTGATGGTCGCAACTGACCGTATCTCTGCATTCGACGTAGTGCTCCCGAAGGGCATTCCTTACAAGGGACAAATGTTGAACCAAATCGCAGCCAAGTTCTTGGATGCTACTACTGATATCTGCCCGAACTGGAAGCTCGCTACACCAGACCCAATGGTTACTGTAGGTGTAATGTGCCAAGGTTTCCCGGTGGAAATGATTGTACGCGGATACCTTTGCGGTTCGGCATGGCGTGCTTACAAG
>JAFYPV010000063.1 GCA_017559935.1 Bacteroides sp. | reverse complement strand
GGGCGAAAACCCACGTATCGCCGATGAGGAACTGAACCAACTGAGTGTAGCCATCTTGCCGCTCCCGGGTGGCGAGTTCTATCACTATGGTACCAGCCGTGAACTGCTTTCTTCTACACTGAACATCCAGAACCGCATTGTTGATCAGCGTGAAATCATGCATCATAAAGTCAAGCCGCATCCGGCCATGTTTGTCCAAAATGCAGACATTGCCTATACCTTGACTGGTGCGAATGCCGAAATTTGGATTGAAAATAGTTGCGTGGGCAAGCATTGGACTTTACGTCAGCAAAACATCATTACTGGCGTGCCGACCAATGATTGGGTGCTCGATGTGCCGTCAGGTGTCTGCATTGATGTAGTGCCGATGGGTGATGTCGATTATGTAGCCCGTCCGTATGGTTTCCATGATGCTTTCAAGGGTGATTTGGCCGATGCTTCTACCTTGTACCAAGGCAAACCTTTCGCCGAATGGCTCGCTGCTCGTGGCTTGACCTTGGCAGATGTCGAAATGACGCACGATTTGCAAGCTGCCCGCATTTTCCCGATGACCGATTCCATCGATGAATTGGGCTTGATGATGCGTTGGATGGTATCCGAGCCTGTTTTGCAGGAAGGCAAGGAAGCTTGGTTGAAAGCTCGCAAGTTTTCGGCCGACGAAATATCTGCTTATGCTAACTTGCGCCGTCTGACCATCCAGCGTGAAGCTTTCCGGGTGTCCAATTGGGGTGTCTTGGCGAAGAACTACGAGCGTAGCGTGTTCTATCAGCTCAATTTGGAAGATGCAGCCCGTCAGTATGCCCTCCATCAATTGCCTTTGCCGCAAGCCCTTCCCGATACCGTGCCGATGATGACTCGTGTCAGCGATCGGATGTTCCGTGCTCGTGTGAACCAGCTTGGAGGCAAACCTTATCAGGAAGACGAGAATCAAGCATTCGCCTTGATGCGCGAAGGCTTGACCGAAGCTGCTTTGGCAAAGAAACAGCAACCGCATCTCGATGTTTATGCCGACCAGATTGTATGGGGACGTAGCCCTGTTCGTATTGACTTGGCAGGTGGGTGGACCGATACACCGCCGTATTGCTTGAACGAAGGCGGCAATGTGGTGAACATCGCTATTGAACTCAACGGACAACCCCCTTTGCAAGTCTATGTCAAGCCTTGCAAAGAACTTCATATTGTGCTCCGTTCCATCGACCTCGGAGCGATGGAGGTTGTGAAAACATACGATGAATTGGCGCATTTTACGCAAGTAGGCTCTCCATTCTCCATTCCGAAGGCCGCCTTGGTATTGGCCGGTTTCCAACCTGGATTCTCGTTGGCTACTTATGCTTCGCTCGAAGAACAATTGAAGGTATTTGGCTCGGGTATCGAAGTCACCTTGCTGTCTGCCATCCCTGCCGGTTCCGGTTTGGGTACTAGCTCCATCTTGGCGGCTACCGTTTTGGGTGCCGTGTCTGACTTCTGCGGCTTGCAATGGGACAAGAACGAAATCGGCAATCGTACCTTGGTCCTTGAACAACTTCTCACTACGGGTGGAGGGTGGCAAGATCAATATGGTGGTGTGCTTCGCGGTGTCAAATTGTTGCAAACCGCTAGTGGTATGAATCAAAGTCCGTTGGTGCGATGGTTGCCCGACTATCTTTTCACAGTGCCCGAATATAGTGCTTGTCATCTCTTGTATTATACAGGCATTACACGCACCGCTAAAGGTATCTTGGCAGAAATTGTCCGTGGCATGTTCCTCAACTCTACCGAACATCTTAGTTTGTTGGGACAGATGAAGTCCCATGCACTCGACCTTTATGAGGCCATCCAACGTGGAAACTTCGATGAAATGGGACGTTTGGTAGGAAAGACATGGGAGCAGAACAAGCGCTTGGACGCTGGAACCAACCCTCCGGAAGTCGAAGCTATAATCCGTCAGATTCACGATTATTGCTTAGGCTACAAGCTTCCGGGCGCTGGTGGTGGTGGTTACCTTTATATGGTAGCCAAGAGTCCCGAGGCGGCAGCGCGCATCCGCAGCATTCTTACGCAGAATCCACCAAATGCTTGTGCCCGCTTTGTCGATATGACCTTGTCGGATAAAGGATTCCAGGTGAGCCGTAGTTAATTTACCCTCATTGTCATTCAGACGACCATAGGGAGGAAGAATCTCGTGGGCATGTACGTGTGTTCACGAGATTCTTCGCTTCGCTCTGGATGATAATTTGTGTCATTTTTCCACAAAAAGCAGTTTGACAGTATCCCTAATATTCCCCATCGCAATCTCTCTCTTCATCGCCTCCTCCAGCGCCATGCCTTCTGGCTTGGTCGCATAAACGCCCTTGAATCCGGCTTCTTGCAGTGAATCTTTATCCTCCACACATCCGGCTATCGCTATGACGGGAATGTGGTGCGCTTGCCCTCTTTGCAGGATTTTCCCCGGTATTTTACCCATCAGACTTTGTCGATCAATGCGTCCTTCACCCGTGATGATGAGGCCTACATCCACTATTCGTTCGTTGAAATGGCAGATGTCAAGCAGTAGGTCTGCCCCCGACTGTAGTTCCGCGTGGAGAAAAGCCATGAGTCCGCCACCCATACCGCCGGCTGCACCGCTACCCGGCTCGTTGGCAATGTCCTTCCCTGTTTCCTTCCGTATGATGTGGGCGAATGAGCGCATCCCCTCGTCCAGTTCGGCTATCATACTGTTGTCGGCACCCTTCTGTCGGGCGAACACGTGTGCAGCGCCTTCCGGTCCGTAAAAAGGGTTCTTTACATCGCAAGCCACGATGAAATGGGCGTTTTTTAGCAAGGGGTGCTTCTCTGAATCGTCAATGTACGCTATTTCTTTCAGTATTTCACCGCCTTGTCCCAAAGGCTTTCTTTCGTTGTTCAGAAAACGGAATCCCAGGGCTTGAAGCATGCCGGTACCGGCATCGTTGGTAGCGCTTCCGCCAATGCCGATGATGAATTGGGTGCATCCCTTCTCCAGCGCATCCCGGATGAGTTCGCCGGTACCGTAGGTAGTTGTCTTCATCGGGTTCCGTCGTTCGGCGGGTACTAGTGGCAGTCCGCTGATGGTCGCCATTTCGATGAAAGCCGTTGTGCCGTCTGCCGAGATGCCGTATGTGGCAGGGATGCGTTGCATGAGCGGGTCGTGAGCTTCTAGGGTGATGCTCTTTCCGCCTGTTGCTTCCAACATCACGTTCAGCATGCCTTCGCCGCCGTCAGCTATGGCGATGATGTCGGTTTCCCAGTCCGGGTGGATTTGTTGTATCCCTTGTTGGACGGCATACCCTGCTTCGCGAGAAGTGAGGCTACCTTTGAAGGAGTCGATGGCAATAATGGCTTTCATGGTTATTGATGGTGGTTATGTGATTGTTGGACCATATTGATACGTTTAGCATATTATTGAACAACTGCGTAAATTCCAGCCAAATCAGAAGTTCCTGAATAGAAAGCAGCGAAATCGTTCCCTTTAAAACGTACGGTATTCACATTACCCACATCTATACCTTTCCCCCAACCCGAAGATATAATCTCTGCCGCAGGCCATGAAGTAGGCTTGTCCCATACGGCATCTTCCGTCACTACGTATTTTTTCAACTCGCCAGTACCTCTATCCATAATGTACATCGTAACTATTCGGGTCTTTTCGTCATACAAAAGACTAGGAGTGTTCTGTAGACCGGCAATATTAGTCCGATGTCTTACCCAAGTAGCCCCATAGTCGGACGATTGCATCTGGTACATCGTTGTGTGTTCAGCGTCCTGATTGTCCAGTCTTCCCATCACCAATATCCTACCGTCTCCTAAATAAACTGCCGAAAGTTCGGAAGGGCATTCATAGGACGACAGACCCGTTTCAACGTTTTGTTGGGTCCATGTCACCCCATTATCTTCACTTCTCAGCATCCCCCACGACCTGCTTTCTCCCCATGGCCTATCCTCGCCATAAGTGTTGAAGAAAGAGACCAGCCCAACGGTAGGTATGTAAACAATGTCTCCTGCATGCCCTACCCGAGTTTCAAACTCAGGTTGGGAGATAGGCTGCCAATCCAATCCATCGGCTGACTTGTAAACCACAAAATATGCATCAAAAGATCCCGGAGCGCCAATGCGGTCCAGAATCAGCATATTGCCATCCTTGTCATTGCCTTTTCCGGTAACGCCATCCCTTTTGTTGGGCGTGTTTATTATACATTTCTTTTCGCTCCAGTTAATCCCGTCCGATGAAACGCTCACATAAGTGTCGCTGTTGTAATTATCGTGATGTGAATCACCTATTGTATAAACACATACAAGCTTGTTCTTGACACTTCCACACATAGGCCAAGAGCTATATCTATAGGGCTTGGCAATTTCTATGGTGGTATTCGGCGGCAGAAGCTTTGTTTCTGCCTTCTTACATCCCATTACCAGCACCGCAACCAAAGCGATGGCAAAAATTTGTTTCCATTTCTTCATAGGCGAATTCAATTTGCAAATGCAATCGAATTTTAATTGGTTAATAATAAATTGAAATTCTCATGGCTCACGTTCCCAAGAATGGAAGGGCTTACAAAAATAGAAAGAAATTTGTAATTTCTCCGCTATTCCCTGATGTTTCGTAATTTTTTTCATTGTCTAATGTTGTCTATGTATCCAATCTTTTATGAACAGAAACGTTTCGATTCCTCTCTGCTCGCTAGAATTATTTCAAATCGACAATTCTATTGTATTGATAGGTTGAAATTGCGAAATTAGAATTCGATTGCATTTGCAAGTTGAATTCACCAATTACGATATTGACTGCCCTGGCTAAGGCTTTCGGCATACAAGCATGTGTATGAAAAATGAGCAATTCAATCTTAACCAACTGCCAATACCAGAACTACCGTCGCATTGATCTGATCGTGATACACTGTAGTGCTACCCGCGCCACGCAGCGTTACACCATGGACGACTGCCGTCGTGACCATCGTGCCCGTGGCTTTGCCGGCATCGGCTATGACTACTACATCACCCGTAACGGCGTGGTCATGACTTCGTTCGTGCACGCGCGCGTATAAATAATAAGATAATGCTGTTTGATGTTTAAAACAGCAGTTGCAAAAGTGTGCTCCACAATATGTTTGTAAATCAGTAGGTTAGGCATTTGTCCGTAAAAAAGTGGCAAAAAAATGCCGGTAGCGTTTGGTTGGTATGTATAAAAGCAGTACTTTTGCACCCGCAATCGAGAGAGATGGCGTGATGAGTTGAAATACTGAACAGAGATGAGGATTGAGCCTTACCAGTTGAAAAAAAACTTTTTTCAAAAAAAACTTCGAAAAGTTTTGGTAGTTCAAAAATAGTCCTTACCTTTGCATCCGCTTTCGAAACGAAAGCAATGAAGAAGAGTTCTTTGAAAGATTTAGATATGAACAAGCAAGTAGTACAAGATTACTT
>JAFYPV010000062.1 GCA_017559935.1 Bacteroides sp. | reverse complement strand
TTCTTAGACATTCCAGTTGACCACTTGTATGCATCTACAATCTTCTTGCCATACGTTCAATCTATGAAGTTGGAAAACTTGGTAATTGCTAGTCCAGACGTAGGTGGTTCTAAGCGTGCTAGCTCTTATGCTAAGTACTTGGATTGCCCATTGGTACTCTGCAACAAGACTCGTGAAAGAGCAAACGTAGTAGCAACTATGCAGATTATCGGTGATGTAGAAGGTAAGGACGTTATCCTCGTAGACGACATGGTAGATACAGCTGGTACTATCGCTAAGGCTGCTGACATCATGAAGGAAGCTGGTGCACGCTCTGTACGCGCTATCGCTTCTCACTGCGTAATGTCAGGTCCTGCATCTGAACGTATCGAAAAGTCTCAGATTGAAGAAATGTTGTTCACAGACAGTATCCCTTACAACAACGCTTGCGCTAAGGTTAAGCAATTGACAGTAGCTGACATGTTTGCTGAAGCAATCATCCGCGTAATGAACAACCAATCTATCTCTGACCAATATTTGATCTAATCCATCGATAGATATAAAAAAGAAGGCTCCCCAAAAGGGAGCCTTTATTTTTATCTAGTTTTATCTTCTTCTGCGGCGATATTTGCGATGCATCTTGCGACGGTATTTCTTTACCTTGCTTACTACCAACCAGACGAACAATCCGCCAAATACGGCAAAAATAAGCAGCACAATACCACTGTTCAAGTTGTCACCCTTTACACGACTCCACATCTCGAGTACCTTAGCCAAGTCTTCCTTGTTGGTAAAGTCGCGGATTACCGCACAGCGCTTGATTACTTCCTGATCCGGATACTGTACCGGGTCAACTTGTACACTGTCTGCTTCCGGTCCGAAGAAATAGCTCAAATCCGAATAGTTCTCCAAAGTAGAATCAATCTTCGCTTCCAGGATTTCCGGAGTAGCTACAGCACTTACATAACCGATAGCATCCATGTTGCGGATAGCGATGTCCGGACGACACATATAGTTAATGAAATAGCTGGCAGCCTTAACGTTTCGTGCATACTTCGGAATTACCCAACCATCAAACCATACGTTGCTACCTTCTACCGGCACCACATAATCCAATTCCACTCCTACTTCAGCAGCTTCTTCAATGGCCCAAACAGCATCACCACTCCAAGTGAAGTTCATCCATACCTTGCCTTTGGTCATCATTTCTTTACCGAAATCGGCTTCCCATCCGGCAATATTCGGTTTTAACGACTTGAGGTATTCTTCTGCCATGGCAATGGCTTCTTGAGAATTATCGTTCATCAACTGTTCAACAGTTACCTCACCCTTTGCCAAACGTTCCTTGTTGGCATAGATAATGGCCAAACCGTAGCAGTCACGGTAGCTGTCCTTCATGAGAATCTTGTTGGCAAACTTTGGGTTCCAGAGGTTAGCACACTCTAAAGCTTCTTCCTCGGTTACCAACCCAGTGTTGTAAAGCGTACCGGCTGTACCCCACATGTAAGCTACTGCATAGTCGGTTACCTTCTTTTCGCCTTGACTCATCTTGTTCAACTCATCTTGAATATATGGCGACAAATTAGGAATATAGTCAGGAGTCACACCAAAATCACGGTTAATAGGAAGAAGCATATCCTTCCGCATCATACGTTCGATGATGTATTCTGAAGGACAAACCACGTCGAAATCTTCGTGACCACGTTCAATCTTGGTGAGCATCACCTCATTGATATCGAATACCTGATAGATAATCTCAATATCCTCACCGGTTTGTTCCTTGTACCATTCAGGAAACTCCGCCAACACATCTTCATCGATATAGTCGGCCCAGTTGTACACCTTCAAGATACCGCTACGTTCTTCTTGAGAACGCTGACAAGCAGCCAATGTAAAGAGCGCTGCCAACAAGAATATGTATTTTAGTTTCTTCATCTTATTTCTCTTTCTCCTGCTTTTCTGCACGTTTGTTAATCACGATAAGCAATACCAACACAGTCACAAAAATAATGGTTGACAATGGGCGAAGTTCCGGAGTCAAACCACCCTTGCGTGCATCGGCATAGATATAGGTAGAAAGAGTTTCCAAACCTTCATTACCGATGGTAAAGATAGTTACTGCAAAATCGTCAATCGAAAGCGTAAAAGCCAAGATAAAACCACTAATCATACCCGGAAGGATTTCCGGAAGAATAACCTTACGCAAAGCTTGGAACGGAGTAGCACCCAAGTCTAGTGCCGCCTCATAGATGTTTGAATTCATCTTTTTCAAACGAGGCATGACACTCAATACCACATAAGGAGTACAGAAAGCGATATGGGCCAATACAACGGTTGTAAAACCTTGAGAGATACCAAAGCTCACAAACAACAAGAACAATGATACCCCGGTAATGATATCCGGATTCATGATAGGAATATTGTTTGTAAAGTTCATGATACCACGAGCACGGCTACGCAAATTATAGATACCGATAGCGGCAATACTACCCAACATGGTCGAGATGCTGGCTGCAAGCATAGCAATGGCAAACGTATTCCAGATAGCATTCATCAACGAATGGTGCATACCTCCGGAAAACAACGAACTATAAAGCTTAGTAGAGAATCCCGTCCAGTTTCCAAGTACCTTTGCTTCGGTGAACGAGAAAATCATGATAATCAGAATCGGCGCATAAAGCAATGCCAATAAAAACCACAAATAGGCTTTAGCAAGAATCTTTGTCATCATATCACACCTCCACTTTCATTTTGAGCATTGTCTTCATCATTGGTAAAGAGTCCCATAATACCAATGAGCAACAACATGATGAGCGACAAGGCAGCCCCATAGTTCCACATACCATTATAAATATTCTCCTGCACAGTTGTACCAAACAACTTGATGTTGTTCATGGTCAACAACTCGGCAATGGCGAAGGTCGAAACCGTCGGCATAAACACCATTACGATACCACTCACAATACCCGGTGCAGAAAGCGGAAGAATCACTTTATTGAAGACCTTCAACGGATTAGCTCCCAAATCTTGAGCCGCTTCAATCAAGCTCTTGTCCATTTTCTGTAATGTATTGTAAATAGGATAAATCATGAATGGAAGGAAGTTGTACACCATACCGAACACTAATGCTCCCTCTCCTAACGGCAACTGGAGGAAATCGAACAATGCCACGGTAGCCAATGTACGGATCAAGATATTCACCCACATGGGCAAAATGAAGAGTACCACCATCGTCTTCGAAGTATTGAATTGCTTCTGACTAAGGATGTAAGCAGCCGGATAACCCAGCACCAAACAGACAATGGTTGTAATAATTGCAATACCGATGGAATAAATAAAAGTATTCATCGCTTCCGGGTGCATCAAGAACTTACGGAAGTTAGCCATTGTAAATGCACCTTCTTCATCGGTAAAAGCATAAAGAACGATGAGCAGCAACGGTATCACCACAAATACCAACAGAAACAAGGCGTATGGCAACGACCAGTTTCTGCGCCGCATAAAGAAACGTGATAATTTATTGATCATCTTTCTCACAACTTGTTTATACGGATGTGCTTAGGCAAGATGGTGATACCCACACGGTCGCCATCGTCCCATACATCGTTAGTATCTACATAAATATCTTCGTCCCAATCACTGAATACAGTGAGGTGATAGTGATTACCTTTATATAAAATGAACTTCACTTCGCCGGTCAACTTGCCATCTTCTTCATTGTCTTCCAGAATGACATGGTTGAAATCAACCTTCACTTCTACATTATCGCCCGGCATAATACCTTCATGAGGCAAACATTCAAATTCGCAACCAAGGAATTCCACGTGTGTTTCGTCCAACATCTTTCCTTCAAACGTATTGCAAGTGCGTTCTTTCTTCATTACATGAATATCGAAAGGCTTCACAAGCAATCCTACTTCACGTCCGGCTTCGAAAGCATGGTAATCTTGTACCATCAATTCGTAACCTTGCTTTGTCTGTACCAACATTTCGAAGTGTACACCCTTGAAGATACAACTAGTTACTGTTCCGGTTAATTGGGCAGCATCCGATACATCGAAGATATAGATGTCTTCCGGACGGATAACAACATCCACCGGCATATTGGTACCGAATCCTTTGTCCACACATTCAAAATCGTGTCCGGCAAAGTTCACCACCTCGTCTTTAATCATTGTACCATTCAAGATATTACTTTCACCAATAAAGTCGGCCACGAACGCATTTGTCGGTTCGTTGTAAATATCCATCGGAGTACCGATTTGCTGGATCTTACCTTCGCTCATTACCACGATAGTATCACTCAAAGTCAATGCTTCTTCCTGATCATGCGTTACATAGACAAATGTAATACCCAATTTCTGGTGCATTTCCTTCAATTCCATTTGCATGTCCTTACGCATCTTCAAGTCGAGTGCAGCCAATGGCTCATCTAGCAACAATACTTCCGGTTCGTTCACAATGGCACGAGCGATAGCTACACGCTGTTGCTGACCACCTGACAACGAATCTACATCACGGTCTTCATAATCCGTCATGCCTACCATTTTGAGTGCAGCCTTCACCTTTTTCTCGATGACTTGCTTCGGCGTCTTCTTCAATTTAAGACCAAACGCAATGTTATCAAATACATTCAGATGAGGGAATAAAGCGTACTTCTGGAATACCGTATTCACAGGACGCAAGTGAGGAGGGGTCTGCGTGATTTCTTTTCCGGAAATACGGATTTCGCCTTCCGATGCCGTTTGAAAACCTGCAATCAGACGCAAAAGTGTCGTTTTTCCACATCCTGACGGACCCAGAATAGTCACAAACTCACCCTTCTTTACATTCAAATTAATGTTATCCAAGGCAACCTTCTCGCCAAAAAATTTGGAAACATTCTGAACTTCAATGATATAACTAGACTGTTGCATATTCTTTGATTTGTAAAGCGCAAAGATAGAAAAATAATCATTATATTTGCCAAAAAATTTCTAAAACATTTAAATATGAAAAATTTAGTTTATTTGTTTGCAGCCGGAACTATGGCTTTGGCTGCTTGTAGCAGTGAACCTGCTTATAAAATTTCGGGTACTATTGAAAATGTAACCGATGGCGAATACGTATTCTTGCAAGAAGCAAAAGGTAGAGAATTGGTGAAGTTGGATTCAGCTGTCGTAACTAACGGTGCTTTCGAATTTAACGGCCGTCAGGATGAAGTTGTAAACCGCTACATCACTTACACTCCGAAGGAAGGTCGCGGTCCTCGCGTGGATTTCTTCTTGGAAAATGGTAACATCACTGTTGCTATGGGTGAAAACGCTTCTGTAACTGGTACTCCTAACAACGACATCTACCAAGCTTACAAGACAGAATCTAGTGCCTTGAACAAGGAAATGAGAGCTTTGTACGCTAAGACTAAGGAAGAAGGCGTTACTGAAGAACAAAAGGCAGAAATCGAAAAGCAATACGAAGAATTGAGTAACAAGTTGGATGCATTGACTTTCAAGACTATCGATGCAAACATCACTAACCCTGTAGGTATCCACTTGTGGCCAGGTAACTCATATAGCATGGAATTGGATCAGTTGAAGGCATTGGCAGCTAAGGTTCCTGCTGAATATCAAAGCAACGAACGCATCGCTAAGTTGCTCGATCGTATCAAGATACTCGAAAAGACTGCAGTTGGTCAGAAATTCACAGACTTCACTTTGCCTGACACAGAAGGTAACCCTATGAAGTTGGCTGACATCATCGCTAAGAATAAGTATACTTTGATTGACTTCTGGGCTAGCTGGTGTGGTCCTTGCCGTGCAGAAATGCCTAACGT
Organism: Bacteroides sp.; assembly: GCA_017559935.1. Lineage (GTDB taxonomy): Bacteria > Bacteroidota > Bacteroidia > Bacteroidales > Bacteroidaceae > Phocaeicola. Next base: position 1,781 of record JAFYPV010000062.1, on the reverse strand, counting down.
AGTAGCTGCTTACAAGGAATACAACAAGAAGGGCTTCGGTATCGTAGGTGTATCTTTGGACAACGATGCTGACAAGTGGAAGAAGGCTATCAAGGACATGAACATGACTTGGGATCACATGTCTGACGTTAAGGGCTGGCAATGTGAAGGTGCTGCTCTCTACGGTGTAAACTCTATCCCTGCTACTGTATTGGTTGCTCAAGATGGTACAATCATCGCTCGTAACCTCCGCGGTGAAGCTATCAAGGAAAAGTTGGCTGAATTGTTGAAGTAATTTTACCTCTATAAAACATTAAAGGCTGCAAGTTTTGAGCTTGCAGCCTTTTTTATTGGATAATGTAATTCTAACTCCTTCGGTTTAACGAATTGTCCCCGCTTATTCCTCCGCCAATAGTCTCCAAATTTTTTCATGAATCTGCTCCTTCGGCAAGAAGTTTCCTTCCGCATCAAAACAATCTACCTTTCCGAAGTCTTCACGAGCTTCCAACAATTTCAAATATTCCTTATAAACATTTTCTTGCAAGGTGAGTGACTTTTCGTGAATGTCTTCCTTACCATTCAGATAGTCGCGATCATCACCTGTACGGATTTCAGTAAGATTTTTCTTAATGAATTCAAACGGTACACTCAAGAAAAGTGTTTTGTCCGGCATCGGAAGAGCATTGCGATTGAATTCAAAATCGAGAATCCACTTGCTCAGACTCTCCTTCTCCCCTTCCTCGCTCAGCTTGGCACACTGGTAAGCAATATTGGAATATACATAGCGGTCGGCTATCACATAATATCCTTGTTCCATCCAATCGATAATGGTAGAAATATGTTCCATGCGGTCATTCGCAAAAAGCAGCGCAACAAGCTTTGGGTGTACCCCTTCTACCGTACCAAACTCACCACGCAGAAACTCGGCTACCAATTCACCATACACTCCCTTGTTCAACATCGGGAAATGAATATATTTGTAAGGGATATTTCTCTTTTCCAAGGCTTGTTTCAAACATTCCATCTGTGTGGTCTTACCACAACCATCCAAACCTTCAATTACCCAAAATTTACCTTTCATATCATTTGCTTTTTATAGATGAGACAAAGATAAACAAAAAAAGAGCCATCCCAAAAGGAGCGGCTCTCTTTCTATCGTAGTTTTATAAAATCCGAGGATTAGTTGAACCAACGAACGTAGCAGAAGTCCTGACGGTGAGGAAGAGCTTCGTTCTTCGGGAACATACGGTAGCAAACCTTGAAGCTACCAGCGTTCTGCAAACCGAACTTAGCTGTGAAAGTATAGAGGTTACCATCCTTCTTCACCATTTCCATAGGTTCTACTGAGTAGATGCATTCCTTACCTTCAGAGTTAGTGTGGAGAGTTACAACTTCTACACCGATTGCATCGTTCAATCCCTTCTGGTCAATTACGTGAGTGATAGTGTATTCCATACCACTTTCCATGTTACCATTGATAATATCTTCGCTCTTTTCAGAAGATACAACTTCGATAGCATCCCACTTAGAAGCTACTTCTTCCTTCCAAGCAGCGATAGCCTTAGCCTTAGCATAGTTATCAGCTACCAATTCAGCGTGACGCTTAGCTTCCTTGTTGTAGAATTTAGTGAAGTAGTCATCCAACTGACGCTTCATTGTGTAGTGAGGAGCGATCTGAGCGATAGAGTTCTTGATAGTCTTCACCCAACCTTCAGAGTAACCCTTCACGTTGCGAGCGTAGTACAATGGGAGGATTTCGTTTTCAAGCATACCATAGATAGTAGCAGCATCCAATTGGTCTT
>JAFYPV010000061.1 GCA_017559935.1 Bacteroides sp. | reverse complement strand
GCTAACGAAGTAGAAGGTATGGTTATCGGTGGTCACGGTGATACTACTATGATTCCTTTGACTCGTTTCGCTACTTATAAGGGTATGCCGGTATCTAACTTCTTGTCAGCTGAAAAGTTGGAAGCTATCGCTGCTGAAACTATGGTTGGTGGTGCTACATTGACTAAGTTGCTCGGCACTTCTGCATGGTATGCTCCGGGTGCTGCTGGTGCTTACGTAGCTGAAGCTATCATCCACAATCAGAAGAAGATGATTCCTTGCTCTGTAATGTTGGAAGGCGAATATGGTGAATCAGACATCTGCTGTGGTGTTCCTGTAATCTTGGGTAAGAACGGTATCGAAGAAATCATTGAGTTGCCGTTGAATGAAGATGAAAAGGCTAAGTTCGCTGCTAGTGCTGCTGCTGTTCGCGCTACTAACGCTGCTTTGACTGAAGTAGGTGCTCTTTAATAAAGACTTACGTTAAGATATGAAGGCTGTACATCAAGTACAGCCTTTTTTTATAATATGGGATTATTCAAAACATGCGGAACCATTCTCTGATAATGTCCAATGCCTGAAGCTATATTGTGGGTATTGACTGCTTCCCGTAGTTTCTATCCAATTGTTTAGTAAAGTACTGATGTGATCTGCATTAATGGAGTAGTTGGTGTCATACTTTAGGCAGTTTGATGTAGTTGTGTTTGTAGCTGAACCATAATAGATATTACCTTGGTTGTAATAGAAGTTTTTGATGGATACTTTATTGGACAGTCCGATGGCGTTTCCCCAATTAGATGTGGATTGGCTGTGATATATATAACAGTTTTCTATTTTGAGAGTTATTCGGGTAATGGATGCACCGGTTATACAGCCTATTCGGTAGCTTTTTCCACTTGTTGAGAATTTATTTTGGAAGGAGTAGCAGTTGATGATATTACCACCTGCGCTGCTAGTTATTGCTCCTGCATATGCACTGCCAGTTACATATATAAGGTTATTGTTGGTATGGCAATTGATGATTGTTCCAGCTGATAACGCACAAATAATGCCGGGATATCCGCTTTCTATGGAATAGATGGTAGAGTTTGAAACGGAGCAGTTGTTGATAATCCCATCATTGTTGGAGGCGATGACACCTAAATATTTGCAAGTAGGGGCTTGGATGGATTTTGCCTTTGTAAGATGTAGGTTCTTGACAACTCCCGTTTGACTAATGTGTCCGAATAAGCCGGAATAACTTTTGTAAGTATTTTGGTCAGGAAGTATAAAATTGGAGATGGTGTGTCCTCCTCCATCAAATGTGTCAGAAAATGGGTTGTCTGAATGATCACCGATAGGAAATAATTGGTTGCATTCATCCTCTGTAAGTTCAATGTCTGCTAATAGACGGTATATGGTTTCTTCTCCAACTTTTTCACCGAAGTCGGCTAGTGTTTTTTCTGCATTCGTTTTCCCATTAATTAACTGACTGAAAATAATTAAATCCTTGGCATCCCGAATACCAGGACGTGAATCGAGGTGGACTACATTGCATTCGTATTGAATACCGCTTTGAAATGTATGAGGTTCTAGCAGTATTTCGTGGATGGTATCATCGGTCATAATGATAGTTAATGTCAAACTGCATTCTTCCGTTGGGGGAATTATAAAAGAAAAGTTGTTGGAAGTATTGTTATTTTGGGTAATTGTATGTGTCTCGTTTATGATTGAAAATGTTCCTTCTTTGGGAAATATTTTCTCTACTTTTACAGGTATGGCCAATTGAATCTCTTTTAAATTCTCAAGTATCGTATTCTCAATGTGTATGATAAGAGAAGAAAATAGATGCTCAAACTGCAGATGGATAGACTCTTTGCCCGATGATGTGTTTCTAGCAATTAAGATATCTTCTAGCTGTCCTTTTGAATATAGATTCAGATCAGTATAAGTGTTGTCTTTGTAGGTGGGGTAAAGTGCTGTGATGTTTGTTTCTTCTTCCGGAAAGGTCCAATTGTGGATATTTTCACTTTCCCAAGTTGAACCATTGTATGTAAATATTTCATTATCTAGTTCTATTCCTCCATTAGCATTAAGAAGGATCTGGCTTCCGATGGGTAAGTAATTGCTGTCTTCTTTTCCTCGTGATTGAATATGACAGGTAAAGGAAGGTTGTGCAGAAGGAATTATTGCGATGTCTGAATGACAAGCAAATGATAAGACTACTAAAAAGGTATAAAGGACTTTTCGAACTCGTTTCATTGTACATGCATTTAGTATTTTGCAAATGTAAAAATAATATTGGAAAGAAAGAAATATAAGATAAAAAACGTTGCCCACCTTCACAAGTGGGCAACGCAAACTACAATACAAAATACAATTACAACTAAACGAGATATTTTTCTTGCTATAGCAATCAATTAAACGATACCTTGTGCCATCATAGCATGAGCAACCTTCATGAAACCTGCAATGTTAGCACCTTTCACGTAGTTGATATAGCCATCTGCTTCAGTACCATATTTTACACATTGTTCGTGGATACCCAACATGATGCCGTGTAACTTTTCGTCTACTTCAGCTGCGCTCCAACTCAAGTGCATAGCGTTCTGACTCATTTCCAAACCTGAAGTTGCTACACCACCGGCGTTAACTGCCTTACCTGGAGCATATAGCTTCTTGTGTTCGATAAATGCGTCTATAGCTTCTGGTGTACATCCCATGTTAGAGATTTCACCGATACACATTGTACCATTATTAATCAAGTTCATAGCGTCTTCACCGTTCAATTCATTTTGAGTAGCACATGGCAATGCAATATCTACTTTCACTTCCCAAGGACGACGGCCAGCTACGAATGTAGCATTTGGATACTTTTCTGCATATGGTGCTACGATGTCATTACCAGATGAACGGAGCTCTAGCATATAGTCAATCTTTTCGCCGCTGATACCATCTGGATCGTATACATAACCATCAGGACCAGAAATAGTAACTACCTTAGCTCCTAGTTCTGTAGCTTTAGTGACAGCACCCCAAGCTACGTTACCGAAACCTGATACGGCTACAGTTTTGCCCTTGATGTCAATACCTGCATTCTTCAGCATTTGGTTTACGAAATACAAACCGCCAAAACCTGTTGCTTCAGGACGAATCAATGAACCACCGAATTCCAAACCTTTTCCAGTGAATGTACCTGTAAACTCGCGAGTTAACTTTTTGTACATACCGAACATATAACCTACCTCGCGACCACCTACACCGATGTCACCGGCAGGAACATCCATATCTGGGCCTACATGACGCCATAATTCGAGCATGAATGCTTGGCAGAAACGCATAACTTCAGCGCTACTCTTTCCACGTGGAGAGAAATCAGAACCACCCTTACCACCGCCCATTGGCAATGTTGTCAATGCGTTATTGAAAGTTTGTTCGAAGCCCAAGAACTTCAATATAGAAAGGTTTACAGATGCATGGAAACGGATACCACCTTTGTATGGGCCAATAGCATTGTTAAATTGCACACGATAACCCAAGTTTACTTGTACTTTACCATTATCGTCTACCCAAGGCACTTTAAATGTAAAGATACGGTCAGGTTCAACCAATCTCTCAATTAGAGAAGCTTTTTCAAATTCTGGATGTTGGTTGTAGATATCTTCAATGGAATGTAATACTTCCTTTACAGCCTGCAAGTATTCAGATTCACCAGGATGTTTAGCTTCTAGAGAAGCCATAATTTGATTAATATCCATAATAAAAGTATTTAAGGTTTTGACAAAATGAAATTCATTCTTGATGCAAAGGTAGTCTTTT
>JAFYPV010000060.1 GCA_017559935.1 Bacteroides sp. | reverse complement strand
CTGTAAAGAGTTCAGGGAACTTGTAACCATTAGCAAACAATTGCGAGAAGTCACTTTCCTGCAGATCCATCACCTTATTACCTTGGTTGTCAAGAACCACAGCAGTTGGGATCGTATTTACACGTGAATAGTTATCTACCACGAAACGAGCATCATCGTCCACTTCTGTCTGGTGGAAGAAGTCACCCTTTGTAATCTGCTTTAATCCAGTACCGTCTGCATTTACACGATAAAGGTGTTCGTAGTACGGATTTTCACCCTTGTTCTTACCATTAGCTGTAAAATAGATTACGCGAGCCTTTTCGTCTACCTTCAAGATTTCTTCCACGTGCCATGGGCCCTTAGTGATACGATTCTTCAAGTTACCCTTGTCATCATATAAATAAAGGTGTGCCCAACCATCGCGTTCACTCCACTGAATGAGTTCCTTGCCACCGTTCAATGCCTTCAACGGACGAGTTTCCTGATAAGTATTCATGCGTTCCTTGATAACCGGCACGATAGAATCCTGACCGATAGTGTAAGAACATACATCGATGCGATACAAGTCACGGCTGCTACGAGTCAAAAAGAAGCGGTTGTTATCACCTTGCCAAATAGCTATACGTTCTTCCATGTCGCGTTGCTTCTGTTCCATCGGCTTGCTTTGGAGGCTAATAGTTTGATCCTTCCAAGCAGCAGTCTTGATTTCCTTGCGAGTATTGTTCTGCATGTCGAAGAGGTAAGTATGCACCACCGGAGCTTCCTTTTCGCCCGGCATCTGATACTTGTAAGTTTCGAGTGTAGGACGTGGCTGAGCCATCACATTGATTACCCAAAGAGGCTTCACGGCACGATTGTCTGAAACGGTCATCACAAAGTGACGAGAGTCTGGCGACCACAAGCCATACACACCACGACGCTTGCCATTGCAGATGGTATCGGTGTTCAAAACATTGCGAGGGATACCATAACCGAAGTCTTCCATACCGTCGGTAGTCAACTGGATTTCCACGATAGTAGAGTCCTTTTCATTCTTTTTAGCCTTCAAATAGTCTTCGTAGCTCATCTTGTAAAGGTTCATATCTTTAGCATAAACCACAGTCTTCTTGTCTGGAGAGATAGAACCCCACATCAAGCGCTTCGGTTCTTCTTCCTTGTCCTTCAAATGAGTGAGCTTGCGAGTAGGGTAGTCGTAAGAGAAGTAGAACACTTCCTTTTTACCCTTACCTTTCTTTTCACCCTTCTTAGGCTTAGCATCACGAGTAGAAACCACTTCAAATGTAAAGGTACGTCCATCCTCTTTGGCCCTCAATTTCTTAATTGGCAACTGACGAGCCTCAAAAGGATCTTGCACGATTTCAGTCAACTGAGCAGCTATCTCTTCTCGATCGAAAAGAAGAGTCTTAGTACGGGTCGTAGGGTTCACCACATACCAAAAAGTACCTTCACTAGTCTTGTACTCATACCAGAAGTTATTTCCCTGCTGAAACCAATGTGGATCAACAGTTGTAGAAAACAACATAGTCTTCAGTTTGTCCTGTGTAAACTTCTCAGCCTGAAGATATTCAGGCAATCTTTCTTGAGCCTTTAATGCAGTAGTTCCCCCCATTAGTCCCATTACCGCTAAGGCCATTACAAACATTCTTTTCATCATTTTATTAGTTATTTCTTTTTCGATGCGGCAAATGTAGTAATTTTTCTCTATTTAACAAAAGTAGCCAAGAACTTCATTACAATTGATTGAAAATGAGCTCAGATATAGCTCAGAATAGAAAAGTTTATCATTTTTTTTCTGTTATAAAAGATAACAACCGACAATAAATCGCATTCTCCTTCAATATTTCAGGAACACCAATGATTATCATACGCTTTCGGGCACGAGTCAATGCCACATTCAGTTTACGATCTATTTGCACTCCATTTTCTTCTGTCAGATTAGGCAAAAATCTTAGTTGATATAGATAATTTACACAAAACGAATAAATAATAACATCCCGTTCACTCCCTTGATAGCGTTCCACCGTATCAACAGACACATCTAATAAATCAGGAATTCCCTTAGCTTGAAGTTCCTTCCGTATCAAAGCTATCTGACTACGATAAGGCGTAATAATACCTAATGTCCGATTGGCATCGAACGTACCCTCTGATTCTTTCCAAATCAGAGCCGCATAATCTGCCACAATCTGTGCTTCATAGCAATTTGTCTTTCCGGACAAACTGTTCACATCTTTTTGAGAAGGGATAAAAATCACTGGGGCATCAATCTTTTCCAATTGATGCGGCAACCCGATAGGAGCCAATTTCCCATTATAGAATGCTTGATTGGAGAATGAAGCAACACCGGGATGCATTCGTCCCTGTCTACAGAGCATATCTATAACTGGTGAATCTTCCTCTGAAAGATGAAATCGATATAACCGCTCAAATAGGGAGTCCTTTAAATTATACATACCTATTTTCCGAAGGCTTTCATCATGTACCTCGGAATCTTCCTTTCGCTGAAGAACCACTGCCGGAAGTTGCTTATGATCACCTATCAAGACAAATTTTCCCACCGCATCTTGTCCATCCAAAAATTTTGCAGTCAAAATCCATAATAGATGAGGTTCTAAAATCTGAGTAGCTTCGTCAATAATAGCTACATCAAAACGTTTTAATTTAAACAATTCCATCTTGGCAGAAACGGAGGCTACCGTACCTACATACACCCGGCAAGAAGACAGACATTGACGCACCTCTTTCCGATTTCGACAAGACAACAACACATTCTCCACCAGATGATTTCTATATCTTTCATCACACGAGAGTTCACTTCCAATACGAATATAATCTATCCGAGGAGCAATAGCACTTAAAGAAGAACAGATTTCATCTATCGCCCGATTGGTATAGGCCAACAAAAGAATTTGAGATTCCGGTTGAGAATAGAACTTTTCTACCATTCGGCGAAGAGCCCTAGAAGTTTTTCCTGTTCCAGGAGGACCGACCAATAAAAAATAATCTTTAGCAGAAACGGCTTTAGAGGCTACACGCTCAAAATCATCGATAAAAAGGGCACTTTTCTCTAATGTCTCCTTATTAAAGAGGGGTTTCCGCCTTCCGAGCAACAAATCTTTCCGTTCTCGATTGGCATCCATGAAAGCTGATACTCCTAAATACATTGACCGAAAAGTGGTGTCCATATAGTCATGCTCCAACGCATAAAGACTTTCTATTGGGAAGATAGACAAATTGCGTTGTGAAGCACGTAAACGAATACAAACCTCTGTAGTTGCCAACCATTCAATATTCCCCTTAATAACAAGCTTGTTGGTTACATTATCATTAGGACAATTACGTTCATAGAGTACAACCACATCCCCTACACGAAAGTTAGGTATGAAGCAATCTTCATATTTCGGCATCCTCAAAGTAATTGTTGCCTTATGTTGTTGGGAAGCATTATTCTCAATTATACGCAAATCATAAAGTATCTCACCGGCTTCACGTTTCTCATCCAAAGAATTTAGCCATAAGGTAGAAGCGCCGGTTTTACTTTCACTATCCACATCACCCGATTTAGAAGTATAAAGTTCCTTTGTAATAAAATTATAGAGTGTATAAACGTAAGTTCTCTCCAATACATCCAATAGTTGTATCCTCTTCTGGAAACCAATAATATCTGGAAGCAAATATTGCTCCCAAAAACGTCCTTGGAGTTTTCTTTCATTCAAAGTCACAGCATTGATTTGAGACAATAGTTCTGCTGTATAAGAAGGGTGATTATGCATTTGTGTACCATACTCTAGTGCAACAATACGGTTACGTAAAGCTATAATTCGGCGTACGTGCGCCCACGATGCCCTTGCCGGATAGAGTAAAGGATAACGAGTATATAACAAATAAGGATGCTGCTTTCTACGATCTATACCCATACTATACTCGAGTACTGCCATATAGAGAAGCATCTGTGCCCGATTATTTTCCTTGGGTTCAATCTTACCCTTAATAATATATTCATCAGCCTTACCCGATTTCATTTCGATAAACCCACTCATATCACACTGCATATAGTCTAGACGGCCTTGAATACCTAAAGCTTCACAAATATAAGAGGGCTCCAATACCGCATCTGATTTATCCAAACGATATCCAGGATCTAAAAAGACTTCTGTTACTGTATGACAGATATTTTCAAAATGCATTTGACAATCCTTAAAAAAAGCTTCTTCCTTTTCCGAATTGAGTAAATCCTCACATGTAGCCAACTCTATGGAATATTGCCTAAAAGCTTTTTTCATACAAGCTATATAGTCAGGCACTTCCTCGGTAGCGTGTATCCATTCATCCAAAAAAAGATTAGCAATATTACCTAGCAACAAAGGTAGAGTATTGTCTTTCGGCATCAAACGATTCATTAAATAATTGGCAGGATGACTACCATAATCCCTATAACATTCAGCCAAAGAACTTATGTCCAATAAATAGTCCGGCTCTAAAACAATGAAAGAAGGAGTATAGGTGTTGTCATTGTTTCGCTTTACATCCAACAAGTTCAACTGAGCATGTCGCCAAAAGTTGGAAACGCCATCTGTAAATTCTTCGTTAACTCCTACCACGTTGTAACGAACCTTCCATAGTCCTTCCACAACTTCATCAACGGGATGTACATAAAGAAATTCCTCATCAGCATATTCGAAACAAACTCGTATACGGCGTTCTAATACGTTTTCCTGCCTTTTCATCGGAGTTTTTCTCACACTTCTCGGAAGGATTTCATCCAACTCCTTAGGCACAACTGTAGAAAAGATTACGGTATAAGCATTAGCTACTGATCGTACATCACGTAAAAAAACATCTTGAATAGGTTCTTTCCGACCATTCATCACGTCATTAGAAGTCAACCGAAAAGTATGTAAAGCATTTCTACAGCTATCATCAAGAGAAAACTGAGCTGCTAAATAGTTAATACGAGCAGCCAAATCCGTTGATTGCAAACTCACGTTTCTCATTTGCTCACGAACAACACGTTCAAATGAAGCACGTAACGAACGATATTTATGCAATAAAGAACACTCTTTTTTATCACAAAGCATCTTTAGTTCTACAAACAACTCTCTTACCGTTTCCTCCATTTATTCAAAAAAGAATATATCAATCTTGAAAATAAATACGTTTCACTCTATTAGAGACACTAGTCAAAATCTCATAAGGAATAGTATCCAAGACATCAGCCAACACTGTAACAGGTAATTCATCCCCAAAAATTACGACAGGGTCTCCCTCCTTACAATCAATGTCTGTAACATCAATCATACAAACATCCATGCAAATATTTCCAACATACGGTGCTTTTTGGCCACCTACTATGCAGTATGCATTTCCATTACCCAAACGACGATTCAAACCATCCGCATAACCAATCGGTATAGCTGCAATACGAGAATCACGATTGAGACGTCCCCTTCTACTATATCCCACAGAATCATCTTTAGGAACATCTCGAATTTGAAGAATAGTTGTTTTCAATGTACTAACATTGAACAACATTTTATTAGTAAAAGGGTTAACGCCATACAACCCCAAACCTAAACGCACCATATCAAATTGCGCTCCCGGATAACGTTCAATACCAGCCGTATTACAAATATGTCGTAAAATCTTATGAGAGAAAGCAACCTGTAATTCATCCGAAGCCTTCTCAAACGCTTCAATCTGTTTGCGTGTAAACGCATCAAATTGCTCACTATCGCTTCCAACCAAATGCGAGAATACCGAACGAGGAATCACAGAAGTTTGACGCTTCAAACGGGCAATCAATGCCGGCATATCCGATAAAGAAAATCCCAGGCGATGCATCCCCGTATCAAGTTTTATATGAATCGGAAGATTAGTGACTCCTTCTTTTTCTGCTGCTTTAATCAACTCATTTAGCAAATTGAAACTATAGACTTCAGGCTCCAATTTATAGTCAAACATGGTTTTAAAAGCTGTCAGTTCTGGATTCATGATGATAATAGAACTGGTAATACCTGCTTTTCGTAATTCAGAACCCTCATCAGCCACTGCTACCGCCAAATAATCCACCCGATGATCCTGCAAAGTCTTCGCTATTTCATACGAACCGGCACCATATGCCGAAGCTTTTACCATGCAAACCATCTTCGTATCCGAATTTAATTTACTCCGATAGAAATTCAAATTTGCGACCAATGCATTCAGATTTATTTCTAAAATCGTTTCGTGTACTTTTAATTCCAAACGTTCAGAAATATCATCAAAATGGAAACTACGGGATCCTTTTATTAAAATTACCTCATTCCGTAAATCTTCAATCAAATCTGAGCCCAAAAAATCTTCTGTTGTACGGAAGAAATATTTCTCCATGTCAAAACGGGAAGCAGCCGATTTCACCTCATCTCCAACTCCTATAAACTTATCGACACCCCTACTTTGAACTAATTCTGCCACTTGACGATAAAGCAGTTTGGAAGACTGACCTGTTTCCAACAAATCAGAAAGAATCAATGTACGTTTGCGTCCCTTATCTTCTGAACGTCGAGACATAAAATCAAGAGCAATATCCAACGAAGCCAAATCCGAATTATAGCTATCATTAATCAATACACACCCATTCTTTCCTTCTTTCACTTCCAGCCGCATGGCTACTGGTTCTAGCCGAGCCATACGATCAGCTATTTTTTCTGCCGGTAACATCATATAAAGCGTAACCGCTAAACAATGCAATGAATTTTCAACCGATGCGTCATCTATGAAAGGAATAGTATACTTATTAGGCATTCCCAAATATCGATAATGAATAGTTGTCGTATTTTCCTGCTTCTTCACTTCTTCAATATACAAAGGACGTTCATTATCTATACGGGACCAAGCAATCTCACGAGCTCCAAACAAAGATTTTGCCACACAATTACTTATCAACTCATTATCAGCATCATATATTACCACATCACAATCTTTGAAAAGCGCCAATTTTTCCATACACTTGTCAGTAACCGAATAGAAATTCTCTTGATGCGCTCCCCCAATATTCGTCAAAACACCAATATTGGGGCGAATAATGCTCTGCAAAGCTTCCATTTCTCCCATTTCCGAAATCCCCGCTTCAAAAATGCCTAGTTCTGTCCTTTCGTTCATCAGCCAAACCGACAAAGGAACACCAATTTGGGAATTATAACTTCGAGGTGATCGGGTAATAATCCGTTCTGGACTCAACAACTGATACAACCATTCTTTCACAACTGTCTTTCCATTACTGCCCGTTATCCCAATTACTGGAACATCAAACTGAGCACGATACTTCTCAGCCAAACGTTGCAAACCCTTTAAAGGGTTTGCCAACTGCAGGAAATTAGCATCAGTATATTTCTCCCATTCTTTCTGCAAATCGCTTACCACAAAGTTTCGGACTCCTCTTTCATACAATTCCGAAATATATTTATGACCATCGTTGCGTTTACTCTTCAATGCAAAAAACAACGTTTCTTCAGCAAAACACAACGAACGGCTATCTGTCAAAATCCAATCTATTTCCGTTTCTCTAGTTCCTATACGATTGGCATTCAATATATTTGTTATATTTTCAATCGAGATTCGCATAATTCTATTTCTTTTTGCACCTCTAAGTACGGCAATTTTTCCTTCATTTGTCCAATCTTTAACACTATTTGAGATAAAAAAGTCTGATAAGATTCCGATTCTGGATGAAAAGGTTTATGACTTAGCGCTTTTTTTATCTCTGCCCACTCCTTCATGATATTTTGAGTTTCTTTCGAGAAATAACATTGATTAAAACATTTCCATATATATTCTATCGCAATTTGAGAAGGATGCACCATATCATCGGCATAAAAACGATAATCCCGAAGCTCGTCCATTACAATTTCATAAGATGGGAAATAGAAACAATCGGAACATCTCCGGCAAATTTCATTCGTTGCCAACAACAAAGTCGCTTTACTCAATTGATTATCATGCATCCCGTCTTTTAAATGACGAATAGGGCTCACGGTAAGCAACACTTTCAACTGCGGATTCAGCTCTTTCAACTTATTAAAAACACTTCGGAATTCTTCAACAATTGTACCAGCATTCAGCATCAAACGTGTAAAAATTTTATCCTTTTGTTTATGACAATTGCCTACCACTATCTGCATTTCTTGATGAATATAGACATAAGACGTTCCCCAAGTAATCACCAGCCAATCCGCAGACTTCAATTCGTCAGATGCTTTTTTCAATCGCCCATTAATTCTATTCAGGCATTCCTCAGAAAAAGCAGAAGAGAATTGACTATGGTGCATCCAACTATGCCACAAACCACCCGAACAAAATAAATCCTTTTCCCGGTATTCCTTCCCTTCCAAAATTTGCTCTAAAGCACGGATAACAGACAAAGGATTATACAAAACACCAAACGGATTTACATCGCACCTAAACTTATTTTCTCTCAACAAGTTTCCTATATTTTCAGCAAAACAAGAACCAAAAAGCACAATCTGTTCCGAATGACGAATTTCTGCCTCTTTATCCGGCAAATCAACTTGCGTTCTGAAATTCATTTCTACAACTATCTTCTAAAATTTAGGAACAAAAATAAGCATAATACACATAAATGTGCTATTTTTGCGTAACATTTATCAGATAGAAAGAGAAATGAGACAAGATAATTCATATTTATTGCTGAAGAATATAGATACCCCGGCAGATTTGCGTAAGCTAAAAGCGGAGCAGTTACCCGAAGTATGCAAAGAGCTAAGGCATAAAATTATCGATGAACTATCATGTAACCCAGGACATTTCGGTTCCAGTTTAGGAGTCGTCGAATTAACTGTGGCTTTACATTATGTCTTCAACACTCCATATGATAGAATTGTATGGGATGTTGGACATCAGGCCTATGGCCATAAGATATTAACCGGTCGTCGGGATATATTCCATACAAACAGAAAGTTAAATGGCATTCGCCCGTTCCCCTCCCCAAAAGAAAGTGAATACGACACATTTACTTGCGGACATGCATCTAACTCAATTTCTGCAGCATTAGGGATGGCCGTAGCAGCCAAGCACAAGGGAGAAGAAAATAGACACGTAGTAGCAATCATCGGTGATGGCTCTATGAGCGGAGGTCTAGCCTTTGAAGGATTAAACAACACCTCTTCCACACCCAACAACTTACTCATCGTCTTAAATGACAACAACATGGCCATAGACCGAAGTGTAGGCGGCATGAAACAATATTTGTTGAATCTTCAAACCTCAGAAGGTTATAACCGTTTTCGTTTTAAAGTATCCCGTTTATTACAAAAATGGGGAATCTTGAACGATAGTAGAATAAAAAGCCTTATCCGTTTCAACAATAGTCTAAAATCTATGTTGGCTCAACAACAAAACGTCTTTGAGGGAATGAATATTCGCTACTTCGGTCCAATTGATGGGCATGATGTCAACGGATTAGCTAAGGTTCTGAAAGACATCAAAGATATGGAAGGTCCTAAACTCCTACACATTCACACAACCAAAGGAAAAGGATTTGAACCAGCCGAAAAATCAGCGACTATTTGGCATGCTCCCGGTAAGTTCGATAAAGAAACCGGCGAGCGCATTGTAGCTAACACTGAAGGTATGCCTCCACTCTACCAGGAAGTTTTCGGTCACACACTTTTGGAATTAGCCAAGCAGAACGACAAGATAGTGGGCGTTACACCAGCTATGCCATCGGGGTGTTCCATGAATATATTAATGAAAGAGATGCCAGACAGAGGATTCGATGTTGGCATTGCCGAAGGACATGCAGTAACTTTCTCTGGCGGTATGGCTAAAGATGGCTTGATACCATTTTGCAACATCTACTCCTCGTTCATGCAACGTGCATACGACAACATCATTCATGATGTGGCCATCCACAAGCAACACGTGGTGTTCTGTCTCGACCGTGCCGGTTTGGTTGGCGAAGACGGACCGACCCATCATGGGGCCTTCGACTTGGCATACCTCCGTTCCATCCCTAACCTCACGATCGCTTCGCCAATGAACGAGCATGAGTTGCGGAAACTGATGTATACGGCCCAATTGCCAAACCAAGGTCCATTCGCCATCCGTTACCCAAGAGGACGAGGTATGTTGGTCGATTGGCAATGCCCTTTTGAAAAAATCCAAATAGGTAAAGGTCGAAAGCTAAAAGACGGTAAAGACATTGCTATATTAACTATTGGTCCAATCGGTTACGAAGCTATTAAAGCTATAGCCTCTGTAGAGGCCAAGGTCGATAAGAGCATTGCTCATTACGATCTCCGTTTTTTAAAGCCATTGGATGAAGAAATCCTCGATGAAATCGGTCAAAACTTCAAACATATCGTCACGATCGAGGACGGAGTCCTAAAAGGTGGTATGGGAAGTGCCGTTTTGGAATACATGGCCGACCATGGCTATACGCCATCCGTCCGACGCATTGGTATACCCGACCGTTTCGTTCAACACGGAACACCGGCAGAATTGTATCAAATCTGCGGTATGGACGCAACAAGTATAGAGAACGTATTGTTGTCATTTTAAAAAACAACGGTTATGAAAATCATTATCGGAGGAGCAGGAGCCGTAGGTACCCATTTAGCGGAACTATTATCCAGTGAGAAGCAGGACATAATCTTACTGGATGAAGACAAGGACAAGCTTAGTGCAATGGATTCCAACTTTGATTTGATGACTGTTTGTGCTTCGCCTACATCCATTAAAGCATTAAAAAATGCCGGAGTAAGTGATGCCGATTTATTCATTGCAGTTACTCCTGAAGAAAGTCGAAACATGACAGCTTGCATGATTGCAACCAACTTGGGTGCCAAGAAAACCGTAGCACGAATCGACAACTACGAGTACCTACTACCTAAACACAAGGAGTTCTTTGCCAAACTTGGCGTACACTCCCTCATCTACCCAGAAATGCTGGCGGCTAGAGACATAGTAGATGCCATCAAGATGAGCTGGATTCACCAATGGTGGGAATTCTATGGAGGAGCATTGATACTCATCGGAGCCAAAATGAAGGAAACGGCACAGATCCTCAACGTTCCCCTTTTCGAATTGGGGTCGCGCAACATCCCTTTCCATATCGTAGCTATTAAACGTGGAAATGAAACCATCATTCCACGAGGCGACGATATGATTAGACTGAACGACATCGTATATTTCACCACTACCCGAAAATACATATCCTACATCCAAAAGATTTCTGGCAAAGAGCATTATCCAGAAGTCCGTAATGTGATGATTATGGGCGGAAGCCGTATTGCTGTCCGCGCCTCTCAATACATACCCGAGTCCATGCAAGTAAAAATCATTGAGCGAGACCTAAATCGTTGCCATCGTCTCACCGATTTAGTAGACGATAAAGTTATGATTATCAATGGAGATGGGCGTGATTTAGCATTACTTACAGAAGAAGGCCTGAAGGACACAGATGCCTTTGTGGCACTGACCGGGAACTCCGAAACCAATATTTTGGCCTGCTTAGCAGCAAAACGAATGGGAGTCACCAAAACCGTAGCAGAAGTAGAGAATATTGATTACATCAGTATGGCTGAAAGTTTGGACATCGGTACCGTTATAAACAAAAAGATGATTGCCGCTAGCCACATCTATCAGATGATGCTAGATGCAGACGTAGCCAATGTGAAATGTCTGACTTTTGCCAATGCCGATGTAGCAGAATTCAAAGTCAAAGAAGGTTCACGAATTACCCAAAAACCAATCAAGGAAATGGGATTGCCAAAAGGCATCACTATCGGTGGTCTCATCCGCAATGGAGAAGGTATGCTTGTTACCGGCAACACTATGATACAACCAGGTGACCACGTAGTCGTATTCTGTTTAGGAATGATGATAAAAAAAGCCGAAAGATTCTTCAACTGATGGTAAATTGGAAGATGATATACAAGATTATGGGATTCCTGCTTTTTATCGAAGCGGGATTCCTTAGTTTGTGTACGGCTCTCTCTTTTTTTTATGAAGGAGCAGACTTGCCTGCATTTATCATCTCCACTTTGATAACTATTACTGTTGGCATCCCTTTGTCCTATGCTGGAAAACAAGCCGAGCGCAAACTTAGTAGAAAAGATGGCTATGTAGTAGTTACATTTGCTTGGATTCTTTTCTCTCTGTTCGGTATGTTACCTT
>JAFYPV010000059.1 GCA_017559935.1 Bacteroides sp. | reverse complement strand
GAACGTACTTGCGTCATTACCGATGCTTTGGCTTGTGCAGCTAGCGACAGCCAGGTGGCATTCGACCCACGCGTAATCATTGAAGACGGTGTATGTAAGCTCTCTGACCGCTCTGCATTGGCTGGTTCTGTAGCTACTATGGACCGCTTGATCCGTACTTTGGTTCAGAAGGCAGAAATTCCATTGGAAGACGCTATCCGCATGGCTTCTGAAACTCCAGCTAAGATTATGAACGTATACGACCGCAAGGGTTCATTGCAACGCGGTAAGGATGCCGACTTGATGATCTTGGACGACAAGTTGGATATTCGTGGTGTATGGGCTATGGGTAAGTTGGTAGACGGAACTTATACATTGTAATATCTACTACATGATAAAAGGTAAGCCGCCGGGAGATTTCAACATCTACCGGCGGCTTCATTTTTTGTAAAGGTTAGTAAAAATTAGGTTAGGTTTTATTTATAGGGGTTTATATTCTACAAATGCTTCCATGGCTTCGTAACATGCCAATCCCAATTGGTCGTACAAAGAAGCGGTACCACGATTGCGGTCTTCACTTCGTTGCCAGAATAGACGTTCGTCATTACCCAAGAATGGTGCACTTTCCATCTGTGATTGATGCTTCAAGATAGAGTTACGCTTTGCACGCAATTCTTCCGGACTGAAAGGTACGGCCATTTCAATATTTTCGATTTCCCATTCTGCCCATGCACCTCTATACATCCAGATGCGGCATTCTTTTAACCATTCAGCACCATTTTCCTTTTCTTCATCTACAGCAGCAAATACAGCATCTGTACAAACACGGTGTGTACCATGCGGGTCGGCTAAGTCGCCGGCTACATAAATCTGATGAGGCTGAACTTCGCGGAGCAATTTCAATACAATTTCGATATCTGCTTCGCTGATTGGGTTCTTTTCAATCTTGCCGGTTTCATAGAAAGGCAAGTCGAGGAAATGGCAACGGCTTAATGGAATTTGATTGAAGGTACAAGAAGTGCGAGCTTCACCACGACGAATCAGACCTTTGATGGTCAATATATCGCGGTTGTCCATATCGCCTTCTTTCTTATTAGCTAGGAATTCCTTGATTTCTGTATACTTGTTGCGGATGACTTCGTTGCTGTTGCCGTCGAACAACTGATTAAAGCCATTGATGAAGTGCATGAAGCGTCTTACTTCTTCATCACCTACCGCAATGTTGCCCGATGTTTGGTAAGCCACATGTACTTCGTGACCTTGTTGTACCAAACGGCGGAGTGTTCCACCCATGGAGATGACATCATCATCTGGGTGAGGGGAGAATACGACCACACGCTTCGGGAATGGCTTGGCACGTTCCGGACGATATGTATCGTCGGCATTCGGCTTGCCACCCGGCCATCCGGTGATGGTGTGTTGCAGGTCGTTGAATATCTTTATGTTTACATTGTAGGCCGATCCATACAAGGCCAACAATTCACTTAGACCGTTTTCGTTGTAATCTTTGTTTGTCAATTTCAAAATTGGTTTCTTGAGGCGCAAGCACAACCAAACGATGGCACTACGGATGAGCTTGTCGTTCCATTCGCAGTTGGTTACTAACCAAGGACGTTGGATACGGGTAAGGTGTGCAGCTGCACTCAAATCAATGCATACATTGGCATTGTTGTGCATTTGCAGATAAGATGCTGGAAGAGTGTCACTCACTTTTTCTTCAACAGCTTTATGGATAATATCTGCCTTGTTTTCTCCCCATGCCAACAAATAGATTTTACGGGCAGCCATGATGGTAGCTATACCCATAGTAATGGAGCATGGAGGTAGATTGTCTACACCCAAGTTGTGAGCTGCTTCGGCTTTCGAAGTAGCATTCACCAAAATAAGGCGAGTAGGAGAGTTGAGGTTAGAGCCCGGTTCGTTCATAGCGATATTGCCTTCGCGACCGATACCCATCAATACGATGTCCATTCCACCGAATGTCTGCAAACGTTGTTCATATAAGCGGCAATATTCGAATACAGATTCTTGTGGAATACTTCCATCAATGGTAAATACGTTTTGCTTGTCGATGTCAATCTGATCAATGAAAAGTTCCTTGAGCTGTCCGAAACTGCTACCCGCACTTTCCGGAGTCAATGGATAATATTCATAAAGATTAAAGACAACTACATTGCGGAAACTGAGACCTTCGTCCTTATGTTTGCGTACCAATTCGGCAAATAATGGACGGAGAGAAGCACCGGTACCGGCGCCAATCACGAAGAACTTGCCTTCGCGTTGGCGATCCTGGATTCTACCGGCAATTTCATTGGCAATATGTTTCACCCCTTCATCCACAGATTCGTATATATCGGTTGGTACTTTTTCAAAACGTGTCAGTACTGAACGCTCTACTGCGTTTCCCGGTTTGTAATACTTGGTAGAAACTCTATTCAGAGTAATCTGTGAACTTAGGTTTGTTCTCATATTAGCTAATTATTAAATGTTGTTTTTTTCGATATCCTTGAAGTACTTATAAGTTGCAACCTTCAATTCTGCAGTAGCAGCTTCGTCGCAAACGATGATACCATGTGGGTGCATCTGCAAGCCAGAAATTGTCCATTCTTGGCAAACAGGACCTTCAACTGCTGCGTGGAGAGCGCGAGCCTTGTTGTGACCGTTGCAGAGGATCAAAACTTCCTTAGCAGCCATTACAGTACCTACACCTACTGTCAACGCAGTCTTAGGAACTTTGTTCACGTCGTTGTCAAAGAAACGAGAGTTAGCGATGATAGTGTCAGTAGTCAAAGTCTTGATACGAGTACGGCTTTGGAGGCTAGAGAACGGTTCGTTGAATGCTACGTGACCGTCAGGACCGATACCGCCCATGAACAAGTCTACACCACCTGCAGCTTCGATAGCAGCTTCGTATGCAGCGCATTCAGCTTCCAAGTCTTCAGCGTTACCATTG
>JAFYPV010000058.1 GCA_017559935.1 Bacteroides sp. | reverse complement strand
TGGCATTCACTTGCTTCAATTGTTGGCTCAAACGGCAATTGAGAGAGAATTTATGCTCGCCAAGTTGAACTTATTGGAACATGCGCGTAAGAAAACCACTCAGAAAGTTAACCTTTTTGAGAAGGTGCAGATACCTGGATATCAGGATGCGCTCAGAAAAATCAAGCGCTTTATGGAGGACGAAGAGAACCTCTCGAAGTCTTCACAGAAGATCCTGAAGTCTATACAAGAAAAAAGAAAGGAGGCTGAGGAATGATTTCGAAAATGAATAAACTTTCGTTCCTGATTTATCACAAGGAATACGAAACGTTTTTGGAAAAACTCCGTGATCTCGGTGTTGTACACATCGAAAAACGTCAGGGAGCAGAAATGGATGCCAATTTACAGGCGTTCATGCAGAAACGCACAGCTTACCAATCATTATTGAAGAATATGACTTTGGCTGCTGCTTCGTATGAAGGAACAGCTGCAGCTCAACCAAGCGGAATCACCATTGAACAGGTGGTGGATAGCTATGAAACTCAGCAAGAACATATTCAGGCTTTGAATATGCAGCTTCCGGTACTCGATAAGGAAATCGATGCAATGGAAGTATGGGGTGAGTTCGATTGGGTTCTTATCGATAAGTTGAAAGCCAATGGTTGGCAAATGCAATTTTTCTGTTGTCCGGAAAAATCGTTCGAAGATACTTGGGTAGATGAGTACAATGCAACTGTTGTCAATCGTAAGGGGGGACAAAGTTACTTTGTAACCGTTAATCCGTTGCCAATAGAATTGGAAGCTGAGGTAGTACGCTTACCGAAGCAGCGATTGTCTGAGTTGATAAGCCAGCAAGAAAGTCTAAAGGCAGAAATCAAGAATGCGAATGATGCGCTTGATCTCTTCTGTATCAATCACATGCCAGTTGTAGAAGCTGCACTAGAAGCTTTGGAAGCCGATATCAATTTGATGGAGGTTCAACAGCTAGGTGGTGAGCGTATGGCCGATGGTGCTATCGTTATGATGGAAGGTTGGGTGCCTGTTGAAAACGATGCTGATGTACGGAAACTGCTGGATGAAAGCGGTGTCTATTACGAAATCCGTGCAGCAGAAAAGGAAGACAATGCACCTATCAAGCTGAAGAACGGTAAAATCAGTCGTGCTTTCGAAATGTTGACCAAGATGTATGGTATGCCAGATTATGGTGAATTCGACCCGACTCCGCTATTGGCTCCGTTCTATGCACTCTTCTTCGGTATGTGTGTGGGCGATGCCGGATATGGTTTGTTGCTTGTAGTCTTGGGACTTTATTTGAAGAAGAAGCTCAGCAAGTCTATGGCAGGTTTGATGAATCTGTTGATTACATTGGGTGCTGCTACTACTGTAGTAGGTGCCTTGTTCAACACCTTCTTCGGAGCAGCATTAACCGATTGGAATTTGCCGGAATGGATGAATTCACTCATTATTACTGGTAAATGGGATGGTACTGCATATGACAAGACCATGGTAATTGCCTTGTTGGTAGGTATGTTCCATATTTGCTTTGCAATGGTGGTAAAGGCTATTGGCTCTACCGTTCGTTATGGTTTCAAGAACTCACTCTCTGCATGGGGATGGCTCTTGTTGATTGGCGGTTCGGTTACTGTAGCTACTTTGAACTACCTTGGTGTGATGGATATGGAAACCTCTAAAATGGCATTTATCGGTATTGGTGGTGTATCCGCAATCGGCATTTATCTGTTGAATGATATTCGTCGAAATGTATTCGTGAATGTTGGTGCCGGTTTATGGGATACCTATAACATGGCTACAGGCTTGATGGGCGACTTGTTGTCTTATCTCCGTCTGTATGCGCTTGGTTTAGCCGGTGGTATGCTTGGTGGAGTGTTCAATTCTCTAGGTTTACAGTTGCGTGATGCATTGGGCGACTTCCTCTTCGGTATTCCGGGATGGATTTGCTTCGGCTTAATTTTTGTGGCCGGTCATGGTTTGAATATAGCACTCTCATGCTTAAGCGGTTATGTACATTCCATCCGTTTGACATTTGTGGAATATTTCAAGAATTCCGGTTATGATGGTAAGGGTGTAGAATACAAGCCTTTCTCATCGAAAAAGAAAAATGATTAAAAAACAACGAAATTAATAACAAACAAAAAATTATAACATTATGGATTTGAATCTTTTATTAGGTTATTTGGGCTTGGGCTTGATGCTTGCCCTTGCAGGTATTGGTAGCTGTTATGGTACTACAATTGCAGGTAATGCTGCGGAAGGTGCTTTGAAGAAAGATGCTACAAAGTCAGCTGGTTACATGATTCTTTCAGCGATGCCAGCTTCTCAGGGTCTTTACGGTTTCGTAGCTTTCATGACTGCTGATGCTGTAACTGCAGCTAATGGTTTGCAGACATTCGGTATGGGTCTTTGTGTAGGTTTGGTATTTTTGATTTCTGCTATCCGTCAGGGTCAGCTTTGTGCTAACGGTATCGCAGGTATGGCACAAGGTCACGATGTACAGACTAACACTATGATTTACGCTGCGCTTCCAGAATTCTATGCAATCCTTGCATTGGTTGCTACATTCTTGGTATAATATTAGCAAAATTATTCAAAATAAGCGCGTCTTGCAATAGCAGGATGCGCTTATTTGCTTTCTATAAGTTTGTAAGAATGTTTGTTTGTTGTCATTTTAATAAAAATATCATAATGTAAGTATTAAAATGATAGATTTTATGAAATTGCGGAATATTTTACAAATTTCTTATGAATAAACGATAGAAAAACTTTATTATGTCACTGAATTTGTGTACCTTTGCAAACAAAATTAAGATTAGGTATTAAATTCATGGCAAAAGAATTGTTAGCCCCAGATTATATTTTCGAATCAAGTTGGGAAGTATGTAATAAAGTTGGGGGTATTTATACGGTCTTGTCTACTCGAGCTAAGACCTTACATGATGTATACAAGGATAAGCTCATTTTCATTGGTCCTGACTTCTGGGCTGGAAAAGAGAATCCTTTGTTTATCGAGAGTGATAATTTGTGTGTCGCATGGAAAGAACATGCGTTGAAAAACGATGGCCTTAAGATTCGCATCGGCCGTTGGAACATCCCTGGAGAACCAATCGTATTCTTGGTAGATTTCTTGCCGTTCTTTGCAGAAAAGGATGCCATTTATGGCAAAATGTGGGAAGATTTCCGCGTAGATTCACTCTACGCTTACGGTGATTACGATGAAGCATCTATGTTCTCATATGCAGCAGGTAAAGTTGTTGAAAGTTTTTATCGTTACAACTTGACAGAAAACGATAAAGTAATTTACCAAGCTCATGAGTGGATGACCGGTCTGGGTGCTCTGTACTTGCAAAAGGCTGTTCCTCAAGTAGCAACAATCTTTACAACTCACGCTACTTCTATTGGCCGTTCTATTGCTGGAAACAACAAGCCGCTTTACGATTACCTTTTTGCTTACAATGGCGACCAAATGGCTCAAGAATTGAACATGGAAGCTAAGCATTCTATTGAAAAGCAAACAGCTCACCACGTGGACTGCTTTACAACCGTAAGTGAAATCACTAACAACGAGTGTAAGGAGCTTCTCGACAAGCCAGCTGATGTTGTTTTGATGAACGGTTTTGAAGATGACTTCGTACCACAAGGTCGTGCATTTGCTCCGAAGCGTAAGAAGGCACGTGCAGCTCTTTTGAACTTGGCAAACAAGTTGCTTGGTACAACATTGAGCGATGATACGTTGATTATCGGTACAAGTGGTCGTTACGAATTCAAGAATAAGGGTATCAATGTATACTTGGAAGCATTGAACCGCTTGACACGCGACAAGGACTTGAAGAAGGATGTGTTGGCATTTATCAAGGTACCAAGTTGGGTAGGTGAACCTCGTCAAGATTTATTGGAACGCTTGAACAGCAAGGAACAATTTGATACTCCGTTGGAATGTCCGTTCATTACACACTGGTTGCATAACATGAGCCACGACCAAGTGCTCGATATGTTGAAGTATTTGGGCATGTCAAACTCTAAGGACTCTAAGGTAAAAATTATCTTCATCCCTTGCTACATGGACGGTAATGATGGTATCTTGGATGTAACTTATTATGATTTGGTTTTGGGTAATGACTTGACTGTATATCCTTCTTACTACGAACCATGGGGTTATACTCCGCTTGAAAGTGTGGCTTTCCACGTACCGGCTATCACAACAGACTTGGCAGGTTTCGGCTTGTGGGTAAACTCTTTGAAGGGTGGTTATGCTGAGTTGAAGGATGGTGTAAAAGTTATTCACCGTTCAGACTATAATTATTCGGAAGTTGCTGATGCTATCAAGGATACTATTTCAGAATTCTCGGGATTGAAGGATACTGAAATCAAGAAGATCCGTAAGAATGCAGCTGACATCGCTGAAAAGGCTTTGTGGAAGCACTTCATTAAATATTATTACGAAGCCTACGACATTGCGCTCCGTAATGCAGAAAAGAGATTATCAAATAGATAAGAATTTTTATTAATTATATTTTAGAGACATGAAAATCAAAATTAGTAATTCTAACGTTCCTGCGTGGAAAGACGTTACTGTCAAGTCACGCATTCCGGCTGAATTGAAGAAGTTGGAAGAAATGGCTCGCAATATTTGGTGGGCTTGGAACAATGAAGCAACTGACTTGTTTCAGGATCTTGATCCTGTATTGTGGAAAGAAGCAGGTCAGAATCCGGTTGTTTTGTTGGAACGCTTGAGCTATGAAAAGCTCGAAGCTTTGGCAGCAGATAAGACTATTCTTGCACGCATGGATGAAGTTTATGCTAAGTTCCGTGCTTATATGGATGTTAAGCCAGATGCTAACCGTCCGTCGGTAGCTTATTTCTGTATGGAATATGGTTTGACTCATGTATTGAAGATCTACTCTGGTGGTTTGGGTATCTTGGCTGGTGACTACATGAAGGAAGCATCAGACAGCAACGTTGATATGTGTGGTGTTGGTTTCTTGTATCGTTACGGTTACTTTGCACAGAGCTTGGCTATGGATGGCCAGCAGATTGCAAATTATGACGCTCAGAACTTCGGCAGCTTGCCAATCGACCGCGTAATGGACGAAAATGGTCAGCCGATGGTTATCGACGTGCCATATTTGAACTACTATGTACACGCATATGTATGGAGAGTGAATGTAGGTCGTGTGCCTTTGTATTTGCTCGATACTGACAATG
>JAFYPV010000001.1 GCA_017559935.1 Bacteroides sp. | reverse complement strand
GAACGTATCATCTGCCTTTGCTTGGTATTTGCCGTAGTAATCTTCTTCTGGATGGCATTCCACCAGAACGGTGCTACATTGACATTCTTCGCTCGTGACTATACCGAAACTTCTTCTACAGGTATCCAGAGCATGGCATTCGACGTAATGAACTTGGTATTCGGTATCTTCATCGTTTACGGTTTGTTCGGTTTGTTCCAAAGCAAGACTGGTAAGGGTAAGGGTATCTCTGCTGCTGTAATCGCTGCTGCTGTAGCTGGTTTGGTTTACAAGTATAGCACATTGCCAGAAGTTACTAGCGTTAGTGCTCCTATCTTCCAACAGTTCAACGCTTGCTTCGTTGTTGCTTTGACTCCGGTTTCAATCGCTATCTTTGGTGCATTGGCTAAGAAGGGTAAAGAACCATCAGCTCCGATGAAGATCGGTTTGGGTATGTTGGTAGCTGCTGCTGCTTACGTATTGTTGATTATGTGTTCTATCGGCTTGCCTGCTCCTGAATTGGATGCTGCTGGTCAACCAATGCACATGGCTGACTTGTCTTCAAACTGGTTGATTTCTACTTACCTCGTATTGACATTCGCTGAATTGTTGCTTTCTCCGATCGGTATCTCGTTCGTAACTAAGGTAGCTCCTCCAAAGTACGCAGGTATGATGATGGGTGGTTGGTTCGTTGCAACTGCTCTCGGTAACTTCCTCGTTGCTATCCCATCATTGATGTGGGGTGCTTCATTGACAGTAGTATGGGGTGTATTGGCTGCTATCTGTGTAGTTGCTGCTCTCTTCATCTTCGTTATCTTGAAGCGTTTGGAAAAGGTTGCTAAGTAATCCTTATCCATCCAAATAAATAAAGCGGATGTGCCATGGTGGTGCATCCGCTTTTCTTTTATCCTATATACTTATGGTGAAATTAAACTGACCAACTGACTAATTGACCAACCAGCTAAATTATTACCACAAACGTAGTCCATTCATTCCTATATGGGAGTAGAGTAATACTACCTCCTTGCAATCGCATCATCTGCTTGCTCAAACTAAGTCCGATACCGCTTCCTTCCTCCTTGGTGGTAAAGAAAGGGATGAACATCTGCTCAGCTATCTCAGGAGCAATTTTGGGACCATTATTGGACACTTCAATACGCACGCTATCCGATTCGTCACAATAGGCACGAAGACGGATTTCCCCATTCTTTTGCCCTCCAATCGCCTGCACTGCATTCTTCAATAAATTGGTCATCACTTGTGTAAGCATGCTTTCGTCGGCAAAGGTCATGAGGTCTTCTTGCACCTCCTCCAAAATGATGCGTATATGAGTCAATGGATGCTGATGCTTCGCCAATTGTACCATCCGTTCAAGGAAAGGATATACATCAAACAAAGCAGGTTCGGGTGAGGGCAGACGGGTAAGTTTGCGATAGGATTTCACGAAATTCACCAAACCTTTTCCTGTGGTATGAATGGTTTCCAAACCTTGACGGAGTTCTTCATCCTTGGTAGCACCAGGCAAGGTAAGAAGCATCTCGCTAAGCGAAGTGACCGGAGTAAGCGAATTCATGATTTCGTGGGTAAGGACACGGGTCAAGCGAATCCAGGAGTCTATTTCCCGTTCATCAAGTTCATGGCTGATATCGTTCAAGGCGATGATGCGATAAAGTTTGTCCTGAATAGTTATGGATGATTCCTTGAAACAAAGAGTCATCGTACCCCGTTCATGGGTGTACTCTACTTGAATTTTTTGTCCCGGAAGAATCTCTCTGAATGTCTTTTCCAAGACTTCGGATACCCTTTCCAATTGCTTCACGTGGGTGAATACTTCCATTCCCAAGAGTTCCATAGCCTTACGGTTCTTCTGGAAGACAACTCCTCTCTCGTCCAATACCACAATGCCCGTTTCCACGAAATCAAGTATCAGTTCATAGTACTTTTCACGTTCTACCGTCTTCATCTTGATGGTCTGCAATATGTGTGCTATGCGGTTAAGCATGACATTCACCTGCGATGAATCCTTATCTACGATATGCTCATAAAAATGGATGGAGGAATCGTTGTTCTCAATGGCATCGAGCAGAAAAGCAACCTTCCGGGTGTTCGATGTATAGAAACGATGAAACTTCCACACCGACCATAGAAGGGTTGGAAAAGTCACTGAAATCCATAGCCAGTTGCTTTGTAGGGCAAGATATACGCAGATGCCGGTCATAAGCAGAACCATGACGAGGTGAGTCCAAAAGGTATTCAGGTATTTTTTCATGGGGATTAAATAGTACTACAATCCATACTTCTTCATCTTATTATAAAGCGTCTGTCGGGTGATGCCCAATTGGCTAGCCACGGCACTGAGGTTTCCGCTATGCTTGTCAATAGCCTTGCGAATCATTACCAGTTCCATATCCTCCAGAGTCTCCATGGCCGATTCCTGAGCCAGTGCAAGGCTCTTCTTGGGGAAGTGGAACATGGTTTCACAAATCGTGACGCCATCACAAATGATGACTGCCTTCTCAATGGCATGCTCCAACTCGCGGATATTTCCATACCACGGATGTTCCTTCAACTTCTGCCGAGCAAGTTCGGAGAGGACGAGTGGCCCCTTATCGTATTGCTTGGCAAAGCGTTCGATAAAGAGTTCGGCCAAAGGAATGATATCTTCCTTCCGTTCCCTTAAAGGAGGTATTTCCAGGTGGATGGTATTGATGCGATAAAGTAAATCTTCACGGAACTTGCCTTGCACCACCCACTCATCGAGGTCGGCATTGGTAGCACATATCAGACGGACATTGACAGGAATAGACTCGTTGCTGCCTACCCGTACCACGCTTCGGCTTTGAAGCACAGTGAGAAGTTTGGCTTGCAAGTGGTAGGGCAGATTGCCTATCTCGTCGAGGAAAATCGTACTTTCGTGTGCCGCCTCGAACTTCCCCGAACGGTCGGCATGCGCATCGGTAAAGGCTCCCTTCTTATGTCCGAACAATTCGCTTTCGAAAAGAGTCTCCGTTACGGCTCCCATATCCACCGTCACCATGTCCCTCTTGAAGCGCTTGGAGAGACCATGAATCTCCCGTGCCAACATTTCCTTGCCCGTACCGTTCTCTCCCGTGATGAGTACATTGGCATCCGTCTCGGCTATCTTCTCCACCAAAGAACGAAGTTCCCGCATCGGTGTGCTGGCTCCCCAATACATAGCCGACGACTTGCGTTCCTCCTTCTTCTTGCCCCGTTTGGAGGCTTGGTTGCAAGCATTCAGCAAAGTCTCGATGAGCTTGGCATTGTCCCATGGCTTCACTACGAAATCCGTTGCTCCCTCCTTGATGCCCCGTACAGCCAGGTCGATATTTCCATAGGCTGTGAAGAGTACCACAGGCAGGGCAGGGTGCATGCACTTGATTTCGCGGAGCCAATACAGCCCCTCATTACCCGAATTGAGGGCATCGGTAAAATTCATGTCGAGCAGCACCACATCAGGATTTTCCAACCTTAAAACGGAAGGAAGCGTGATGGGTGAGGGCAAGGCAATGATTTGCTCGAAGTGTGGCTTCAGAAGCAACTTCATGGTAGAGAGTACACCCCGATTATCGTCTATGATGAGTATAGTCTTTGGTTTTGGCATAATTCTTGCTTTTTCTGCAAACAAAAATAAGTATTCCAAAAACACCTTCCTAATGAATGTCTAAAAATCATACAGACGAATTTTTAAAACGCTTAGACGTTTGCTTTTGAACATTTCAGTGCTTTGCCCAGCAGAAAAATAGAAAGGGTTGGTCAGTTGGTCAGTTAGTCAGTTTAGAACAAGCCACTTCATACCATAAAAGTAATAATACTATTATATATATTATTATATTATATAGTATATTTATATTATATTTATACATTGTTTGCACTATATTTTGGTGAAGACATGAAAAAACAACTGACTAACTGACTAACTGACCAACCAAGCGACCAAGCGTGATGTGTTGTCAGTGTCTAATTCCTTGACACCTGTGTCTAAAAATCATACACACTACAGAATGGGTAAAAATCACAATTCACTAAGAATCAAACAACTAAAAGTTTGGCACGGTATTTGTATTACAATGGGTAGGAAAATATAAAACGAAATAATCTAGAAAATGAAACAACTTTATTACGTTATTCAAACACTACTACATGGACGAAACGCCAATGTAATCAAAATCGTCTCCCTCGGATTGGGACTGACGATGAGTATTTTGCTTTTTTCGAGAGTTGCTTATGAGCAGAGTTTTGATACTTGCTTCAAAGAGCATAAGAACCTTTATCAGTTATGGATAAGATTCAGTACCGAAGATGAAACATACCCATGGTCGGATTATTGCTTGGGTAAATTAGCAGGAAGCACTTTCGAGGCATTGCCCGATATGGTGGAAAGCGCATGTACCTCAAGCGAATGGTTACTCGACCAACCCTTATACAATGGCGAAGCTGCTTTTGATGATTTAAAGATATTGGCCGACTCGCTTTTCTTCCAGACAATAGGTATCGAAGTAACGAATGGAAATCCAGTAAAAGACTTGCAAGAACTGGATATCATTTACTTGAGCGATAATTTGGCCAAGCGCATGTTTGGTGGGGAGAACCCGATAGGAAAAGTTATCAGCTACAACAAGCAAATGGAGCTGACCGTACGGGGCACATATACGGACATTCCCGAAAACAGTACACTAAATCCCAAGGCCATCATTTCCCTGCCAAGTGTCTGGAAAAGAGGTTGGGGAAACTATTCGTGGGAAGGTGGCGACAGTTGGAAAAGTTATATCCGCATCAAGCCCGGCACGGACATCACAGCACTGAACAAGCGGATGAACCTTGTGGTGCAACAAAACATACCTTCCAATTTTGGATTTACAATGGAAGCCGAAGCACGTCCCATCCGTGATACCTACCGTAATTCTGATAGCGTGAAGCGTATGACAAGTATTATGGTTATTTTGGCTGGTTCTATCCTGTTCATTACCGCCTTGAACTATGTCTTGATTTCTATTTCATCGTTGAGCCGACGTGCCAAAGCCATCGGTGTACACAAGTGTAGCGGAGCCGAAACAAGTACCATCTTCGGCATGTTCTTATGGGAAACTGCTATCATTATCATGATTGCTTTATTGTTGATGGGCTTCCTCATCCTTAATTTCCAGGACTTTGTGGAAGATACCATATCCACCAAGATTGCTTCACTTTTTGCTTTCGACCGTATATGGGTTGCCTTGTCGGTGACAGGTGCATTGTTCCTTATCGGTGGAGTATTGCCGGGTTATGTATTTTCGAAAATCCCAGTTACACAGGTCTTCAAACGATATACAGAAGGCAAGAAAGGTTGGAAACGCCCTTTGTTGTTTGCCCAATTTGCAGGAGTAGCTTTCGTCGGTGGTATTATGATGATTGTGATGCTCCAATATCATTATGTGTTGAACAAAGATATGGGTTACAATCCCGAAGGCATAGCGGTGGAATATCAATATTGCCGCAACTATGAAACAGGACAAGCGGTCAAGAACTTCTATCAATCGTTGCCCTATGTGGAATCAGTAGCTTCTGCACAAGACACCAGCCCATTGTGGGGTTATAGTGGAGAATTGATGTTTGATGAAACAGGGAAGTCCTTATTCTCCACCAAATACGACTACATGAATGAAGATTTCGCCAACCTCATGGGTATCAGCCTCAAACAAGGCCGTTTCCCTCGTGAAGGAAAAGAAGTAGCAGCCAATGAGACTTGGTTGAATAGACGAGGATGTAGTGCCGACCAAGCCATTGGCCAAAGCATCCAAACCGAAGAAGGAAAAGTGAAGATTGTGGGTATCATCAAAGATTTCCAAATTGGCAATTTCTTTGAAGAAAACCGGCCTTTTCTGATGCATTTCCATCCGATGTTCAGCGGTATGATTCATCTCCGCCTAAAAGAACCTTTTGCCGAAAACTTACAACGATTGAACAAGGAAGCAGGAGAGGCTTTCCCTGGTCAAACCATCAATTTCGAAAGCTTGGAGCAAGCATTGACCGAATCCTACAACTCCGTCCGTATCTTCCGAAATGCTACGATGGTAGCCAGCTTCGTCATCCTCTTCATCACCCTCATGGGCTTGATAGGTTACACCAACGACGAAACCCAGCGCCGT
>JAFYPV010000057.1 GCA_017559935.1 Bacteroides sp. | reverse complement strand
CCCGTGAAGGTAATGACTTGCTTCGCGAAATGATCGAGTCAGGCGTTATCCGTTATGGCGAAGAATTCAAAAAGAGCATGGAAGAAGGCAATTGGGATCTCTCCAAAGTGGACTATGAGGAAATGCAGAAATCACAAGCAACACTGGTATACGGACAAATGAACGAACCTCCAGGTGCCCGTTCTTCGGTAGCACTATCAGGTTTGACCGTAGCCGAGTCTTTCCGCGACCAAAAAGAAGGAGAAGGTTCCAGAGATATTCTTTTCTTTATCGATAATATTTTCCGTTTCACTCAAGCAGGTTCGGAAGTATCTGCCTTGCTCGGACGTATGCCATCGGCAGTAGGTTATCAACCGACTTTGGCAACCGAAATGGGTAAGATGCAGGAACGTATTACTTCTACCAAGAACGGTTCCATTACTTCTGTACAAGCGGTGTATGTGCCTGCCGACGACTTGACTGACCTGGCACCGGCAACTACCTTTACCCACTTGGATGCTACTACCGTATTGAACCGTAAGATTACCGAATTGGGTATTTATCCGGCGGTAGACCCGTTGGATTCTACTTCGCGTATCCTCGACCCGAATATCGTTGGCGAAGAGCATTACAATGTTGCACAACGAGTGAAGCAAATCCTTCAGCGAAACAAAGAACTTCAAGATATCATTTCCATTTTGGGTATGGACGAACTTTCGGACGAAGACCGTCTGACCGTTAACCGCGCCCACCGTGTACAACGCTTCTTGTCGCAACCGTTCTCGGTAGCTGAACAGTTTACCGGTGTACCGGGTGTAATGGTAAACATTGAAGATACCATCAAGGGATTCAAGATGATCCTCGACGGGGAAGTGGATGATTTGCCAGAACAGGCATTCCTCAACGTGGGTACCATTGAAGAAGCCATTGCGAAGGGTAAGAAATTATTAGAATCTGCCAAAGGATAAAATCTATGAACAAGACAATGGATATGACCATCGCCACTCCGGAAGGCATCGTGTTTGAAGGGAAAGTGGAAAGTGCCAAGTTTCCGGGAGTATCGGGATCGTTTATGGTACTGCCACGACATGCGGCACTTATTGCCGCCCTGACAGCAGGAAAGATTACCTATACCCAAGGAGGTACCTCTACCGAATTAACCATCCAAGGCGGTTTTGTAGAAGTAAAAAAAGATGTGATTTCCGTTTGTATAGAAATGTAGCCGATGAATCGCTCACTGACTAAGAAATATTTTATCCTAGGGTACACCTTACTCATGTTGACGGCCGGTTGGACCATAGGCCCTGCCATTGCATATTGGATGCCGGACCATTACTTTGAATGGTATCCGTTTATTCCGGGATTCTTCTATATTTTTGGGTGGTTTACCATTTATATGTTCGAAGCATGCCGCCAATATGCACCGCAGAAAATACAATTGGTCTATTTAGGCACCAAAGGTTTTAAGATGTTTTTCTCATTAATGATTCTTTTGATTTATGCGGTGAAAGTAGAAGAAATGAAAATGGAATTTTTTCTGACATTCTTTGTATTCTACCTCATAAGCCTAATATTCGAAAGTTGGTTCTTCTTCCGCTACGAACGGGGACAAAAAGTTAAGAAATGACATGAAGATATTGAAATACATATTCGGAATTATCCTTTGCCTGATGATGGCATTACCTATAAAGGCTTCCAATCATTCAGAAACAGGGAAAGTGGATGCAAAGGAAATTGTTTTCCACCACGTACAGGATGCTTACGAATGGCATATCACTTCGTGGAATAATAAACACGTAACGATTTCACTCCCGATTATTGTACATAGTAAAGAAAGCGGTTGGCATTGTTTTTCTTCTGCCCATTTGCTTCATGGCGAAGGAGAAACTTATGAAGGATTCAAGATTGCCACAGAAGGAAATTACGAAGGCAAGGTAGTAGAAATAAAATCCAATGGGGAAGAGGTTCGTCCGTTTGATATTTCGATTACCAAGACAGTCCTTTCTTTATTCATCAACTGTTTCATTGTGATCGGTATCATTCTCTATACAGCCCGTTGGTACAAGAAATCATCACCAGATAGTCCGGCACCCAAAGGATTTATCGGCTTTATGGAAATGTTTATCATGATGATTGAAGAAGATGTAATCAAGAGTTGCATCGGTAAAGATTATAAAAAATATTCTCCATACCTGCTCACGGCTTTCTTTTTCATCTTTATCAATAACATCATGGGATTGATTCCTGTCTTTCCGGGAGGAGGCAACGTAACAGGCAATATCGCCATCACTTTGGTATTGGCAGTATGTACATTCATTGCTGTGAATGTATTCGGTACCAAGGAGTATTGGAAAGAAATCCTTTGGCCGGAAGTACCTACATTCTTGAAATGTCCGATACCATTAATGCCAGCTATCGAACTGTTTGGTATCTTCACCAAGCCGTTTGCCTTGATGATCCGTTTATTTGCAAACATTTTTGCCGGACACTCCATCATCTTGGCGCTGACTAGTATCATCTTCGTTACGGCCAGTATGGGAGCAGCTATCAGTACATCCATGAGCATTGTATCTGTATTGTTCAGCATCTTCATGAACTGTGTGGAAGTTCTTGTGGCATTTATCCAAGCCTATGTGTTCACCATGCTTTCATCGGTGTTCATTGGTATGTCGAGGGTAGAACCTCATCATCATTAAGAAAACAAATAAATAATATAAACCATTAAATCTAGAAAGACTATGTTACTATCAAGTATTTTATTGCAAGCAGCCGCAGGCGCAAGTTTAGGAAAGTTGGGTGCAGCCCTTGGTGCTGCTATCGCTGTAATCGGTGCCGCTCTCGGTATCGGTAAGATTGGTTCATCTGCCATGGAAGCTATTGCTCGTCAACCAGAAGCAGCAGGCGATATCCGTATGAGCATGATTATCATTGCTGCCTTGATGGAAGGTGTTGCCCTTTTTGCTATCGTAGTTTGTTTCCTTGCACTCTAATCAAACGCGCCTATGTCATTGTTAGTGCCCGATAGTGGTCTGCTTTTCTGGATGTTGCTTTCATTCGGCATCGTGTTCTTTGTGCTAGCTAAATTCGGTTTTCCTATCATCACCAAGATGGTAGAAGAACGTAAGCAGTACATCGACCACTCACTTGTCATTGCCAAGGAAGCCAACGAACAGCTTGCCAACATCAAGGCCGAAGGCGAAAGCATCTTGGCAAAAGCCAACGAAGAGCAGATGCGTATTCTAAAAGAAGCCGGCGAAGCCCGTGAACGTATCGTCAGAGAAGCCAAGGAACAGGCACGTATCGAAGGAGATAAGCTATTAGCGGAAGCTCGCCGTCAAATACAGACAGAGAAAGAAGATGCCATTCGCGACATCCGTCGACAAGTGGCGATTCTCTCTGTGGACATTGCCGAAAAGGTGCTTCGCAAGAACCTAGATACCAACAAGGAGCAGATGCAGATGATTGACCGAATGCTGGACGAATTGACCAACGTATCTAAAAACTGATTGTCATGAATACTGGTACCATTTCCATGCGATATGCCCGAGCATTGTTAATGTTTGCCAACGAAGCCGGAGTTTCTGCCCAAGTGTATCAGGAAGCCTTAACTCTTCGGAAGTGTTTCCGCGAGGTGAGTGAACTGAGACATGCCTTGGAGAAACCCGTGATGACTCGCGACAACAAACTTAGCATCTTGGTGCAAGCAGCAGGAGGAAAGATCTCCAAACAAATGCAGAAGTTCTTCAGCTTAGTGCTTGAGGAGAAGCGCGAAAAGTATCTTATCAACATCAACCAGTGCTTCATTGACCTCTACCGCAAACAGGAAAAAATCCGTGTGGGTAAACTCATTACAGCGGTTCCCATAGCTCCTGAAGAAGTAGAACGCATCCGCAAGATTGTGGTAGATAGTGCCGGAGGTACTGCTGAATTTGCCACCAAGGTAGATCCAAGCATAGAAGGTGGTTTCATCTTCGAGATAAACACCTATCGCCTGAATGCAAGTGTAGCCGATCAGATGCGCCGCATCAAGCAGCAGTTTATAGAGAAGAACCGAAGAATCGTTTAATTTAAGAATTATGTCAACAGAAAATATAAGACCTAGTGAAGTTTCCGAAATCTTGCTTCAGCAACTCAAGGAAATCGATACCTCCCTCCAGTTTGAGGAAGTAGGTACCGTGCTGCAAGTAAGCGACGGTGTAGTGCGTATCTATGGATTGCTCAATGCCGAAGCCAACGAATTGCTAGAGTTCGAAAACGGTATCAAGGCCATTGTGATGAAT
The DNA here is from genome assembly GCA_017559935.1 of Bacteroides sp. Lineage (GTDB taxonomy): Bacteria > Bacteroidota > Bacteroidia > Bacteroidales > Bacteroidaceae > Phocaeicola. The sequence continues at coordinate 17,184 of JAFYPV010000057.1, read as the reverse complement.
TTGGAAGAGGACAATGTGGGTGCCGTATTACTTGGTCCTACCGACCAAATCAAGGAAGGCATGGTGGTGAAACGCACCAAACGAATTGCATCCATCCAAGTAGGCGAGAGCATGTTGGGACGTGTCATCGACCCAACTGGTGAACCGCTTGATGGACGCGGCGTAATTGGTGGCCAGTTGTTCGAGATGCCACTTGAGCGAAAGGCTCCTGGGGTAATCTTCCGTCAGCCGGTAAACCAGCCATTGCAAACCGGCTTGAAGTCGGTAGATGCCATGATTCCTATCGGACGTGGCCAACGTGAGTTGATTATCGGCGACCGTCAGACAGGAAAAACAGCCATCGCTATTGATACCATCATCAACCAAAAGGCCAACTATGAGGCAGGAAAACCGGTTTATTGTATCTATGTAGCCGTAGGACAGAAAGGCTCTACAATCGCCAATATCGTGAATATCCTGAAGGAAAAGGGAGCCATGGACTATACCATTGTGGTAGCAGCCACCGCTGCAGACCCTGCTGCATTGCAATACTTCGCTCCGTTTGCCGGTGCAGCCATCGGTGAATATTTCCGTGATACCGGTCATGATGCTCTGGTTGTTTACGATGACCTTTCCAAACAAGCTGTAGCCTACCGTGAAGTATCCTTGATTCTCCGCCGACCATCTGGTCGCGAAGCCTATCCTGGAGATATTTTCTATTTGCACTCACGCTTGCTCGAACGTGCGGCCAAAATCATCAACCAACAAGAAGTAGCCGAACAGATGAACGACTTACCTGAAAGTCTACGTGGTCATGTAAAGGGTGGGGGATCACTTACCGCTTTGCCAATTATCGAAACACAGGCAGGTGACGTATCAGCCTATATCCCGACAAATGTAATTTCCATTACCGATGGTCAGATCTTCCTCGAAACCGACCTCTTCAACCAAGGCTTCCGTCCAGCCATCAATGTGGGTATCTCGGTATCCCGTGTAGGCGGTAGTGCACAAATCAAGAGTATGAAGAAGGTAGCCGGTACATTGAAGATTGACCAGGCCCAATATCGCGAACTCGAAGCCTTTTCGAAGTTCAGCAGTGATATGGATGCCGTAACTGCTATGGCTATCGACCGAGGACGCAAGAACAACAAGCTTTTGATCCAACCTCAATACAGCCCAATGCCAGTTGGCGAAATGATTGCGGTACTCTATTGTGGGGTACAAAGTTTAATGCGAGACATAGAAATTGACCAAGTACCTGCATTCCAAGAAGCCTTTTTGGCTAACATGAGAGCCAAGCATCAAGCCGATGTAATTGACGTATTGGCTTCCGGTGTCATCAACGACCAGGTTACAGACTTGATCAAACAAGTAGCAGCCGATACCATTCTCGCTCTTAAAAAATAACAGCTTATGGCATCACTGAAAGAAGTCAAAGGACGTATAGCCACCGTAAACAATACGCGTAAAATCACTTCGGCTATGAAGATGGTGGCATCCGCCAAGCTACACAAAGCTCAGGGGGCCATCACGAATATGCTTCCATACGAACAACGTTTGCATCGGGTGCTTACCAACTTATTGGGTAGCGGTAAAGTGACTTCTAGCTACTCCATCGAAAGAGAAGTAAAGCGGATAGCTCTGGTGGTCTTCTCGTCCAACTCCAGCCTTTGTGGTGGCTTCAATGCCAATGTCATCAAGCATGCCACCACATGGCTTAACGAACATCGTTCCTTAGGAATGGAAAATATCTTGATTTATCCCGTAGGCAAAAAGGTAGCTGATGCCCTGGTAAAGCAAGGATATACCATTCAAGGCAACTTCCAGAATCTAGCAGACAAACCTTCATTTACAGAAGCCTCTGCCTTGGCTCAACAGTTGATGGACATGTTTGCTCTTGGCGAAGTAGATCAAGTAGATTTGCTATACAATCATTTCAAGAGTACGGCATCGCAAGTCCTGACGCATGAGGTCTACTTACCAATGGGATGTTTTGAAACTACCTCATCATCAACAGAAGAAGTGGACTATATTCTTGAACCATCACGTGAGGAATTGCTATCTATGCTTTTACCTAAAGTACTCCGCTTGAAGCTCTATACAGCTCTTCTTGACTCGAATGCTTCCGAACATGCTGCCCGAACCATGGCCATGCAGATAGCAACAGACAATGCCGACGATTTGCTTCAGGAACTAACCTTGATGTACAATAAGACCCGTCAGCAAGCGATTACAAGTGAGTTGCTGGATATTGTGGGAGGCACTATGGCGTAACGAAATTTTCACAACATAATGGTTTAAAACAAAATAACAAGCGATATCAAATATGTGATATCGCTTGTTATTTTATGATTATCAAAAGAAATGATTGACAGATCCATGACCATGCCCGATTTCATATTCCGCACCGGCTATAATGGCCTGTTCAATATATTTCTTTGCCGACTTTGCTGCAGTAGTTAAATCTTCTCCTTTTGCAAGGGCTGCTGCAAAGGCGGAAGATAATGTACACCCCGTACCATGCGTATTCTTGGTTTCTACACGTAAAGATGGTAATAATGTCAACGAATCATCTTCTGTATTATAGAAATAATCGGTTAGTGTGTCTCCTGACAAATGACCTGCTTTCAAAAGTACAGATACACCATAACGCCCTGATAGATCTTTAGCAACATCCTGAAAATCACATTCTCCAGCAATCGTTCGTCCGATAAGAATTTCCGCTTCTGGCACATTAGGAGTCAAGACTCTTGCCAAGGGTAACAAACATTCTTTCATCACTTGTACTGCACTCATCTCAATTAGCCGATGACCGGAAGTAGATACCATTACTGGATCAAGCACTACATTCTTAATTCCATATTGTTTAATCTTATCAGCAACAATCTTTACAACTTCTATTGAATGTAGCATGCCTATTTTCAGCGCATCAGTACCTATATCAGATAATACTGCATCTATTTGGCCTGCTAATATATCTAAAGGGACTGGATGTACTGCTTGTACACCTAGAGTATTCTGCACTGTTATAGCTGTAATAGCAGACGTTGCATAGCATCCCATAGCGCTTATTGCCTTGATATCAGCTTGAACTCCAGCTCCACCACCAGAATCGCTTCCTGCTATAGTGAGAACTCTACAATATTTCTTTTTTACATCGCTGATAATTGGAGGTACTTCAGTAGAAAATTGGGTATTCATTGTTATTAAATAAATTATACAACGTAGAGAAAACGGCTTTGTTCAAGCCGATAAACAATGAATGCCATACCGTTTCCCTGCGCTGTTATTATACATATCAGGTTCATAGGGTATCATCTCAGCCGAGCTATATGTGCTCAGCACCCCTAACAGCATTGCAAATATAATCATAATCATCCTGTTTTTGACAAAAAAGCCTTGAAAACTTATACATTGATAAACAACACTCTCATCTATTTGTTAGCATAAGAAATTTCAAACTTCCTTATGCTAAATCGAATACCAATATTAGCAGTTTTATGCATCCCGATATCGCTTCATGCACAAACAGAGAAATATGCTCTGACTTTACAAGAAGCAGCGGGAATAATGAGCTCCAGGAATCCGACTATACAAATTGCCGATAAAGCAGTAAACATCATGCAAGGAGAAAAACAAAAGCTGAATGCTTTTTGGTATCCTATGCTCAACACGTCGGGAATATATGTACATCTGTCGAATCCAATAGAGGTGAACCAACCACTCAACACTTATACGGAACCGGCAAAGGAATTTGTACAATCCATATTACCCGATGACAAACTGATTACTTCCATACTCAATCAAGTGGGTAGTTATACTTTGTCCGTACCCATTCTCCAACGAAACCTTACTACCATAGATGCTAACATTTCATGGCCTCTGTTTACCGGTGGGAAACGTATGTATGCATCACGCATCGGTAACCGAATGGTAGATATAGCTAAAGTGGGACAGGAGGAAGCCAATGCCTTATTACAAACAGAACTAATACAAACGTATTATGCACTTCAATTGGCCAATAAGGTGCAAGAAGTACGTGAGCAAACCTACCGAAGCTTGCAACAACATTATGACCATGCGCTGAAACTGGAAGCCAATGGCATGATTACGAAAGCCGAACGCCTCTTTGCAGAAGTAAACCGACAAGAGGCTAAACGGGAATGGGAAGCATCCAAAAAGGAACATGAAATGGCGCATCAGGCCCTCTGCTCATTACTGAATATGCAAAAGGAAGCAGACTTTCATCCAGTTTCTCCGTTATTCGTAACTAATGAACTGCCCGATAGCCTCTATTTCAAAAACATGATTCCTGCTACTAATTATACGATTAATAAATTACGTCTGGAAGAATCCATCGCCGACAATAATCTTCGTATCAGTAAAAGTGCCTATTTCCCGACGATAGCTTTGTTTGGCAAACAGACCCTTTATGCCCACAATTTGCCTCGCAATCTGATGCCACGTACATTGATAGGCATCGGCTTTACCTGGAATTTATTCGACGGTTTGAACAGAGAGGCAGATGTTCGTGTTTCTCGTCTTACCAAGGAAACCCTCGCTTTGGAAAAGGAAAAGGCTGAGAATACACTCGATGTGATGGTACAAGAAATCTATGGTAAATTGCAGGAAGCAAAAGACGAGGTAAACACCTTGCAAACTACCATTGCCATGAGTGAAGAGCTGCTCAGAATCCGTCGGAAATCATTCGAGGAAGGAATGGCCACTTCAACCGAAGTAGTGGATGCCGAAGTGATGCTCTCCAAAGTGCGGATAGCCATGTTGCTGGCCTACTATCAGTTCGATGTTTCGCTGGCTTCGCTCTGTTCCGTTTGTGGAGTACCGGAATTGTTTTGGAAACTAATGGAAGAATCATGAAAATAAATAATCAGCTATTGTCCAAAGCATTCGTCATCGTATTGGTGGCGATTGTTATTATCTCCCTCATCGGTATCCTTACCATGAGCGGTACCCGTGTAGTGCTTCAAGGGCAGATTGAAGCAACCGAAATCCGCATCTCGGGCAAATTGCCGGGGCGTGTAGATACCTTCCTCGTAGCCGAAGGTCAATCGGTGAAACGTGGCGATACGCTGGTGGGCATCAGCAGTCCGGAAGCGTATGCCAAGCTTCAACAAGCCAATGCCATGGAGGATGTAGCGAAGTACCAAAACGAGAAGATAGATGAAGGTACTCGCTTACAAATTATCCGTACAGCTGAGGAATTGTGGAACAAAAGTAAAACCGACTTGCAACTGGCCGAAACAACTTATAGACGCATTCAAGCCTTGTACAAGGATAGTGTAGTGAGTGCCCAACGATACGATGAAGCGGAAGCCTTATACAAAGTGGCCATAGCAGCCGAACGTGCATCGCATCAGCAATACCTTTTGGCCAAGGCCGGTGCCCAAAAGCAGGACAAGGAGAGTGCCCGTTCGTTGGTCGATGCTGCACAAGGCACCGTGAACGAGGTGCAATCTGTGCTTCAGGATGCTTGGCTCACAGCCCCTATGAATGGAGAAATAGCTACCATTTATGCCCAATCTGGTGAGTTGGTAGGTACAGGTACGCCCATCATGAACTTAGTGGTGCTCGAAGATTGCCATATGGTACTGAATGTACGCGAGGATTATTTATCGAACTTTTCAATGGGAGAAACTTTTAAAGGAAAAATTCCTGCCCTAAAAGACAAGAAAATAGAATTCCAGGTTAATTATATTAGCCCTTTGGGTAGTTATGCCACTTGGAAGAGTACAGGCAAGGGAAGTAGTTATGATATGCGGACTTTTGAAATTCATGCTTTACCATTAGAAAAGATGAACGGATTAAGACCGGGTATGAGTGTTTTGGTTGAAATAGATGAAGACTATGAATGACCTTTTGAATGTATTCCGTCGCGAACTCCGAAGAATGAATTCTCGTCGTATCTACTGGGTGGCATGTTTGGTGCTGCCCTTGTTCTCACTTATATTCATGGCAACGATTTTTGGAAACGGACAGATGAAAAACCTACCTGTAGGAGTGGTGGATGCAGACAATACTTCCGCCTCCCGTCATATCGTACGCATGGTGGATGCTACTCCCGAGCTTCAGATTGCCAAGCACTATGCTAACGAAACGGAAGCAAGAGAAGCGATGCAAAAGAAAGAGATTTATGGTTATCTGCTCATCCCTTCGAAGATGAACTCTCTCTGTTACTATTATCACAATGCAATGTTGAGTGTAGGAGGGGAGCTACATTCTACTTTTGAAACTATTTTGCAAGAAGTATCTGTTACTCAGATTGTTACAGAAGCAATCGGATTAGGGGAAGGCATTTCAACCATAACTTCTTTCTTAATGCCCGTATCCGAAACAGAATCAACGATCTACAACGATACGCGTAATTATGTTATCTATCTTAGTCAACCATTCTTTTTCGTCTTTCTACAAATCCTGTTGTTACTTGTCACCACCTATGCGTTAGGAAGCGAAAGCAAATTTGGTACATCCGATGAATGGTTGCAATCAGCACGGGGCAACATCGGTATTGCAGTAATGGGAAAACTTTTGCCTTACACATTTATCTTTATCATGATAGGTATATTTGCCAATATAGTATTCTTCAAGTGGATGCAAATCCCATTGCCATGTAGTCTTTGGACAATCAACGGAGTGACCATCTTATTTATTTGTGCGACACAAGCATTAGCTCTGTTGCTATATGCTATTTTCCCTGCATTGAGTTTGATTATCAGTGTAGTATCCATGGTTGGTTCCTTAGGAGCTACTTTGTCGGGTGTAACTTTCCCCGTTGTTTTTATGGATACACCTGTCTATGTAACCTCGTTTCTCTTCCCTATACACCATTTCATGGAAGTAGTGCAATCTCTCCTATATTTGGAAGGAACCATTGCTTATTACTGGATAAACATAACCATTCTTCTCATAGTGTGCTTATTACCCATATTGTTACTTCCTCGTTTGAAGAATATTCTTATCACCCATCGATATGAAACGATTGAATGATATTATTCGAATTGCAATGTACGAATGCCGAAGCATTCTCCGTAGCCTTCCCATCCTCTTAGTTATGGGAGGAGGTATTTTTTTATATGGTATTCTATATAATTATATGTATAGTCCGAATGTGCTACGAGAAGTCCCCGTGGTAGTGGTCGATGAAAGCCAAACTCCATTAAGCAGACATTATATTCGTTTATTGGATGGTACTCCTCAAGTACATGTGCAAGGTGTTATTGTCGATATGCCTCAAGCACGTGAACGAATGAAAAATGGGAAAATAGCAGGCATCGTATTCCTTCCCGAAGATTTTGAAACAAAAGTAGGCAGGGGAGAAGAATCTATGGTTATTTCCTATAACAACACCATGGCATTTCTTTCGTATGCTGCTATAAAAGAAGCCACAAGTGGTGCCATGCTGGCATTGGATAGTTCTGTAAGACCTAGTCAAGCGGTGTTCTTGAATGCTGATGTGGTACAACCGGTAATGAATACTCCAACTATCTCCGTGCAAGGAATTGCCCTATATAACGAAACTGGAGGTTATGCTACCTATCTAATCCCTTCGGTACTGATGGTGATCATCTTCCAAACCATGATGATGGTTATAAGTATGCGATGCGGTAAGGAATATGAACAACAGATGTATCCTTTATTTCGTGTCACCAATCAGGAATCATCATGGAATTTAGCTACGAATATCGTGATAGGCAAATCGGTAGTTTATGTAGGATTCTATGCCTTATTTTCCGTATTTTTATTGGGTTTGCTTCCTTTGTTATTTGATTTGCCACACTTGGCAAGTGGAATGCAGGTTGTACAATTGCTCACACCTTATTTGTTTGGTACAGCTTTCTTCGGATTGGCATGTTCTCCGTTCTTTAAAGATAGCGATGCCCCCTTATTGCTCATCGCCTTTTTCTCCGTAGGCTTGCTTTTCCTTTCTGGTATCTCGTGGCCTTTGGAATTGATGCCTTGGCCATGGCGTTTACTTCACTGCCTTATTCCTGCACCCGTAGGCGTACTTGCCTTTGTGAAAGCAAATTCCATGGGTGCAGATTTAGCAGATATCAGTAGAGAAATGATACTCTTATGGGGACAATGTATCGTTTATTTCTCATTAGCTTGTATCGTATACAAAAAGTCAAGCAATCAGACCATTTTCAAGCAAGCCAAGTAGTCATAATGTTCGCCTTCTTCAACCATTTCGGCCTTGAAACCATTTTCTGATGCATAGTAGGAGAGGGTTTGGAAATCAACATAAAGCCAATCAAACGGCTCACCTTTGATTTGCTTGTATTGCATACGGAAATCAATTTCACCATAATAGCCTCCAGCCAAGTCTATCAGAAAACTACCATCCTCATCTTCAAACAAATAGCGAAGATCACTTGAATCCATGTAGATGCATCCACCAGGGTTAAGGAGTTGCTTCATCTTGGTAAAGAAAGTACCCATATTCTCTAATTTACCAATGATACCTGAACCATTCATCAACATAAGAATAGTATCGAATTTCTGAAGATAGTTTTCATCAAAGAGATTGACACAATAAGCTTGCTTGACACCACGCTTCTGCATCACTTCTACCGAAAGAGATGATATATCAATGGCTTCTACGTCCTTACTCATGTCTTGCAAGGCCAAGGCATGGCAACCACTTCCGGCACCACAATCGAGAATTTTTCCTTCAGCCAATCGCAAAGCTGTTTGTTCCAACGGAGGCATTTCATCGAATGTACGGAAGAGTTGGTCTGCAGGTATTTCATCTTCATCAAATTGAGAAGAAAATACACGAAGTTTTGCTGCACAACCTTTTGCATAGAAATCGGCAATAGCTGAACCCATCGGGTCTTTATTAGAGGCGATAAGCGATGTTTTCATTATTTCATATTTTTAGAAGCCTTCAAAACTCGTGGAATATCAATCAACACTACAAGTGCCAAAATACCTAGAATGCAATAGTCCATTACATCCCACAAACCCTTGTGCATTAAAGTATATGTCAATGCCATACTGATACAAAGCAATGCTTTCGTTGTGGAGAATATGATTTGTCCCTTAGGCAAGACTCTCAATTCACGACCGAAATAGAATACTCCCATGAGGGAAGCCACAAGCATGAGCATCATCAAATTACTATTGAATACAATGCCTTGCAAAGTGACAAGCAACACTATAAAGAAGACAATAGCTGACAAATAAAGGCCGTATTTGTTACGATTAAAATCCTTCTGCGCTCTTTCTTCTTTCTCCTTTTGCTTTCCAAACTTGATTTCGTTCCGGAAGCTATATTTATTTTCTGACATAAAAGTTTACATTTAAATTTGTTCGTATTGCAAAAGTAAAAAAATATCTGTAATTTTGACTTATAACTTTTATTAATTCATTAAGATTGAGAATTATGACTACATCAAAAACTAAAAAAAGCGTACAATTTAGTATTGGCGGAATTGTTCTGATAGGGGTTATAGCCCTCTGCGTAAGCATGTTTGCCGTTGAACGTATCGATTCAGGGCAAACAGGTATCATCGTGAATTTAGCCGGTAGCGAACGTGGGATAGACGATGCTAAAGTAGAAACCGGATGGGTGTTCTACAACCGATTTACCAAACAGCTCTTCGAATATCCGGCATTTGCACAAATCGTGGACTATGAACCATTCGATATCCAAGACAAGAAGGGTACCATCTTCAAGACTGACCCTACCATTGAATATTATATCGAACGTGAGAATGCCAAGATCGTTTTCCTCCGCTATCGTAAGACTACCCTAGAATTGGAGCAATCCGTCATTTTGACTGAAGTGAAGAATGCATATAAAGATATTGCCGGTTTGTACGAAACCGATTCACTCATCAACAATCGTCCTGCATTTGAAAAAGAGGTGGAGAATCTCTTGAAGGAACGATTGAGCCAACGCGGATTTACTTTCAGCAACATCCAATCATCGGTAAAGCCAAACGATGTACTTCAAGCAGCTATCGATGCTAAAAATACCGCTGTTCAGAACGCCTTGAAGGTAGAGAACGAAAAGAAAGCAGCCATTGCCGAAGCAGAAAAGGTAGTAGCAGCAGCTAAAGGTAAAGCCGATGCCAACCGAATTCTACAAGAGTCTATCACACCAGAGTTGATACAACTTAAGGCCGTGGAAAAATGGGACGGAAAATTGCCTCTCTCAACCAGTGGAAATACCTTGCCTTTTTTGGAATTGAAGAAATAAACAAATCATAGATGGGATGCCCTTAAAAGCATCCCATCATTAGTTATCTAAATATTTTCACTCTTTCTTCAATCGGTTTAATTTCCTTTTTTCCCGGTGCTGAAAGTGGCATACCAAAAGGCATCTGGGCTATCAATGTCCATTCCTTGGGTAAATGCCAAGCCCGCTTTACCTCCTCATCAATCAACGGATTATAGTGCTGGAGAGAAGCTCCAAAACCCAAATCTTCGAGCATCGTCCAAATGACGAATTGGTGCATGGCCGACGTATGTTGAGACCATGTTTTGAAATTGTTACTATAAAGCGGATAGGCCTCCATGTACTTGCCCACTACCGATGTATCTTCAAAGAAAAGTACCGTTCCATGTCCACTTGCAAAGCTAGTGTTTATCTTCTTATCGGAACGGGCAAACACCTCTTCTGCCAACATCTTTTTTAATACCTTCTTAACTATTTCCCATAATTTCTTATGCTCGTCTTTCAAAAGGAGAACGATACGTGTCGTTTGCGAATTATAAGCTGAAGGAACATGCTTAACCGCCTCGTGCACGATGCGTATAATCTCTTCATCCGCAACTGGCGACTCATTTTTAATTTCATAATAGCTCCGTCGGTTGGATAGTGCTTCCTCAAATGTCCGTTTCATAATTTTATTATCTTAATTATATAATTAAAACACATTTAGATATTCTTTGTTCTATCTATGACCGAATAGAGTAATTGATTTGGTTTAATTAATTAAAATCCGTACTTTTGCCCACAAATTTATAAAACTAGGGTATGAAATCAGATATCGAAATTGCTCGTAGTATCGAGTTGGTAAAGATTAAAGAGCTGGCAAAATCATTCAATATGCCAGAAGATCAGGTGACACACTACGGACGTCACATGGCTAAAGTAGACATTTCGTTGATAGACGAAGAAAAGATAAAGCAAAGTAATTTGATTCTTGTAACTGCTATCACACCGACCAAGGCTGGCATCGGTAAGACTACCGTATCTGTAGGTTTGGCATTGGGTATGAACAAGATTGGCAAGAAGGCGATTGTAGCTTTGCGTGAACCTTCACTCGGCCCTTGCTTCGGTATGAAGGGTGGTGCAGCAGGTGGTGGTTATGCTCAGGTGCTCCCGATGGAAAAGATCAACCTACACTTTACAGGTGACTTCCACGCCATCACATCGGCCAACAACATGATCTCGGCTTTGCTCGACAACTATATTTATCAGAACCGCGACAATGGTTTCGGTTTGAAAGAAATCCTTTGGCGTCGTGTGCTCGACGTGAACGACCGCTCACTTCGTTACATCGTGACAGGTTTAGGGCCAAAGACCAACGGTGTCACTCAAGAATCAGGTTTCGACATCACTCCAGCTTCTGAAATCATGGCTATCCTCTGCTTGGCAAAGGATGAAGATGATTTGCGTCGTCGCATTGAAAATATCTTGCTTGGCTTTACATACGACAACAAGCCTTTCACAGTGAAGGATTTGGGCGTAGCAGGTGCCATCACCGTTCTCTTGAAGGATGCACTTTCTCCAAATTTGGTTCAGACAACAGAAAATACTCCTGCATTCGTGCATGGTGGTCCATTTGCAAACATTGCTCATGGTTGTAACTCTATCTTGGCTACTAAGTTAGCGATGACATTCGGTGACTATGCCATCACAGAAGCAGGTTTTGGTGCCGACCTCGGTGCAGAAAAGTTCTATAACATCAAATGTCGCAAGGCTGGCTTGAATCCTAAGTTGACCGTGCTTGTAGTTACTGCACGTGCCTTGAAGATGCATGGTGGTGTATCTCAAGACATCGTAGGACAACCAAACTTGGAAGCGTTGAAGGAAGGTATAGCCAACATGGACAAGCATCTCGACAACTTGTTGAAGTTCGGTCAGAGCGTGGTAGTAGCATTCAATCGTTATGGTGACGATGTACAGGAAGAAATCGACTTCGTACGTCAGCACTGCGAAGAAATGGGTATCGGTTTTGCTGTGAACAATGCGTTCGTAGAAGGTGGTGCAGGTGCCGTAGAATTGGCAGAATTGGTAGTGAAGACCATCGAAGAAAAGCCATCTGAAGACTTGAAGTTCGCTTACACAGACGAAGATGAAGTACAGGATAAGGTAAATAAGGTAGCATGCAGCCTCTATGGTGCTAAGCTCGTGACCTTCAGCCCGACTGCGAAGAAGAAATTGGCTATGATCAAGGATTTGGGTTACACTCACTTCCCAATCTGTATTGCCAAGACTCAATACTCGTTCTCTACTAACCAGAAGCTCATCAACGTACCGACCAATTTCGAATTCCACGTACAGGACATCGTGATCAATGCCGGTGCAGAAATGCTCGTGGTTATCTCTGGCGAAATCATGCGTATGCCGGGCTTGCCTAAACAACCACAAGCTTTGCACATTGATATTGTAAACGGAGAAATTGAAGGGTTGTCTTAATTTAGCCAACCCCTAAATCTGTATTTTCCATCAAGACTTCGATACGAGGATCATCCTTGATCAATGGATAAATTTCCCGAACGAACCATGCGGCGAGTTCGGGATCTTTTTTTATATCCGTTCCATTATTACAGAATACATTGACACTAAAATACTCAAAAAGTGACTGACCAATTTGGATATCCTTCATAATATGCTCTTTGGTTTCTCCTTGCGTGCAACAAAGCAAACAGATTCCGTGAAAATATCGAGCTATGTCTTCGGGTGTAACAGAAGCAGGAATACCTTTCTTCCATTGATATCGCAGGCTAGTATCAAAAGTTTCTACTCCACAACGGAACTTGACCTTTGCTGGAGCAAATTGTTGGGCAAATGCATCTAATTTCTTCCGATACATATAGTGTGCCTCGAACCAGAGGGTATGGATATTCTTCTCTTGAACTACCTGACGGATGTATGCTATCGTTTCCTCATCCAGTTCCATTGCCGATCCAGAATTAATAATATCAAGCACTCCGTATTGTCCCGTCACTTGACGCAAAATGGGAGCATTAATTTCGAAAGGATTCTCGCTTACATCTTCGTGATAATCACAAAACGTGCATTTCTTCCAACGACACCCCGTACCTTGCAACAAGACAAACTCACGGGGCATCTTTGTATGTATCAAGGAATATCGATCCATGTTATTCAAGTTTTAATACGTATCGACGCAAGGCATGAATAGCTGCATAAGCCATCGGAGTTCCAAATACTGCCTCAATAAGCAATTTGGCTCCGTACTGGAAAGCAATCATCAACAAGAGATCATGAGTAGATACGATTCCAAGGAATGCAATCAATACAAATGGAAGACTATCGAACAGATAAGCTATCGCCGAACTACCAATGGTTCGTACCCAAAGGCGCTTACCCTTAGTCTTTTCCTTGATTTTCTCCATCAACCAAGCATTGGAAAGTTCACCCAAAAGAAAACCAACCAACGAACCAATCACTATACGAGGCACGTACGAGAACAGATGATTATAGGCCGCTTCCGTTTCTGCCAAATAATCAGGCGAGGGAAGCCATACACCTATTTGCGTACAAAGCACCATAAGGATGTTACAGAAGAAAGTCATCCAAATGACTTTACGGGCTGTTTTAAATCCCCACAACTCGGTAAGGACATCGCCCAGCATGTAAGCAAAAGGAAAAGTAATGGTACCTGCATCAAAATAGAAGAGTCCGAAAATACTGATGACCTTAACGGCCATAATGTTTGATACCAAATAGAGTGTCACGAAGAGGGCGGTTACGGTCATCAAAGCCGTGTGACTACTCATTCGGTTTTTTTTAAAAGGGTGTTCCGATACCTTTTTCATCATTATAAGATATTTGTTAATTAATTTACTAATTATGACGCAAAGGTATAAAAAAAATGGACAAGATAAAATCTTGTCCATTTATATTTCTAGATATCAATTAATACCAACAAGCTGGTGTTGCGCCCATTTCGTATTCTAATATACCACCCTTAGCAATGTCTTCGAACTCAATCAATGCCTTGTTATATGGCTGGCCATTAAGCTTAATACTCTGTATGTACTTGTTTTCCTTTGAGTTGTTGTGAGCAATGATGGTAAACTTTCCGTCTCGTACATTCAATACCGCTTTGTCCAAGTTCGGAGAGCCAAATACATAGCGTCCGTCTGCCGGATTCAACTGATAGAAACCAAGTGATGAAAGCACGTACCAAGACGACATTGCACCTACATCTTCATTACCTGAAAGACCATCTGGTTGGTCACTATACATCATACGGTATACATCGCGTACTCTATCTGCCGCCTTAGCCGGTTCACCAGCCAAAGTGTAGAAATAAATGATGTGGTGGCTAGGCTCGTTACCATGTGCATACTGACCAATCAAGCCACTGATATCCGGAGAAGTGTGTGCACCATCCAACTTAGCTTCGGCCACGAACAATTCATCCATCTTCTTCACCAACGCTTCCTTGCTACCAAAACATTCTACCAAACCTTCAAAATCATGCGGAGTCAAGAAAGTATATTGCCAAGCATTACCTTCGCAATAATCATCATCACGATGAGTAGAAGCAAATGGGTTAAATGGTTCATTAAATTCACCTTTTGTTCCACGACCACGCATGAAACCCGATTCCTTATCAAAGAAGTTCATGTATGAACGGCTACGATTGAAGAAGTATTCATAGTCTTCTGCCTTACCCAACTTCTTTGCAGCCAAAGCTACTGAACCATCAGCTACAGCATATTCCATATCGTTAGCTACCGATTCCTTCATCTTATCATAAGGAATAAAACCATATTGCTTACGGATATCCTGTCCACGGTCGTCAAGCATTACAGAGTTCTTCAAAGCTTCGAAAGCAAATTCTGTATCTTCAATATAACCTTTATTCAAACCATCAGCAACTATGATAACACCTGGATTACCCACCATACATTCTGTTTCACAACCCATCAAGTGCCATACCGGCAATTTTCCTTGTTGCTTATAGATAGTCACGAATGCCTGCATCATATCCTTCATCATTTCAGGATGAATGAGTGACATCAACGGATGTGCAGAGCGATAAGTATCCCAACAAGACATGGTTGTATAATTTACGAAACCTTCACCTTTATGCATTTGATGGTCGGCCCCATAATAATCGCCATTCACATCGCAGAATTCCGATGGTGCAATCATGGTATGATAGAGAGCGGTATAGAAAATCTTCTTAGTCTTTTCACAAGATGATTCCATATCAATCTTTGCCAAAGCCTTTTCCCATGCTTGGTCAGCTTCTGCAACCGCACCTTCGAAATCCCAATCTGGGAGTTCTGCCTGCATGTTCAACTTAGCATTTTCGATAGAAGTAGGAGAAAGAGCTACCTTTACATATACTGGTTCCTTAGCATCCACATTCGCACGTGCATACACAATCTTTCCTTCTCCCTTATCGGCTACCGCTTCATTTTTATCAACCAAAACATCCAAAGAAGTAATAGGTTGAGAAAACTCTGCAACAAAGAATACACGTTGGTCATTTGCCCAACCTGCTGAATAACGATAACCTTCGATAGTCTTTTCGCCTGTCTTAGCGATGTAAGCCTTGGTAGGGCTATCCCAACATCCACCATTTTGCAAATCGATAACAACGGCCGCATCCTGAGCATTATTGAATGTATATTTATGGAAACCTACACGCTTAGTTGCGGTCAATTCCACATCCACATCATAACGCAAGAGGTGTGTTGCATAATAACCAGGCTTCACCACTTCCTTGCTACGATCCGAGTAAGACCACAAACCCGAAGCAGGATCATTCTCACGGCCACGCGCATAAGTAACTTCACCAGTAACCGGCATCAAAGTAATATCATGCAAGTCGCCGATACCTGTACCGCTCAAATGCATGTGTGGAAAACCAATAACGGTAGAATCCGAAATGTGATAACCCGATGTCCAATCCCATTCTTGCGGAATACTAGATGGACCCAATTGTACTAAACCGTAAGGCACATTAGCACCCACAAACACGTGTCCATGACCACCGGAACCAATATAAGGATCCACATATTGTGTCAAATCCTGTTGAGCATTTTCTGCTGACGGATTTGAACAACCGTACCCCGCTAAAAGCAGGGTACAGAAAGTTGTTACAAAAAGTTGTTTTTTCA
Source organism: Bacteroides sp. (assembly GCA_017559935.1). Classification (GTDB taxonomy): domain Bacteria; phylum Bacteroidota; class Bacteroidia; order Bacteroidales; family Bacteroidaceae; genus Phocaeicola. The sequence continues at coordinate 849 of JAFYPV010000057.1, read as the reverse complement.
TGTAGTATGTATATTTCTTTTTTTAATCAAACTTACCATAACGGGTTGGCAATAACTTACGGTCACCCAACGTATTGTCCACTCTCGCTACATTAATCCAGAACTTATTTTCGCGTACACTATCAATTGGATAAGCAGCCTTCGCACGACTATAGCTGTGATTCCATTCATCTGCAACCACTTCGTATTCCGGATGAGGAGCATTAATAAGCACGTTATCATCCTTATCAGCACGTCCATCCTTCACTTCCTGAATTTCTTCCCAAATAGTGAGCATCACCTTCACAAAATTGTCGAGTTCCCACAAACTTTCACTTTCGGTCGGTTCAATCATCAATGTACCATGAACTGGGAAGGAGAGAGTAGGAGCGTGATAACCATAGTCCATCAAACGCTTTGCAATATCGTTTTCGCTAATACCGCACATATCGTGCAAATAACGGCAATCGAGAATCATTTCGTGACCTACAAAACCGGTTGCACCCGAATAAACAATGCCGTAAGTATCCTTGAAGCAAGCAGCCAAATAATTTGCACTAAGGATAGCGGTCTTAGTTGCACGAGTCAAACCTTCGGTACCCATCATGCAAATGTATCCGTAAGTAATCGGAAGAATACCACCACTACCATAAGGAGCTGCCGAAACTTGATTAGCTTCATTACCCAACATGAAATGACCTGGAAGGAAAGGAACTAAATGCTCAGATACACCTACCGGACCTACACCTGGACCACCACCACCATGAGGACTAGCAAATGTCTTGTGCAAATTCAAGTGGCAGACGTCCGCACCAATAGTACCTGGATTAGTTAAACCAACTTGTGCATTCATGTTAGCACCATCCATAT
>JAFYPV010000056.1 GCA_017559935.1 Bacteroides sp. | reverse complement strand
TCTATTCTTATAATTTCGCTTCCACTTCAGCCTTGATGCGTTCGAATTCGGCTTGCAAGTTGACTGGCTGTTTTGCCTTAACTTTGCTCCAAATTTGGAATCCTGGTTCGTAAACCCAATTGCCGAACTGAAGACCCGGGTTTTCATGACGACCGTTAATGATGGTTACCCATTTCATGCCGTCCATCTCGTTTTCCAAAATGGTACCGAATGCTAATCCGATGCTTTCCCACGCTGTGCGTTGGTTGGCTTGGATCTTGCCTCCGTCTATCAGTTTCTGAAGTTTCTCTATATCGGCTTCCTGTGAAGTGAAATCCTTGGTCAAGGTTTTCTTCACGGTGGTAGATGCCCATTCGAAAGCAGCATTCACTTCACCGATTTCGAGTACACGGATTGGAATGATTTCGCGTGCTTCCTTGCCGGTACGTACCACGAGCGAACGGATGATTTCTTCGGCCAGTGTACGTTCTCCACCCTTGGCTACGGTGAACGAGCATTCGAAGCAGATATCATCCTTGCCAGTTACCCAAATGTGGGTAGTGTACCATGCACCTTCTTCCTGGAAAGTTTCGGCACTATAAGCGCAGTCCCACGCTCCTACCTTCATGATGGAGGAAGTAGGATTATTCTTCAGTTCATAGGCAATGCATTGGCGAGCATAGTCCTTTGCAGCATCCTTATAAGCGGAAATACGGAAATTACCGTTCCACTGATTAGGATTGTAGAAAAGGAATGTTTCTTCTGTATCCTCGAATTCAGACCAAGTGGCGGGATACTCCAAAGAGAACCAACCGCCGGGTGAAATGTACTTCATACGAATTTATTTTACTGCGATGCTTTCAATTTCCACCAAAGCACCCTTCGGAAGCGCCTTTACTGCGAATGCAGAACGTGCAGGGAAATCACCTTCGAAATAGGTAGCATATACGGCATTCATTTCAGCAAATAAAGACATGTCTGCCAAGAATACAGTAGTCTTCACGATGTTGGCAGTAGTCAAACCTGCTGCAGCCAAAACACTCTTGATGTTTTCAAAACATTGTGTAGTCTGTTCTGTTACACCACCAGGAACGAATTCACCAGTAGCAGGATCAACAGGAAGTTGACCAGAAAGGAATACCATACCGTTTGCTTCAATTGCTTGACTATAAGGACCGATAGCTGCTGGAGCCTTTTCAGTAAAAATCACTTTTTTCATAACTTGTAATAATGTTATAGATTAAACCATGTATAATTTGTTGGCTAAATTAGTACATTTTTAAATGCGAGGAATAAAAAAAGTTGTATTTTTTATGAAACTTTGAAAAAAAACTTCTAATTTTGTACTCTGTAAATAGACGATTGTCAGTCTGACAATTGTATTCAAACTCATAATTCCTTTAATTATCATTAAGATTTGACCAATCGGAATCTTCCGATTAGCGTTGTTATATGATAATACACAAGAAACAACGAAATTTTCACTAACTTAGTATACTCTATGTATAATATCATTCAATTGAACGACAAAGAATTGTCGGAATTGCAATCGATTGCCAAGGAGTTGGGAATCCGAAATGCAGAATCCATGAAGAAAGACGAATTGGTTTATGGTATTTTGGACGAGCAGGCTATTGCTAATGCCAGCAAAAAGGCTGTTAATAAGGATAAGGAAGTCCAACCACGCAAACGTTCACGTATCAGCAAGAAAGAAGGAGACAAAGTATATACCGCAACACAGGACAAGGCTCAGAAATTGGAAGCAAATACACCGGAAATTCCGGCTAAGGCCTCTCCTTTCAGTTCTGAAGCACCCGTAAAGACTCCGGAACAGGAAACTGAAACTCCAGTAAAAGAAGCTGCGCCAGCACCTGTTGCTAAGGAGAAACCGGCACAAAAAAAACGTGGTCGCAAGTCTAAAACGGAAAAAACAGTAGAAGCCAACAAGCCTGCTGAAGCAGAAGTAAAGGAAATTAAGGAAGTTAAACCTGTTGAAGTAGTACCAGTACCTGAAGCAGTTGAAAATCAGGAACCTGCAGCTGTAGATGAATTTATTCCTATAGAAGATTTGCCATCTGAAAAGGTGGAATTGCCAAGCGAATTGATCGGTAAATTCGAGGCGACCAAGAACGAGGCTAATCAGCCTAAATTCCCTAACAAGAATCAGAAGAATCATAATAATAATCAGCAGAACCAACAACCTGCTCAGCAAGAACAACGCCGTCCGCAGGAAAAGCAATACGATTTCGATGGTATTTTGAATGGCGTAGGTGTGCTTGAAATCATGCCTGATGGTTATGGTTTCCTCCGTTCATCTGATTACAACTATCTTTCTTCTCCAGACGACATCTATGTTTCACAATCGCAAATCAAATTGTTTGGTTTGAAGACAGGTGATGTTGTGGAAGGTCCTATCCGTCCGCCAAAGGAAGGGGAAAAGTATTTCCCGTTGGTAAAGGTAACCAAAATCAATGGTTTGGATCCTGCTTTTGTGCGCGACCGTATTCCATTTGATCACCTCACTCCTCTTTTCCCGGAAGAAAAATTCCAACTTTGCAAAGGTGACGGTAGCGACAACCTTTCTGCTCGTATGGTAGACCTCTTCTCTCCGATTGGTAAAGGTCAGCGTGCCTTGATTGTGGCTCAACCGAAAACCGGTAAGACTATCTTGATGAAGGATATTGCTAACGCTATTGCCGCTAATCATCCGGAAGCATACATGATTATGTTGCTTATTGATGAACGTCCGGAAGAAGTAACGGATATGGCTCGTAGCGTAAAGGCAGAAGTTATCGCTTCTACTTTCGACGAACCGGCAGAACGCCACGTGAAGATTGCGGGTATCGTATTGGAAAAGGCTAAGCGCATGGTAGAATGTGGTCACGATGTGGTTATCTTCCTTGATTCAATCACTCGTTTGGCTCGTGCTTATAATACAGTTTCTCCTGCATCTGGTAAGGTCCTTAGTGGTGGTGTGGATGCTAATGCTTTGCACAAGCCTAAACGTTTCTTTGGTGCAGCCCGTAACATTGAAGGTGGCGGTTCATTGACTATCATTGCTACTGCCTTGATTGATACTGGTTCTAAAATGGATGAAGTGATCTTCGAAGAATTCAAGGGTACTGGTAATATGGAATTGCAGCTTGACCGTAACTTGAGTAACAAGCGTATCTTCCCTGCTGTGAATATTGTTGCTTCCAGCACTCGTCGTGACGACTTGTTGCTCGACAAGACTACGCTTGACCGTATGTGGATTCTCCGTAAATATCTTTCGGATATGAATCCGATTGAAGCTATGGACTTTACCAAAGCTCACATGGAGAATACGAAGAATAATGAGGAATTCCTGATGAGTATGAATTCATAAAGACAAAAAAAGAGGTTTCGAATTGAAACCTCTTTTTTATTGTTCTATTTTTATTAAAAAGGCAAATCGTCTTTTTCGTCGTTTGCTGAAAAATCTACCGGTGGAAATGGTGGAACAACTTCCGGTGCACCTGCTGGAGCTGCAGTGGCTACACGATCCACTTTCCATGCTCGGATACTGTTGAACCAGCGTCCTTGCCATTCGCGAGCATCAATGTCGAAATGCACAGTTACTTCTTCGCCGATCTGAATATTGAACTGATTGATTTTATCTTCACCAAATACATCGAAGCACATTTTTCGAGGATATTGGTCGTGTGTCTCGATTACGTATTCCTGTACTTTCCAAGCGTTGCCAGTTTTTGATACACCGCCTCTTGGCTCGAGTACGGCAATTACTTTACCTGATAATTCCATTTCTTGATTCATTTAAATTTGACGCGAAAGTAGTCTTTTTGTTTGAATGTTACTAATTTTTAGCCTTTTTTTTGTTACCGATATGCAAAGTTTTTAGTATCTTTGGACGATAATTTTTTATAAGTTTTTGAATATAAATAATATACTATACTACCTATGAAATTCATTGTCTCTAGTACTGGACTCTTCAGTCATTTACAGGCTATCAGCCGTGTTATTAACTCGAAAAACTCGTTGCCAATATTGGATTGTTTCCTGTTGGAATTGAACGATGGAACATTGACTATTACAGCTTCGGATAGCGAAACTACCCTTAGTACTTTCATTGAAACCAACGAGTCTGATGTGGATGGTCGCTTTGCAGTAAATAGCAAGACTATTTTGGATGCATTGAAGGAGATTCCAGAACAACCGTTGACTTTTGAAGTGAACGAGAACATGGAAATCATAGTAAAATATCAGAACGGTAAATACAGCTTGATGGGTCAGAATGCGGATGAATATCCGGTTGCTGCTAATTTGGGTAGTAATGCGGTTCATATCGGTTTGGATGCTCAGGTATTGTCGAATGGTATCAACCGTGCGCTTTTTGCAACTGCTGATGATGAGCTTCGTCCGGTTATGAATGGTATCTATTTTGATATTACAACTGATGACGTGACATTTGTTGCATCGGATGGTCATAAGTTGGTACGTAACAAGACATACAAAGCACGTGGTAATGAAAAGGCTGCGTTCATCCTTCCGAAAAAGCCGGCTACCCTATTGAAGAATTTGCTTCCAAAGGAAATGGGTGATGTACAGATTGACTTTGATGATCGCAATGCTGTGTTTACATTGGAAAACTACAGCATGACTTGTCGTTTGATTGAAGGTCGTTATCCGAACTACAACTCGGTAATTCCGCAGAACAATCCGCATAGAGCAACCATTGACCGTGCAGCGTTTATGAGTGCATTGAAACGTGTGTCTGTTTTCTCTTCTGCAGCAAGCAGCTTGATCAAGCTTCGTATGGATATGAATACCATCCAAATCTCTGGTCAAGATATCGACTTCTCGACTTCAGCAGAAGAAACTTTGATGTGCCAATACGAAGGTAGCCCAATGAACATTGGTTTCAAATCGACTTTCTTGATTGATATTTTGAACAACATGTCATCACAAGAAGTGGTTATGGAATTGGCTGATCCATCACGTGCAGGTGTCATCGTTCCTGTTGAACAGAATGATGAAGAAGACTTGTTGATGTTGTTGATGCCGATGATGTTGAACGATTAATCGTTTTTGAAACATGAAATTGAATTTAAAGAACCCGTTGGTTTTCTTTGATTTGGAAACAACGGGTACCAATATCAATGCTGACCGTATTGTAGAAATCTGCTACTTGAAGGTCTACCCTAATGGTAACGAAGAAAGTAAGACACTTCGTATCAATCCGGAAATGCATATTCCGGAAGCAGCATCGGCTATTCATGGTATTTATGATGCGGATGTAGCGGATTGTCCGACTTTCAAAGATGTAGCCAAGAAGATAGCTGCTGATATTGAAGGATGTGACTTGGCTGGATTCAATTCCAACCGTTTTGACATTCCTGTTTTGGCAGAGGAATTCTTACGTGCCGATGTGGATGTGGATTTGATGAAGCGCAAATTTGTGGACGTACAGGTGATTTACCATAAATTGGAACAGCGTACACTTTCTGCAGCTTATAAATTCTATTGTAAGAAGAATCTGGAAGATGCACATACTGCCGAAGCGGATACACGTGCTACTTACGAGGTATTGAAAGCACAGCTAGATCATTATCCGGATGTTTTGGAAAATGATGTTAACTTCCTTTCCGAATACTCATGCCACAACAAGAATGTGGATTTTGCCGGACGTATCGTGTACAACGAACAAGGGGTTGAAGTCTTTAATTTCGGCAAGTATAAGGGAATGAGTGTAGCCGAAGTACTGAAAAAGGATTCTGGATATTTCGGTTGGATTATGCAAGGTGACTTTACCTTGAACACCAAGAATGTTTTGACAAAAATCAGACTACGCGAGACAGGACTTTTGAAATGAAAATGAAAGGAAAAAAGATAGTATTAGGTATTACTGGAAGCATAGCCGCCTACAAAGCGGCTATACTCATTAGAGGACTTATCAAAAAAGGAGCAGAAGTTCAGGTGGTCATTACTCCTGCTGGAAAGGAGTTCATCACTCCTATTACCCTTTCTGCCTTGACTAGCAAACCGGTTATCAGTGAGTTTTTTTCACAACGCGACGGTACTTGGCATAGTCATGTGGATTTGGGGCTTTGGGCTGATGCTATGGTCATTGCGCCTGCTACAGCCAGTACCATTGGAAAGATGGCTCATGGAGTAGCTGATAATATGTTGATTACAACTTATTTATCGATGAAGGCTCCTGTATTTGTGGCACCTGCCATGGACTTGGATATGTTCGCTCATCCTTCTACCCAGAAGAATTTGGATATTCTTCGTTCTTATGGTAATCATATCATTGAACCGGGTGAAGGAGAATTGGCCAGTCACTTAGTTGGAAAAGGCCGTATGGAAGAACCGGAGAAAATCATTGAAGTGTTGGAGTCTTTCTTTGCCCAGCAACAAGATTTAAACGGTAAGAAGATTGTGATCACTGCTGGACCTACTTATGAAAAGATAGATCCGGTCCGTTTTATCGGTAATTATTCATCGGGAAAAATGGGATACGCTATGGCGGAAGAATGTGCTGCCAGAGGTGCGAACGTGGTTTTAGTTAGTGGTCCTGTTACGTTGCAGGCTCATCATCCGAACATTCAGCGCGTGGATGTAGAAAGTGCCCAGGAAATGTATGAAGCAGCAAAGGAGGCATTTGTGGATGCTGATGCTGGTATACTTTGTGCTGCCGTAGCGGATTTTACACCGGAACACACTGCCGACCAAAAGATTAAACGTGAAAAGGATGATTTGATACTTCAATTGAAGCCAACTCAAGACATTGCTGCTTCATTAGGAGCTACCAAGAAAGAAAATCAGATACTGGTAGGTTTTGCTTTGGAAACAAACGATGAAGCTGCCAATGCACAAGGAAAACTTGAGCGTAAGAACTTTGATTTCATTGTGTTGAATTCATTGAATGATAAAGGGGCTGGTTTTAGAGTTGACACTAATAAGATTACAATCATCGATCGTCAAGGTGCAACTTCCTATCCGCTTAAAAACAAGATGGAAGTAGCTAAAGACATTATTGATACACTGGCTAGCAAGATGAATAAATAAGGGGTATGTTACAATCGATTCATATACAGAACTATGCATTGATAGAGTCGTTGGACATCGACTTCCATTCCGGTTTTTCGGTGATAACAGGTGAAACAGGTGCTGGTAAATCAATCATTTTGGGAGCAATCGGATTATTGGTTGGTCAGCGTGCTGATATCAAGGCAATAAAGACCGGAGCTAGCAAATGTACCGTAGAAGCTCGTTTCAGTGTGTCATCTTATCAGCTGGAAAGTTTCTTTGAGGAACATGATTTGGATTACGATGGCGAAGAATGTATTCTCCGTCGTGAGCTTTATGCGTCCGGTAAAAGTCGTGCTTTTATCAATGATACTCCTGCTTCATTGGCTCAAATGAAGGAATTGGGTGAGAAATTGATTGATGTTCATAGTCAGCATCAGAATCTTTTGCTGAATCATGAAGATTTCCAACTGAATGTGTTGGATATTTTGGCATACGATGAAAAGGAATTAGCTCTTTACAAGGAAGGATATCTTGCCTATAAAAAGACTTCCAAGGAATTGTCGGAGGTGATTGCTCAAGCGGAGAAGAACCGTCAGGATGAAGATTATATCCGTTTTCAGCTGAAACAATTGGATGAAGCTCATTTGCAAGCGGGTGAACAGGAGGAACTGGAACAAGAGGCAGAAACATTGAGTCATGCAGAAGAAATCAAATCAAATCTTTACAAGGTTGATCAACTGATGGCTTCCGATGAAATGACTTTGTTGTCGGTTACCAAAGATTGTATACAAACGCTTCAAGGTGTGGCTAGAGTTTATGCTTCTGCACAAGATTGGGTGGACCGTCTGGACAGCTGTTATATTGAGTTGAAAGAACTCTCTCATGAAATAGCCAATGCCAGTGAGGAAGTTGAATTCAACCCTACCCGACTGGACTTTGTCAATGAGCGTTTGAACCTGATTTATTCCTTACAACAGAAGCATCGAGTATCTTCCGTGGAAGAATTAATAAGCATTACGGAGGAATATCGGAATAAATTAGAAAATATAACTTCTTCTGACAATCAAATTCAGGAATTAACCGCACAGAAGGAAGCCTTATATAATAAGGTGAAAAAGCAAGCGGAAATTTTATCGGAACTCCGTAAACAGGCTGCCAAAGAAATAGAAAAACAAATGGAAGCTTATTTGATTCCATTAGGTATGCCAAATGTGCGTTTCGCTGTAGAACTTTCAGCAAAGAATGAACCTGATGCAAGTGGTATGGATAATGTTTCATTCTTGTTCTCGGCAAATAAGAACGGAACATTACAAAATGTAGCTTCCATAGCTTCAGGTGGTGAAATTGCCCGTGTGATGCTTTCATTAAAAGCTATGATTGCAGGAGCTGTCAAGCTTCCTACCATCATTTTTGATGAAATTGATACCGGTGTATCCGGTTCCATTGCGGAAAAAATGGCTCTAATCATGCAAGAAATGGGACAAGCTAACCGACAAGTAATAAGTATCACTCATTTGCCTCAGATTGCTGCTAAGGGAAGTACCCATTACAAGGTATATAAAGAAGATACGGAAGTTGGTACTAACAGCCATATCCGTCAACTTAACCAAGAAGAACGAATTAATGAAATAGCCAACATGTTGAGTGGTGCCGTCTTAACCGAAGCGGCACTGAACAATGCGAAGGCCTTATTAAACAATAAAGCATTATGATGACTGAAAAAAGTGAAATGATATTCGGTGTTCGTGCCGTCATTGAAGCTATTCAAGCAGGTAAAGAAATTGATAAAATCTTAGTAAAGCGCGACATTCAAAGTGATCTTTCGAAAGAATTATTCGCTGTGTTAAAAGGTACATTGATTCCTGTACAACGCGTACCGGTTGAACGTATCAACCGTATTACTCGTAAGAACCATCAGGGTGTTGTTGCTTATATTTCATCTATTACTTACCAAAAGACTGAAGATCTTGTACCATTCCTTTTTGATGAAGGAAAGAATCCGTTACTCATCATGTTGGATGGTATTACTGATGTCCGCAACTTCGGTGCAATTGCCCGTACATGTGAATGTGCCGGTGTAGATGGTATTATTATCCCTGCCAAGAATAGTGTGACAGTGAATGCAGATGCTATCAAGACTTCTGCCGGTGCTTTGCATACTCTTCCAGTTTGTCGTGAGCAGAACTTGACTCAAACAATCAAGTATTTGAAGGATAGCGGTTTCAAAATTGTTGCTGCGACAGAAAAGGGGGATTATGATTATAGTAAAGCTAACTATATGGATCCTGTTTGTATTATTATGGGTGCCGAAGATAAGGGTGTATCGTATGAACATTTGGCACTTTGTGACGAATGGATCAAGATTCCGATGAAAGGAACCATTGAATCATTGAATGTATCTGTTGCAGCAGGTGTCTTGATCTATGAAGCTGTTAAACAACGTGGTTTTACAACTGAAGGATAATATACATGAATATGAAAAAAATACTTTTGATAACGGCTTGTTGCATGATTGCCCAATGGACATTTGCACAGGCTCCCAAATGGGCTGAAAAGGCTAAAAAAGCAGTCTTTTCTGTGGTTACTTATAATAAAGACAATCAAATTAAAGGAACCGGGAATGGTTTTTATATTGACGCACGAGGAATAGCTTTATCGGATTATACCTTGTTTGAAGGTGCAGAACGGGCTGTTATTGTCAATGCGGATGGAAAGCAGTTGGATGTCAACCGAATTATGGGTGCAGATGACATGTATGATGTAGTCAAGTTTACTACTCCGATTGAAAAGAAACAAATGACATTATCTCTCGCAAACCAACCGGCTAAAGTAGGTGAAACAGTTTATCTACTTCCCTACTCAACTCAAAAAGCAACTACTCTCCAGACAGGTAAAGTAACTGCAGTGGATAGTATCGGTAACAATTCTTTTTATTATACATTGGAAATGAAGACCGGTGAAAAGACTGTCAGTTGTCCGATTTTGAATTCAGAGGGTTACTTATTGGGAATGATTCAAAAGAATGCATCGGATGAAAGTACAGAAAGCTATGCTCTTGGTGCAACTTATGGTGCTGAATTGAGTATTTCTGCTTTGGCAATGAATAAAGTAGCCTTGAATAAAATCGGTATTAAGAAAGCGTTGCCTGATACAGAAGAACAAGCTTTAGTATATCTTTTCATGTCAGCAGAACAAATGGATAATGAAAACTATTTGTCTGTTTTGAATGATTTTCTAGTCCAATATCCGAACAGCATGGATGGATATATCCGTCGTGCAAACTTTTATATGCATACTAATGATGAACAACAGTTTGCATTGGCTGACGCTGATTTGAAGAAAGCGATAGATGTTGCTTCAGACAAGAATGAAGCACGTTATCAAGTAGCCAAGACTATTTATTCGTACATGATTTCATTGGACGGTAAAGAACCTTATCAAGCATGGAATTATGATGCTGCATTAGAGTTAGTATCTAATTCACAATCCCAAGCACTGCCTTTCCATATTCAATTGGCTGGAGATATCCTTTTCGCACAAGGCAAATATGCAGATGCTTATACCTATTATGAAAAGGTAAATCAGACAGAGTTAGTTTCTGCTGCGACTTATTATACAGCAGCTAAGGCTAAACAACAGATTGAAGGCTCTGATTTGAATGAAGTACTTGCATTGATGGATAGTGCTATTGTAAAATTAAATAAGCCATACTTTGGGGAAGCAGCACCTTATTTCTATGAACGTGCAGAACTTCGTGCACAAGCAGGAAAGTATAGAGATGCTGGCCTCTGAGTTTTGGCCGTGTAGAGCGTGTAGAAACGTGCAGAGCTTCGCACTTTTCTACACGTTCTTCATGTTCTGCACGGTTGAGGTTTTTAGCCACAAAGAACAAGAGGCCTTCCGTGCGTGC
>JAFYPV010000055.1 GCA_017559935.1 Bacteroides sp. | reverse complement strand
TGCCATTCAGGACTTCCCCCTTCGTGTCATTCAGACGACCGAAGGGAGGAAGAATCTCGAAAGCATAAACGTGAATGTACACGAGATTCTTCGCTTCGCTCTGAATGACATAAAAAAAGACAATGGCAGATAACAATAACATATTAGAAAAACTGGAAGGATTGGTGGCAAGGTTCGAAGAAGTATCGACCCTTATCACCGACCCTAACGTAATATCCGACCAAAAGCGCTACGTCAAGCTCACCAAGGAATACAAGGACTTGAGCGACATCATGCAGGCTCGCAAGGAATACATCCAATGCATCGAAGGCTTGGAAGAAGCCAAGATGATGATGGGCGAAAGCGATCCGGAAATGAAGGAAATGGCTCGCGAGGAAGCAGCTGTTTGTGAAGCACGCATCCCGGTGTTGGAAGAAGAAATCAAGCTTCTCCTCGTTCCTGCCGACCCGCAAGACGACCGCAATGCCATCCTCGAAATCCGTGGTGGTACAGGTGGTGATGAAGCAGCGATCTTTGCAGGCGACCTTTTCCGCATGTACACCAAGTATTGCGAATCGAAGGGCTGGCGTTTGGAAGTATCGAGTGCCAACGAAGGAGCTGCCGGAGGTTTCAAGGAAATCATCTGTTCCGTTACCGGCGAGAAGGTATATGGTACCTTGAAGTACGAATCGGGTGTGCATCGCGTTCAGCGTGTGCCAGCTACCGAAACACAAGGTCGTGTACATACCTCGGCTGCATCTGTAGCCGTACTCCCCGAAGCCGAACCATTTGATGTAGAAATCAACGAAGGCGAAATCAAGTGGGATACTTTCCGAAGCGGTGGTGCCGGTGGTCAGAATGTAAACAAGGTAGAATCGGGTGTCCGCCTCCGTTACAACTGGAAGAATCCGAATACCGGTGTGGTAGAAGAAATCCTCATCGAATGTACCGAGACACGCGACCAGCCGAAGAACAAGGAACGTGCATTGTCTCGTTTGCGTACTTTTATTTATGACAAAGAACATCAAAAATACATTGATGATATTGCTAGTAAACGTAAAACCATGGTATCAACCGGTGACCGCTCGGCTAAAATCCGCACTTACAACTACCCACAAGGGCGTATTACCGACCATCGCATTAACTATACCATCTACAACCTAGGCGCCTTCATGGACGGAGAAATCCAGGATTGCATCGACCACCTGATTGTAGCTGAAAATGCAGAAAGATTGAAAGAAAGTGAACTATAAAAATAAAGGACTATGAACAAGCAAGAACTCTTTGAAAACATCAAGAAAAAACAATCCTTCCTCTGCGTAGGTTTGGATACAGACATAAAGAAGATTCCCGAACATTTGTTGAAGGAAGAAGATCCTATCTTTGCATTCAACAAAGCTATCATCGACGCAACAGCTCCTTATTGTATCGCTTACAAGCCAAACTTGGCTTTCTATGAAAGCATGGGTGTAAAGGGTTGGATTGCATTCGAAAAGACTGTAGAATATATCACTACTAATTACCCGGACCAATTCATCATCGCTGACGCCAAGCGTGGTGACATTGGTAATACATCGGCTATGTATGCCCGCACATTCTTCGAAGAATTGAACATCGACTCAGTAACAGTTGCTCCTTACATGGGCGAAGACAGTGTGACTCCGTTCTTGACATACGAAGGCAAGTGGGTTATCCTCTTGGCTTTGACCAGCAACAAGGGCTCACACGACTTCCAGTTGACTGCTGACCCAGAAGGCGAACGCCTCTTCGAAAAGGTACTCCGCAAGAGCCAAGAATGGGCAAACGATGAAAACATGATGTACGTGGTAGGTGCTACTCAAGGTCGAGCATTCGAAGACATCCGTAAGATTGTCCCTAACCACTTCTTGTTGGTACCGGGCGTCGGTGCTCAAGGCGGTTCATTGGAAGAAGTATGCAAGTATGGTATGAACAGCACTTGTGGTTTAATCGTAAACTCAAGCCGTGCCATCATCTATGCGGACAAGACTGAAAACTTTGCAGTAGCTGCCGGTCAGGAAGCACAGAAAGTACAAGCAGAAATGGCAGAACAATTAAAAGCTATCCTTTAAGAAGAAACTCCATCCTTAAAGGCCAAAACCTCATCTTCGGGTGTTCTATTTCTCCGAAGATGAGGTTTTTCCGTATATATCAAGCTTTAGAATACGTAAATAATTGCAAAAAAACACTGAGATATAAAAATTTTTTCCGTAATTTGCAGAAAAGTAGTGTACATAAACATGAAAATAACTTTCAGGAAATAATACTGAAACAATAAAAACTATAAGATTTAAAACATCATGGAATTCTCGGCTAAACAAATTGCGGAATTTATCCAAGGAACTATTGTTGGTGACGAAAACGCCACCGTACATACTTTTGCTAAAATCGAAGAAGGTATCCCTGGCGCAATTTCATTCCTTTCTAATCCGAAATATACAAACTATATTTACGATACACAATCTAGCATTGTGCTAGTGAACAAAGATTTTGAACCGGAAAAAGAAATTAAGGCAACGCTTATCAAGGTAGATAATGCCTACGAAAGTTTAGCCAAGCTCCTTAACTTGTATGAAATGAGCAAGCCGAAAAAGACCGGTATAGATCCACTAGCATATATAGCTCCGACTGCAAAAATCGGTGAAAACGTCTATATCGCTCCATTTGCTTGCGTAGGTGACAATGCGGTTATTGGCGACAACACCTCCCTTCACCCTCATGCAACTGTAGGAAGTGGTGCAAAAATAGGTAGTAATTGTATCCTTTATCCGAATGTTACTGTTTACCACGATTGCCGAGTGGGCAACAATTGTATTCTTCACGCCGGCAGTGTAATCGGTGCTGATGGTTTTGGATTCGCCCCATCACCGGAAGGTTACGAAAAGATTCCTCAAATCGGCATTACCATTTTGGAAGATGATGTAGAAATAGGTGCCAACACTTGTATTGACCGTGCAACAATGGGGGCAACCATCATTCGTAAGGGAGTGAAGCTAGACAATCTTATCCAAATAGCCCACAATGTAGAAGTAGGTAGTCATACCGTTATGGCATCCCAAGCTGGCGTAGCAGGTTCTACGAAAGTAGGTGAATGGTGTATGTTCGGAGGACAAGTTGGTTTGGCTGGACATATCAAGGTAGGCAATAAAGTCAATCTAGGTGCTCAGTCGGGTGTCCCGGGAAGCATTAAGGATGGCCAAAACTTGATCGGTACACCACCGATTGAACTTAAGAACTACTTTAAGTCATCTGTTCTTTTCAAGAAGTTGCCAGATATGGCTACAGAACTGAACAATTTAAAGAAAGAAATCGAAGAATTAAAGAAACAATTAAATAAATAAAACCCATGTTGAAACAGAAAACTTTAGGAGGTAGCTTTTCTTTAAAAGGAAAAGGACTCCACACCGGAGTAAACTTGACGGTGACCTTCAATCCGGCACCAGACAATCACGGGTATAAGATTCAACGAATCGACTTAGAAGGCCAACCAATCATCGATGCGGTAGCCGAAAACGTAGGCGAAACTACCCGCGGTACGGTATTGGTTAAGAATAATATAAAAGTCAGCACTATTGAACATGGTTTGGCAGCGCTCTATTCTGCAGGAATCGACAACTGTTTGATTCAAGTAGACGGACCTGAATTCCCAATTCTTGATGGTAGTGCTAAATACTATGTAGAAGAAATCAAGAAAGTGGGTATCGTAGAACAGACCGCTCCAAAAGATTTCTACATCATCAAGTCTAAAATTGAATTCAGAGACGAAGAAACCGGTTCTTCCATTATTGTATTACCGGACGAAAGCTTCAGTGTCAATGCATTGATTTCATACGACTCGAAGATTCTCTACAATCAATTCGCTACCTTGGAAGACATGAGCAAATTCCCAGAAGAAATTGCTTCTGCTCGTACTTTTGTCTTCGTTCGTGAAATCGAACCTTTATTGAACTATGGTTTAATTAAGGGTGGTGACTTGGACAATGCTATTGTTATTTACGAACGCCAAATGTCTCAAGAAAAATACGACAAGTTAGCCGACGTTATGGGTGTTCCACATATGGATGCTACCCAGTTGGGCTATATCAACCACATTCCATTGGTATGGGACAACGAACCAGCTCGTCATAAATTGCTCGACATCATTGGCGATTTAGCTTTGATTGGCAAGCCTATCAAGGGACGCATCATCGCAACCCGTCCAGGACATACCATTAACAATAAGTTTGCCCGCCAAATCCGTAAGGAAATCAAGTTGCACGAAGTGCAAGCACCGGTATACAATTGCAACGAAAAACCAGTTATGGACGTAAACCGCATCCGCGAATTGCTTCCGCACCGCTATCCGTTCGCATTGATTGACAAGGTAATCAGTATCGGAGCTAACCATATCGTAGGTGTAAAGAACGTTACCGTGAATGAACCTTTCTTCCAGGGTCATTTCCCAGAAGAACCAGTAATGCCGGGTGTACTTCAGATTGAAGCAATGGCTCAATGCGGTGGCTTGTTCATTTTAAATACTGTAGACGAACCGGAAAGATATTCTACCTACTTCATGAAGATTGACGGTGTGAAGTTCCGTCAGAAGGTAGTACCGGGAGATACCCTCATTTTCCGTGTGGAATTGCTTGCTCCAATGCGCCGAGGAATCTCTTCGATGAAGGGTTATGTATTTGTCGGCGAAAAGGTCGTTTGCGAAGCCGAATTTACCGCTCAAATAGTTAAGAACAAATAATAATTAAAAATATGATTAGTCCATTAGCATATATCCATCCCGAAGCAAAAATCGGTGAGAATGTAGAGATCGGTCCTTTTGTATTCATCGACAAGAACGTAGTGATTGGCGACAACAATGTCATCATGCCAAACGTGAATATCTTGTACGGCTCACGCATCGGCAATGGTAACCGCATCTTCCCAGGTGCAGT
Source organism: Bacteroides sp. (assembly GCA_017559935.1). GTDB lineage: Bacteria > Bacteroidota > Bacteroidia > Bacteroidales > Bacteroidaceae > Phocaeicola. Next base: position 18,770 of record JAFYPV010000055.1, on the reverse strand, counting down.
CATTGGTGCCATACCACAAGATTTGAAGTTCAAGGGTGAAGAAACAACAGCCGAAGTGGGCGACAATAATACCATCCGCGAGAATGTAACAATCAATCGTGGTACAGCAGCCAAATGGAAAACTGTGGTAGGTAGCAACAATCTTTTGATGGAAGGCGTACACGTGGCACACGATACATTCGTAGGAAACGGATGCATCATCGGAAATGCCACTAAGTTGGCTGGCGAAATCGTTATCGACGATAATGCCATTATCAGTTCAACCGTATTGATGCACCAATTCTGCCGTGTAGGTGGATACACCATGATTCAGGGCGGTTCACGTTCAAGCAAGGATATCCCTCCATACATCATCGCCGGACGCGAACCTATCGCATATTGCGGTCTTAACCTCGTAGGCTTGCGCCGTCGTGGATTCTCTAATGAACTGATTGAGAACATTCACAACACCTACCGCATCATCTATCAAAGCGGTAAGAATGTGACTGAAGCTTTAAAACAAGTACGAGAAGAAATTCCAATGACTCCGGAAATAGACTATATCGTTTCATTCATTGAAAATTCTCAACGCGGTATCATCAGATAATAGGAAACATTATGGTTTACAGATTTACAATTATCTCCGATGAAGTTGATGATTTTATCAGAGAAATACAAATAGATTCAGAAGCTACTTTCTATGATTTGCACGAAGCTATCTTGAAAGCCGCTAAATATAACAATGACCAGATGACCTCTTTCTTCATTTGTGATGAAGATTGGGAAAAGGAACAGGAAATTACATTGGAAGACATGGGCACTAGCTCGGACGAAGATAGCTACATCATGCGAGAAACTCGTTTGAGCGAACTTTTGGAAGACGAAAAGCAAAAGATGCTGTATGTATTCGACCCATTGACCGAACGTGTATTCTTCATCGAATTGTCAGAAATCCAATATGGCAAAGACTTAGACAAAGCTGTTTGTACACGCAAAGAAGGTATAGCACCGAAGCAAACCGTCAACTTTGATGAAATGTTTGCAGCTAGTGGAACTAACTTGGATTTGGATGAAAACTTCTATGGCGATCAGGACTTCGACTTAGAAGACTTCGACCCTGAAGGTTTCGATATGGGCGGAGGCGGTTCCGTTGACCCTTATAGCCAAGATTATTAATCATCTATAAATTCCCCTCCCTCTTGAGAGGGGATTTTTTTTACTATGCCACATACCCTCATCGTCCTCATAGGCCCCACCGGTGTAGGAAAAACCGAGCTAAGCCTTTCAATCGCCGAGAAGTACCAGACATGCATCGTGTCATCGGACTCCCGACAACTGTATGCCGATTTGAAGATAGGTACGGCCGCTCCTACCCCCGAACAATTGGCAAGGGTTCCCCATCACTTTGTGGGAACATTGAAACTCACCGACTATTATAGTGCTGCCCAATACGAATCGGAAGTAATGGCCAAGCTAGAAGAACTCTTCCAAGAGAAGGATGTAGTAGTCCTTACCGGAGGCTCCATGATGTACGTGGATGCCATCTGCAAGGGCATTGACGACATACCTACCGTGGACAAGGAAACCCGCGAACTGATGCTCAAGAAGTACGAGGAAGAAGGTTTGGAACACCTCTGTGCCGAGCTCAAGCTCATGGACCCGGAATACTACAACATCGTGGACTTGAAGAACCCGAAGCGCGTAATCCACGCCCTCGAAATCTGCTACATGACGGGTAAGACCTACACCTCTTTCCGCACCCGTAGCACCAAGGAACGCCCTTTCCGCATCATCAAGATTGGCTTGACCCGCGACCGCGAAGAGTTATACGACCGCATCAACCGACGGGTAGATGAAATGATGAAGGAAGGCCTCCTAGAAGAAGCCAAGAGCGTATACGAATACAAGCACCTGAACTCGCTGAACACCGTGGGATACAAGGAAATGTTCCAATACCTGGATGGAGAATGGACATTGGACTTTGCCATCGAAAAAGTGAAGCAGAACTCGCGCATCTACTCCCGCAAGCAGATGACGTGGTTCAAGCGAGACACGGACATTACCTGGTTCCATCCAGACCAGCAAGAAGAAATTATGAATCATATAAACAACCTACTATCATGAAAAAATTCTTTACCTTACTGATGGTAGCCCTCTTGTGCATCGGCGCATCGGCTCAGATTGCGACGGACGCTTACAACAAGTGGCACCAGAACAAGTATTCCATGTTTATCCATTTCGGTCTTTACTCCGTATATGGTGGCGTATACAATGGTAAGCCGGTAACATTCGGTTATAGCGAACAGATCCAATCGTTTGCCGGTATCTTCAGCGACTGGTATGGCGATACAGCCTTGGAATTCGACCCGGTGAAGTTCAATGCCGACGAGATTGTAGCCTTGGCCAAGGAAGCAGGTATGCGTTCCATCGTGATTACTACCAAGCACCACGACGGTTTCTGTATGTTCAAGACCGCTACTACAGCTTATAACTCGGTAGATGCCACTCCATCGAAGCGCGACTATGTGAAGGAGCTCTCGGACGCTTGTCGTCGTGGAGGTATCAACTTTGCCATCTACTTCTCGTTGATTGACTGGAACTTCCCGCATGCATATCCTATCTCCAGCCATAACTGCGACTTTATCACTCCACAACACCACGAGTTCACCAAGGCTCAGGTGACTGAACTCTTGACCAACTACGGTCCGGTATCGGAATTGTGGTTCGACATGGGTTCCAACCGTCCGGAACAGAGCAAGGAACTTTACGAACTCGTACACAAGCTCCAGCCTAACTGTATGGTGAGCGGACGCTTGGGCAACGGTTGGTATGACTTTGCGGTGATGGCCGACAATACTTATCCGGAAGGTGCTTTGCAAGCTCCTTGGCAATCGGCTGCTTCTATGTTTGATGAAACTTGGTCGTACCGCTCTTGGCAAGAAAGAGGCGACAAACATGTAAAGGCCATGGAAAAGCTCCGCAGCCTCATCAATGTGGTATCGCACGGCGGTAACTTCTTGTTGAATATCGGTCCTCGTGGCGATGGCTCGGTAGTGGAATTCGAAAGCGAAGTATTGAAGGAAATCGGTGCTTGGCTGAAGACTAATGGCGAAGCTATCTATGGCACAGAAGCCTCTCCTTTCCGCGAAGATTTTGCATGGGGTAAGTCAACCCGCAAGGGCAACAAGCTCTACTTGATTCTCTCGGGCGAATATCCAGCTAATGGCACTATCGAATTGAACATGCCGGGTTACAAGTTACAGGATTCGAAGGGTATCCTCGCTTCGGCCAACATGAAGGGCAACAAGCTAATGGTAAACTTGCCGAAGGAGGCGTACAACGACCAAACCATTCAGGTGGTGGAATTGACATTCGACCGCGAAGTGCTCCCTCAAGCAAGTGCGAACACCGCTCGTACATCGAACTATAGCTACGATTGTTTCGACTATTATAGCAACTACCGAAGCACCGTGAGCTACGACTGGACATTGGCGAAGAAGAGCAACAAGGTGGAACTGACTTATACACCGGAAGAATTGGGAGATGAAATCACCATGAACGCTCAGCTCGTGAAGTTGGAAGGTGGCAAGGCTATCACTTTGAAGGTTGACCCGAAAACTCAGTGGGGCAAGCGCTACATCTGTGGTCCGGAATTCAACCTCTTCGACCGCGCTTCTACCATCGAAGCAAGCTTGGACAAGGTTCCTCTCCGCAAAGGTGGTGCATGGAAGGAAGTAAGCGATGAAAAGATTACTCTCCCGGTGAACTTGATTGAGGATTATTACTTGATGCAGACCGTAGAATCGCCGAAGGCTCAAGACATTTTGTTGGACGTAGCTGCTGGTAATGCCATCGAAGTATTCGTAAATGGCGTGTCGGTGATGAAGCACAACAATCCTTATCGTTGCAAGTATCGTGAAGAAAAGGTATTGGTACATCTTAATAAGGGTACAAACCAGATTATTCTTCGTGCTTACAACCGCTTCGAGAAGGAAACCACTCTCTTGCTTCGTCCATCGGCTGAACAGGTTATCTACAAGCAGAATGTTGCTCTCGATGCTCCAGCTGACCGTGTAACTATCCGTCGCACTGGCTTGGCTACTCAGCATACGGATACGGAACTTCATAATGTTGTGGTGAAGTAAGCTTTCTGTTTTTCTTTTGTTCGCACAAAAGAAAAAAGAAACAAAAAAGAAAAAGCGCCGGCTCCCGTTACGGAGCTAAAAAATGGAGGATTTTCCTAACGAAAAGAACTCGCTTCGCTCAGACAGATTTTCGTTCTTCACGGAAAATTCTCCATTTTTATATACGCCCCCCACTAAATGCCGGAATGTATTCGCATCTTAGTATTGTTCTTTTATTTCTTCTTTCTATTTCAACAAGAACTTACAGTCTTCGTGTGATAAATCTTCTGCACGACTTAACCATGCCTGTGGAGGATTATCTAAAGGCTGAGGCCACCAGAATCCTTTCGACGAATATTCAAAGGTTACCGCTTCTGGAGTGGAATGTAAAATAGCAAAGCCAATATCACCATAGAAAGTGGCCGGTAATCCCACCGTAGGTACCATGTGAAGCCCCTTGCGCGGACGGATAATGCGCACCGACTTGTTCCAAAGATGAGTGTGTCCGTATACATATCCCACCACCGAAGGCGACTCAGCAATAACTCCCTCTAGATTCTTCATCTCATTCAGCGGATGGTGTGCTCCTAAAATGACAGGGCGCGTATGACCTTTCAAGAACTCGCATAACCAATCGATTTGTGCTTGGTTTATCTCACCCGAAACAGTGGTACTCTGACGAAGCTTAAGATTGGGACGTTCGGATAGAGAATCCAATAAAACAATGTCTACATCAGGCATCTCGACAATAGATACTACTCTACCCTCCACTAGTGTAGACTTAGCATATTCAGGAAAAACTTTAAAGAATGGAGCACGTCTGTCGTGATTGCCCAAAGCTAGTGTTACACGAATACCGGCCTCCGTGAGCTCTTGAAGCAACTGGGACGCATAGCGATAATCCTCCTCCAAGCCATAGTCCCAAGCCACATCACCAAATACCAGCACATGCGCCGGCAAACGACGCATTGAAAGAATCTCGGCTACTCGTAATTTCAAAGAAGTAGGATTATAAGGATAATGTTTCGGAACCCCATCTTCCAGTTCACCACAAATGTGAATGTCGGACATCAACACCGCCTTTGCTGGATCTATTTTTCGTTTACCTTTTCGGGTATCTTCTATCCCTTCGGCGATCATTTTGTCTGCTACTTTTTCCCATGCAGATATATTTGCAGAAGAAGTTAAGGTCGTTCCTCCCAAAGCCATCATTGAAAGCAAGAATTCTTTTCTGTTCATAGTCACTCAAAAATATTTATCAATTCAATGTAGCAAATACCAAAATAGGATTGTCTTCTTCATCCACCACCTGGTCATAAAGAGCACGAAGCTTTCCTTCCGGAATTTCTTCCATACCTTCCTTATGTTCCATCAGTTCACTCATAGAGTAAGCATATATCATCCGATTACCCGCTCTACCCCTAGCACCCACATCCAATGCAGGAAGACCTTCGATAAGGGTTGAATAAATCTTTGTCTTTCCTTCCTCATGTTTCACATAGTAGAGCTTGTCGTATCGGAAGGAGAAGAAAAGCCGGCCATCATACACCACCGGATTATGCACCCATTTGCAATGATAATCATCCATCGTTATTTCATTGAAACGCTCTGGTGTGATGGTTTCTTTCTGCATGACTTCATAAATGTTCGGATGACGGAACTGAACCACATACTCAGGAAGAGGTTCCATTTTCTCCGCATTGTAATGATAAATGGTATCGCTTACCGGCCATGAGATATAGCCATTGTCATAGAACATATTCAGGAAGAACGGAGATTCCATTTCTTTCCGCTTCGGGAAATAATGCAGAGTGGTGTCCTTGGCCACAACAGTCAACAGATGTTCTTGTCTGGCATTGAAATAAGGGTCGAACAACAGAATCTGGTCTTCCTCCATTTTCATCAGCAAGTTATAGGCATCTTGCGTATAGGCATCCTCCAAATAGTTGCCATCCTTGTCGAACTTTCGGATGGTGCGATAATTGTCGTACACATAAAGATTTCCATCGTGCAAGTCCATATCATAGACAAAACGGATTTCACCCGGGCCTTGTCCTTTCTTCAAGCTATTGATATACTTACCTTCCTTCGAGAAAATGAACACACGAGGATCCATCATCGGAAGTACATACAACCGGTCTTCTCCTACCAGCACCTTCGAAACATCGGACAACAAGGCTTCGGATACATTATCAAGCTTCACGAAATCGAAATCCTTGAAGACGGCCTCCTCCTTTTGATAGTCGGCACTGTTCACATCCACTTCCACGACCTTCAGGGAAGTCTCTTGAGGCGCATTGCAAGCAAGCATGCCAAAGGCAAGCAAGCTGAGGATCAGTTTCTTCATGTTGTTTTTATTTTCAATTATCTGTTACCTGTGACACTTAATGCACAAATATACAAAATTGCATCAATCATTATGCACTTTCTTGCAAAAGTTGCACAATGAATGATGCAATTCTTATATTACTTAATCAAATCCCAAACACCACCAAGACAGGGTCGGGCAAATCGGCTATCGCATAGATTTTCCGGTTATCCTTGGTGACGGCTATCTGCTTGACATCGATGTCCAGATGAAGTTTCTTGACCAACTTTCCTTCCCAATCATATACATGGATAAGATTGCTTTGGAAAGCCCTGTCCTTATCATCCTTGTAGTTTCGCCCTGAATAAAGGGTATAAACGTATTCATCGGTTGCACAAGCTTTCAAATGATGCATAGGAGCACTCTTACTCATAGCACCGCTGTCATATCTATAATCGGGATAAGACTTTATTTGTTCAGATTTCAAGACCAAGTCTCCATTATCGGATATGTTATAAAAATAAATCATATCTCCTTTCATCAGAACATGCGCCATTTTCTTCCCTGAAGGACTTATCGCCAACATCCCTTGATAGGCTTCCGAACGTATCATAGCATTCACCTTCCGTTCCTCTTCATCCCGAAAAGGAATCTCACCATATCCTTTTTGGAATACTCCTTGCCCGTCCAACAAAACGAGGCGATGTTTTTGGTACATTCCTATCGCAAGATATTGACTATCCCCGATAGGTTTGACCATAATATGCGCCATTGAATCCGACTTGAAATGATGCTCCACTTTCCAGGAATCATCATCCATATTCAAATGGATTGTAGAATATCTGTGTCGATTTAGATCATAGAATGAGAATGTATTTTCTTTTTCAGTCAATAAACCGAAAGGCATTAAAAAATCATCCGGTCCTTGTCCCACTTGTCCTAATTCAATGACCTTCTTTCGGAAATGGTTCAATATTTGAAATACATTTTCTGATTTGGAATTAACCACCACCGGAAGAGAATCATTTATCAATATCAAATCCCTAGTCTTACCAATCAAATACTCATCCCCCATCAAAACGTCATGCTTCAAGGATTGGACGACAACTTCTCCCTGCTCCTTCTTGGTAGAGCAAGAGCAAAAGAGTGCAAGCAAGCAAGTTGCTAAAAAAACGTGTGTTCTCATGTTTTGTTTTCTATTATCTTTTTTCATTTCTATCGTCATTTATAAAACGCTTCGATGTTTCACTTAAAACGTTTAGGCGTTTGGGTCGAAACGCCTAAGCGTTTTGATTCAAGCGAACAAATGCCCGAAAGTACATCAAATATGTGTCTTTAGGCAATTAGGCAGTTTGGCAGTTCTTTTTTTTGAAGGTATTATCCTAAATAAATAGATAACTACTTATATAATAGATTATTATACTTAATAATAGTATTTTTTCCCTTTAAAGAGGGAAAATAAAAAACTGCCTAATTGCCAAACTGCCTAAAATTTGTAACATTGTAACAAGGTAACACTGTATGTTCGATATTCAAACAGCATTATCTCCCCAGCACCTCTTCCAACTTCTGCTTTATCATAGCTCCACGAAGTTCATTATGCACAATAGTTCCGTCAGGTGCAAAGAGCATGATGCGAGGAATACCACTGAAGCCATACAGTTCCATCGGTTTCATACCTACATTAAGAATGCTCTTCCAGTTGACCTTGTAATCTTCCAGCATCTTCTTGGATGCTTCGAGCTTGTCCCATACCATTACCGTTACCATTTCAAACTTCTCACCCTTGAACGTGTTGTACACATTTGCCAAGTTCGGCATTTCCTCCTTGCAAGGACCGCACCAGCTTGCACTGAAATCCACAATCACATACTTTCCCTTGCCCACATAGTCGGATAGCTTTACCTTGTTGCCGTTCATGTCTTCACCTTCAAAGTCGATGAATGGTTGGCCGGGAGCCATCTTACGAGATTGGTTAATCTTTGCAATCTGTTCTTGAATAATGGAGCGTGAAAGAATCCATGGTCCCAGATGCGGATAAATGTCATCCAGCATCTCCGGATTTGCCAATGCCAAATAGGATTGAATTGCAGCAGCCCCTACTTCATCATTGGAATGTTTCAGTATAAAAGGTTTGAGTATATCCTTTTGAATCGCCCTATAAATATCAAAATTAGATTCCAGCTCATTCATCCTTTTGATACGAGTTTCCCTATCCATCTTTCCTTGAATGATGCTCTGACGGATAGAATCAATAGTAGCAGCAATCTTCGTTTTCAACTGAAAGAATTCAGCCAAAGCCTCATTCAAAGGAGCACCAGAAGGATAGAGTTTAGTCTTCATATCCACATTCACTTCTCCTTTTTCAACGATAAAGTTGCCGAAATCACTTCCTGCATCAATACGACAATACATCGCACTGTCTGCCACTCCGTGAAATTCAAACAGATTTCCCTTGACCGTAATCTTACCGACAACGGCACTATTGCTATATCGATAAATAGGGAATTGATGACCGTCGAAACCTTTAGTAGTCAATTCACCTTTCAATGTATATCGGAAGTAACCCTTGGGAAGTTCATCAGTCAGACGAACACCTTTAATCTTCCAACTCCCCTCATCATTACCTTCCGAAAAGTCGAACATCTTCGCTTGCTCCGGAAGAGACTCAAATACCAATTTAAAAGGCATCTTTCCGCTTTCGGGCAAATAGCATTTCTTATCGGGCTCTATTCCTTGCCACCTCAACAATCTATACTGCCTTCCATCTTCTGTAGAAAGCATGGTATTACTGCTCAAATTCACCCAGTTTTTAGGAGGACCGCTTACTATCATATGGAGAATGGTTGCCGTGTCGTTACACTCCACTCTCTTGATTTCCAAACTTTTTGTTCTTTCCTTATAAGCTGGATTGTCTATCACTAACTTTTCTCTTTTGCCACTACATCCTTCAATGGTCAAAGCAAGAGAAAGAAGGAGTATTCCTATAACGAATGTATTTTTCATGTTATTATATCATTTATTTTCTTTTTATTTTCGGTTCGAAATAATCATCATGTGCCCCGTTGCGGAAGAAATCCTCCACCTTGATTTTCTCTACCCTTCGACGAGCTTTCTGATACATCGTATCTATATCGTGCATCGGGTTACCTTCATCATCTAAAGCCACTTGCTTGTCCTTCGGTACGAGCGCCATATACTTTTCGTAATAGTGCACGGCATTGACATAATCCTTCTGGTAGTCGTAGATTTCAGCTATCCGATAATATAAGGTATACTTCTTCGTATAAGAATATACTTTCTTGATGATTTCAATCTTCTTGTATGGATCAGCCTTAGGAAGGTAGTTATAACACTCCAACAAGCCATCGTACAGACGAGCCAATGTGCTGTCTTGAGGAGAAGCCAATTCCAATGCCTTTTCCATGAATTCTACTCCCTCTTCCTTCCACGATGTGCGAGCACACGACTTTGCCAAATAATAAAGCAAATTGATGTCGTTGGGGTTCTTCCGATAAGCCTCCAACAAATTCTCTTGTGCTCCGTATGGCCAATTATCGCCATAATGGCTGATACCTAGATAATATAAGGTAGTAAAACTACGGTCACCCATTGCTTTGAGAGCTTCGTATCGAGAAACCGCTTTCTTGTATTCCTTAAGCATGCAATATGCCTTGGCATTCTGACGGTTTACATCCACATTGAGCGTGTCCGTAAGTCGATAGGTTTCCGTTACATTCACTGCATCAGCAAACTGATTGTTGTTGTTGAAAATGGATGCAATGTGCGCCACCGTTTGTCCGTCAAGTGAATCCCGACGATAGGCAGCATTGTAAGCAAAGAAAGCATTGGCCAGCACTTCCGGATCACTCATCGCCATTCCTTCGTAAGCCATCCCCAAAAACTTATACCCCGTAGCCGAAAGAGTATCTCGTTCCAACCAAGCATGAGAAGCATCACGAGCCTCCTCGTACTTTTCCATCCCCAACAAGGTACGGATCTGTTGTTGGCGGAAGAATTTATTTTCCGGTTGTAGAGATACAGCTTTTCCATAACAAATACTAGCTTGATCACTCCGGTTAGTCAACCGATAGCACTCCGCCAATTCTATCAAGACTTTTGTGTTTGCGCTATCCGCCTGCAAGAGCGAATTCCATTCTTTCAATGCCTCAGCATGACGATTCATTGCTTTCAAAGCTTGTGCCCGTAAAGGAGTAAATATCGAATCACCTAAAGCTGGCGCAATGAAAGTTATCGGTACTTCATAGTCATAACTATCTATTGACCGGCGGATATCTTCTTCTGTTTGGGCATTGACCATGAAAGGACAGAAGCAGAGCAAGAATGCGAGTAGTTTTTTCATGTAATTCAAGATTAAAAATATCCCGAGAAACGGACAAACCGATTCCCGGGACATCGTTTTATTGTTTATCTTTCTTGGTACTAATGGAGATAGCTCCATCTTTTGCCTTGTCGCCATATTGGGCGATGGCATCTTGATTCTTCATCACTGTAATGGATGCAATTTGGTCTATTGGAACTGATTTAATCATATCAAATCCGTTACCCTTTACCTCACCATCGATGATAACCAATGGGAACTTGCCATCACTTGCACAAACCTTTAATGAGTCAGGCAAATTGGTTGTATAATAACTTCTTAGATGATTCTTCACATCTGATACTATGGAAGCATCCGCATCTTTGGCTACCTTCATTTGAAGTTGTAAAGGAGCCTTTTCTTCTTCCGATTTCGGAGCAGGAGTCTGCAGACGGAATGTAATTGGCATGGTATACTTCACAGATACAGCCTTTCCACGCTGCTTGCCCGGATTCCACTTCGGCATCAAGCTCACCACACGCATAGCTTCAGTATCGAGTTCAGGACTGACACCACGAACAGTATGAATATCGGATACACTACCATCTCTTCTTACCACAAACTGAACAATCACTCGGCCTTCAATCTTCGCTTCTTGAGCTGTTACCGGATACTTGATGTTCTTTGCTAAAAATCGCATGGCTTCACCCATACCGCCTGGGAATTCTGGCATCTGTTCTACTACTTGGAAGACAACTTCTTCTTTCTGCGAAGCTTCTGCTTCTTCCACCTTCACTTTCGTGTACTTAGCCTTTTCATCCAATTCTTCCGATGGTGTGTTCATGGCTACAACCACCATTTCTTCCATCGATTGCACTTCCTCCCTCATCCATACCACCAAGTTGGCATCACTTTGGACAGGAACTTGCTGAGTCTGCAAACCTACATAAGAAACGATAATGACATCGCCCTTCTTCACCTGAAGTTTGAACTTGCCATCCGCATCGGTCATAGCTCCATTGGTAGTGCCACGGATAATGACACTTGCTCCAGGCACAGGCTTCTTGGATGAGTATTCCATCACTTGGCCATTCAAAATAAACTTCTCATCCGAAGAATTTTCCACACTTTTAACCTCTTCCGCTTTCACGATTGAAGTTAAATCATTAACTTTGACACTTGAAATCTCATTGAGTTCATTAGAGACTTCAGGACGGGCAAATGCAGCTACCGCTACGGCAGCTATCGGAAGTACATACAAGTACTTCAAGCGTGCCCATGGATTTGATTTTTTCTTGATCATCATAGTGATACGCTTTTTAAGTGAACTGTGATTAAAGCTGTTGGCAATAGAGTAGAGCCTTGCGCCAACGGCTTTTTTAATGAGTAATAATTGATATGTTTTTGCATCGATGCCATTTTTAATCACCCATTCATCGGCTTCGTATTCGTGAATGGTCTGTAACTCCTGCTTTAGGAGCCATGCCGCTGGATTGAACCATTGAAAGAAGATACACACCTCAGCCAACAGCAAGTCCCACGAATGGCGGTTCTTGATGTGAGCACACTCATGAGTAAGGATCGCATCGCCGTTCTCTTCCCTGTCTTCTTCAGAAAGTACAATCATTTTCATCCAACTGAAAGGGGCTATCTTTTCGTTATGTATAAACAAAATAACTCCATCCGGCATTTTCTCTCTCCGACAAGAATGGAGCAGGCGACACATCCGCCCCAACGACCACACATGTCTTCCTAAGAAAAAAAATACTCCTATTACATAGGCTAACAACACAAGTGCTCTCCAAGGGAAATACACCGAAGTTTCTTCCAAAGCCACGAAAGGTTCAGCCTCGACCATCATCACCAAATCTTCGAACGAGATTCCTGTTTCTATTGGTTTCTGCATTGTTACTTCCATAGAAGGAACTAAACATGAAAGAGCCAATACGCTCAACAAGGCCAATCGATTGAATCGATGGAAAGTCTCTTTACTCAGCAATAACCGATAAAACAAGTAGAACAATGCCAAGCAAACGGATGATTTCAGTATATAGACAAAGAATACTCCCATAACTATAAACCTCTTTTATTTGCATTCTCCACTTCGTGGATAAGCTCCTTCAGTTCCTCTAATGATATTTCCTCTTCCTTTACCAAAGAAGAAACGACTCCGAGATACGAGTTGTTAAAATACTTACTAATGATTCCCTTCAAGGTCTTCTTCTTGAAATCATCACGAGATACCACTGCATAATATTGATAGGTATTTCCCATAGTCCGATGAGCCACATACCCTTTTTCTTCCAATCCACGAACAAAGGTAGACAACGTATTGAAATGCGGACGAGGTTCATCATAGAACTCCAACATCTGTCTTACGAACAAAGGGCCTTTCTCCCAAAAGAAACCCATAATTTCTTCTTCCTTGCTTGTCAATGTCTTCATAACTTCAATTATTTTTGCAAATAAACTAAATTATCTCGTTACTAAACTAAAACTTTTAGTTAAAGAATTTAAAAGACATAAAAAAAGAGGCCAAACATCTGTTTGACCTCTTTGTAGCGGGACCCGGGATTGAACCGGGGACCTCATGATTATGAATCATGCGCTCTAACCAGCTGAGCTATCCCGCCATCTTCCAATAAAAAACCGCCAGGCGTGGAAGCCACCCAACGGCAAAATCTTTTCTTTGTAGCGGGACCCGGGATTGAACCGGGGACCTCATGATTATGAATCATGCGCTCTAACCAGCTGAGCTATCCCGCCATCATTTCTGATTTGCGGGTGCAAAGATAGAACCTTATTTTTAAATACACAATTTTTTCTCAAACTTTTTTCTATCCTTTTTGTTTTTACCAATAGTTAGAGTTCCTGAAAAAGATTGCTTTTTCTTTAAAATATACTTAAATATATTATGATTGTATCTAAAAAATCCATTACTTTGAACCCATAACCTTAAAACACATCTAGTTCATGGAAAAGAAGAAATTTAAAATGGAATATATGCTGAAAGGTGGAACAGAAAACATCATCTGGTCCATCATCAGCACCCCATCGGGTATGGAAACTTGGTTTGCCGATAAAGTGACAGCTAAAGACAAGGTATTCACTTTCCAATGGGGAAAGACAGAAACTCGAAAAGCCGAAATCACCCATTGCCGCACAAACAACTTCATCCGCTTTCATTGGTTAGACGATGAAGACCGAAAAAACTATTTTGAATTGAGAATTATATACAACGAATTGACAGAAGATTTAATGCTAGAAGTTACCGACTCGGCAGAGCCATCTGAAATAGACGATCTCAAAGACCTTTGGGATTCAGACATAGAAAAATTAAAACGTGTCAGCGGATTATAATTTTCTAAAAATAGTCAAAACATACCCAAGCTCTCCGTTTTTTATGCTATTTTTGCACTTTGAATTGTTGTGTATTAGAGAAGCATGAAATTACGCATAAAAAAATTAGATATATTTATCCTGAAAAGTTTCTTATTACTTTTCTCCGGTACATTTTTTATCTGCCTTTTCATTTTCATGATGCAATTTCTTTGGAGATATGTAGATGAATTGGTAGGTAAAGGATTGGAGATTGGGGTTTTGGCCCAATTTTTCTTCTATTCCGGACTGACACTTATCCCTCTGTCACTCCCATTGGCTATTCTCTTGGCCGCATTGATGACTTTCGGTAATTTCGGCGAAAAGTACGAGTTACTTTCCATGAAAGCAGCGGGAATCCCCCTACTCCGAATTATCCGTCCACTCATCATTTTCTGTACGCTACTTTGCGGTATGTCATTCTATTTCCAAAACGTTATCGCTCCCAAAGCGCAGCTCAAACTTTGGACTCTGCTTGTTTCCATGAAGCAGACATCCCCAGAACTAGATATCCCCGAAGGTGTATTTTATAGCGACATTGACGGATACAACATCTATGTCAAGAAAAAAGACCGGGAGACCGGCATCATGAAGGATTTGCTCATCTACAACTTCTCTGAAGGATTTGAAAATGCACATATCATTTGGGCAACTGAAGGAAGCATGGAGATGACTGCCGACAAGCAACATCTTTTCCTCCATTTGTATAATGGTGAACAATTTGAGAACTTGAAATCACAATCCATCGATTCCAAGAATGTCCCTTATCGTCGGGAAACATTCCGCGAAAAGCACATTGTCATTGAATTCGATGGAGGATTTAACATGGTGGATGGTGGGTTTCTCAGCGATCGTTCCGATTCCAAGAACATGATAGAAATTAGTCATTCCATCGACTCGCTCTCATTCAAAGCTGATAGTGTTGGACGATCTATTTTCAATGATGCAAAACGTACAACTTATAGAGAGAATTCCCTCTCTGAAAAGGACTCTGTCAAAATGGTGAAAGGAGAACTACCATTTACCATCAACACAGACAGCTTGTTCAATGCTTATACTCTCGCCGAAAAGGAAAAGACGTTGAGATCTGCAACAGAACGCTTGGCTTCCTTGACCAACGATTGGAAGATAAAGAGTATGCAAATGAACGACACCGACAAAAACATACGTCGACACCAAATTGATTGGCATAAAAAAATTACATTATCACTCAGCTGTCTGATATTTTTCTTCATCGGTGCCCCATTGGGTGCCATCATCCGAAAGGGTGGATTGGGATTACCGGTTGTCATTTCTGTGATTATTTTTGTCCTTTATTATATCATAGACTCTGGTTCTACCCGCGTGGCACGTAGCGGTGAAATGAATATCATTTCGGGAGTTTGGATGAGTACATTCGTATTGGCTCCCATAGGAGCTTTCTTTACCTATAAGTCCAACAAAGACTCTGTTGTTTTTAATTTGGAAGTCTACACCAATTTCTTCCGATGGCTATTCGGCATGAGACCATCACGCCATGTATTCAAAAAGGAAGTCATTATCAAAGACCCCAATTACGCTTATGTCAACAGCAGTTTATCTGAATTATCCAATCTTTGCAAAGACTATCTGGATACACACAATTTAGGAAGTGCCCCTAATTACTATCAAATTTTCACCAACGATGGTCCTAGCAATGCTATAGCCGAAATTAATGAAATAATGGAAAAGGCAATAGAAGAATTGACAAACAGCAAGGATGGCGCTATTTTGAATTATATAAATAACTATCCTATACTTTCAACTCAAGCGCACAAAAGTCCTTCGGATCACCGATGGTTAAACATAATCCTCGGACTTATAATTCCTGTAGGTTTGTTCTTCTATTTCCGCATCTGGATGTTTGGGAAACGATTGAACAAAGATTTGAGAAGAATTATTCAAACTAACACTGATATACAAAACAGAATTAAAAAACAATCATTAGATATCTAACTATGGAAGAATTCAAATTAAATACAATAGAAGAAGCAATTGCCGACTTCAGAGAAGGTAAATTCCTTATTGTAGTAGACGACGAAGACCGCGAAAACGAAGGTGACTTCATCATTGCTGCCGAGAAAATTACCCCAGAAGATGTCAACTTCATGCTGAAAGAAGGACGTGGTGTTTTATGTGTACCTATCACTTTGAAACGCTGCGCAGAATTAGAGCTTGAAAAGCAAGTAAACAATAACACTTCCATTTTGGGTACCCCTTTTACCGTTACAGTAGATAAGTTGGAAGGATGTTCTACAGGCGTATCTATCTATGATCGCGCTGCCACTATCCGTGCTTTGGCAGACCCAACATCAACACCGTCTACTTTCGGTAAACCAGGCCACATCAATCCGCTCTATGCTCAAGATAAAGGTGTTTTAAAACGTGCGGGACATACAGAGGCTGCCATTGATTTAGCACGTCTTGCCGGACTCCAACCTGCTGGAGCATTGATTGAAATCATGAATGAGGACGGAACTATGGCCCGCATGCCTCAACTAATTGAAAAATCACGTAAGTTCGGTATTAAGATTATAGCTATCCGCGATTTGATTGCCTACCGTCTAAAACAGGAATCATTGGTTGAAAAAGGAGTAGAAGTGAATATGCCTACTGAATACGGACATTTCAGACTGATCCCTTTCAAGCAAAAAAGCAACGGATTGGAACACATAGCAATCATCAAAGGAGAAATTAAGCCAGACGATCCTATTCTCGTACGTGTACACTCTTCTTGTATGACTGGAGATATTTTCGGTTCTATGCGTTGCGATTGTGGCGAACAATTACATAAAGCATTGCAAATGATTGAAAAAGAAGGAAAAGGCGTGGTAGTATACTTAAATCAGGAAGGTAGAGGTATTGGCTTAATGGAAAAAATGAAGGCCTACAAACTACAAGAAGATGGTATGGATACAGTTGATGCAAACTTATGCTTAGGCC
Organism: Bacteroides sp.; assembly: GCA_017559935.1. Lineage (GTDB taxonomy): Bacteria > Bacteroidota > Bacteroidia > Bacteroidales > Bacteroidaceae > Phocaeicola. Next base: position 1,699 of record JAFYPV010000055.1, on the reverse strand, counting down.
ATAAAGCTGATGAACGCGATTACGGAGTAGGTGCAGAAATCCTTCGAACTATTGGAGTATGCAAGATGCGTTTAATAAGCAACAATCCTGTGAAGCGTGTCGGTTTGGAATCTTATGGCCTATCTGTAGTAGAAAATGTATCCATTGAAATCACTCCCAATGAATTCAACAAGCGTTATCTACAGACAAAGAAAGAACGTATGGGACATACTTTAATTTTTAACAAATAAGTTATTAACATATAGTAAAATGACTATGAATCAATTATCTGATCGCTTAAACCGTTTATCGCCATCAGCAACATTAGCTATGTCGCAAAAGAGCAATGAATTGAAAGCACAAGGCGTAGATGTTATCAATCTTAGTGTAGGTGAACCTGATTTCAATACACCAGACCACATCAAGGAAGCGGCAAAAAAAGCTATCGATGACAATTTCTCTAGATATTCCCCTGTTCCGGGATATCCGGCTTTACGTAATGCCATTGTAGCTAAATTAAAAAACGAGAATGGCTTAGATTATGCCCCTACACAAATCTCATGTGCTAATGGAGCTAAACAATCTGTATGTAATGCCATCATGGTATTAGTAAATGAAGGTGACGAAGTAATTGTGCCTGCTCCATTTTGGGTAAGTTACCCTGAAATGGTGAAAATGGCTGATGGTACTCCTATCATTATTCCAGCAGGCATTGAGCAAGATTTCAAAATTACACCAGCCCAACTGGAAGCTGCTATCACTCCTCGTACAAAAGCTTTGATTCTTTGCTCTCCTTCAAATCCTACTGGTTCGGTATACAGCAAAGAAGAATTGGCTGGCTTAGCAGAAGTATTAGCTAAACATCCACAAGTATTCATCATCGCAGATGAAATATATGAACACATAAATTACATTGGCAAACACGAAAGTATTGCTCAATTCACAGAAATACATGATCGTGTAATTATCGTCAATGGTGTATCTAAAGCATATGCTATGACTGGATGGAGAATTGGTTTCGTAGCTGGTCCGGAATGGATTGTAAAAGCAATCAACAAGCTCCAAGGACAATACACATCTGGTCCTTGCTCCGTATCCCAAAAAGCAGCAGAAGCTGCTTATACCGGAACTCAAGCTCCGGTAGAAGAAATGCGTAAAGCTTTCGAACGTCGTCGTAATCTGATTGTAGAATTGGCAAAGGATATTCCTGGATTTGAGGTAAACACTCCACAAGGAGCTTTCTATCTTTTCCCTAAATGCGACTCATTCTATGGAAAAGCCTCAGAAAACCATGTTATCAATAATGCCGATGACCTTGCCATGTATCTTTTGGAAGTTGCTCATGTAGCTTGCGTAGGAGGTACCTCTTTTGGTGCTCCTGAATGTATCCGTATGAGTTATGCAACCTCAGACGAAAACATTGTAGAGGCCATGCGCCGTATTAAAGAAGCACTGGCTGAACTGAAATAATCAAGTTCTATACATAAAAGAACGGCTGTCCCTCTATGAAGGGCAGCCGTTTTTCATACTTTTAAGATTGTATTAACCCAAGCTAATTGCTTCTGACGGACATGCATCTGCACAAGTGCCACATTCTGTACAAGCATCTGGATCGATAGAATACTTATCACCTTCAGAGATTGCGCCAACTGGACATTCATCGATACAAGTACCGCAAGCGATACAATCGTCACTAATTACGTAAGCCATTTTCTTAATT
>JAFYPV010000006.1 GCA_017559935.1 Bacteroides sp. | reverse complement strand
GACGAGCTTCCGAGTTCGGTTGGTGCTTGTCGATACAGTCCACACTCAAACCGTGGAACTGATAGAGCGGTCCCATCCATTCAGAGTCACGCTTAGCCAAGTAGTCGTTCACGGTTACCACGTGTACACCGTTACCTGTCAATGCATTCAAGAATACCGGCAAAGTAGCTACCAAAGTCTTACCTTCACCTGTTGCCATTTCGGCAATCTTACCGCGATGAAGTACAGTACCACCGAAAAGCTGTACATCGTAGTGAACCATCGCCCACTTCATGTCATTACCACCGGCAATCCAGTGATTCTGCCAAATAGCCTTATCGCCTTCGATGCGTACGAAGTCCTTACCTTGAGCCGCCAACAAACGGTCGAAGTCTGTAGCAGTTACTTCGATTTCCTCATTTTCTGTAAAACGGCGAGCTGTATCTTTTACAATAGCAAATGCTTGCGGATGTACCTCATCCAAAGCCTTTTCGTATTTCTCCAAGACTTCTTTTTCAAGCTTATCAATCTGCGCGAAAATAGGTTCACGCTTTTCAATGTCAGTCTCTTCGATAGTAGCCTTCAGCTCTTCAATCTTCTTCTGTTCTTCTACGGCTGAAGCCTTGATGTACTTCTTCAATTCCTCAGTACGGGCACGAAGTTCATCGTTACTTAGTTTGGAAATTTCCGGATAAATGGCCTTTACCTTATCTACCCATGGCTTGATTTCCTTCATATCACGGGTGGCCTTATTACCGAATAATTTTCCGATAAATTCATTAAATCCCATTGTATATTATGTTTTTATTATTTCGAAATTATTTATTGAACGCGCAAAGTTAAAATAAAATGCTGATTTATTTGCACTTCTATCCAGATAAATTATTTCCGGATGTCTGTCAAAGGGGGTAAAGCAGAAGCATTCGGGGCACGAATCCGCATGAAATGTGCCAATGTAGGCGCAATATGACCTATTTGTATGGAAGAATGAATTATTTCCGGACGAACTCCCCACCCCATCAAGATAAAAGGAGCCGAAGTATATACATCTCGAACGACTCTCGTATCCAAAGAATGATCGCGAGCAATGGTCCATCCTGGCAGCACATCTACCCACAAATCACCCGAACAAGATTTATGATAGCGATTTCTCACCTTATCCAACTCCGGTGTCCAGGAACCCAACATCAAACGATGGGAAGAATATACATCCTTCACACCACTGAATTGCACCAAGAACTCCGATGAACGTTCCATAACCTCCACCAGATTCAAATGTTTCTGTTCAATCAGCTTGTGATTTAAATATAATTCCTGTTCGTGATGAGCTTCTACATAGAGTCCTTCTCCATAAATGGCTGCCAAATAAAGATTCAACAGAGCAGCACAACGCTTGATATGAAATTCACCAGTCGGAATCCGATATTTCGGATCATCTAAAGGTTGAGCATCGGTATAACCTGTCGATGTAATATAAAACAATGTATTGTTCAGACCAACCTTGCGGTCAATCATCTCCAGAAGTTCTGCCAAACTTGCATCCAGACGGACATAGGTATCCTGCATTTCCAACGGGAGTTCCGAAGCCGGACGATGGTCAAAGTTTCCAGCATAATAAGCCAAATTTAACAAATCGGGCACATAATCCTTACCAATCGATGTACTATTCAAACAGGCATTGACTAACCGGTTCACTTCTTCGTTGACATAAGGACTGGTTTTCAGTTTCCGATATTTGTTTCTGCGTTCATCATTGAATTTATGCTTAAAAGAGACCTGTTTAACTTCTGAAGTCAAATATCTATAAGCGGTAACCGGAAGATAAGGCCCCCAAGTCATCTCTCCAATACGGAAATCCAACCCTTGACGGTCATTATAAGTAGAAACCCAAGTCGGGAAATTACCATAATAAGTAGTTCCACCCCACTTACCTGTTTCATCGTTGATCCAAAAGGCTCCTTTCGAAGCATGACCAGCTGCTAAAACGGCCATCTCACGAGTGGGCGCAATCGAGTACACTTCGGCTATGCCTTGAGTAGCAATCGTTAACTCATCCGAAAGATTGGACACCAACAAACGGGAAGGTGATGTGGACTCTGAAGTATAGATACCCATAAAACGAGTATCATCCACACTATTGACTACCTGCAATGTCGTACGGTCCATCCATCCATTTCCCACGATTCCATGAATATGGGGATAAGTACCTGTACTAATAGTAGCTACAGCCGAAGAACGATCTACATTGATGAAATCATATTCCGCATTCTGATAGACACGACCTTCTTTCAAAAGACGTTTGAATCCGCGCTCACCATAAAGAGCAGAAAAGGCTTCTACATAATCCATCCGTAGCTGGTCAATGGTAAGTCCAACAACCAACTTAGGTACTGCCGGTACTTCCTGCGCCTGCAGCCCGGCCATAGCAATGACCGCCAATAGAGATGTTAATATACGTCCTTTCATCTATGTTTCCAATAATCTATATAAAGATGTCCTATCGACACCATGAGTAAACTCAGCGCCAAAGGTAACACCGTTGCGTTAAATTCTTGTGGTAAGAACGGCATTAATAATATAAAAGATGTTAAACATGCTGCATTTAGCCAATGGAACGGATCCTTTTGCTTCTTGACACACTTGTAAATCATAACAGGAAGATACATTAACGGCAATGGTTGAAATACCATCAACAACCAATTGGAATCTACCGTCGGATGAAGAGAGAAAAAGAACAGAAAAGCGACAATACAACCTGCTATTCCCTGAAAGGCATACAGCAAAACACTCCATCCCCACAACATTCGTCCCCGGCGGATACCCCATCCTACTAATGTAGCCGTCAACAAGCAAATGATCAAAGCACAAGTCATCGGTGACAACGGAAAAGCCGGTTCGTCTTCCAATGTTGCATCTACAATTTGGGTTTCTTCACTGATGAAAGGCACAACGGTATCGGCACGATGAATCATCGCTCCCCGTGCTGCTTCCAACATATAGAATGGGGCAAACATTTGTTGACGTTCTTCAATTGGCTTATCGGCACCACTACCTAAACACAAATCAATGCCAAACTCACTCCAAGCACTCCCTTCCATAAATTCATGCAAAATACTACGGTAAGTATGTATTCCCTTATTTTCCGGATAGATGACTTTTCCCTGAATACTTTCTTCCACTTTATCCCGTGCACGAGTGGTACAATTATCGTAAAAGTAATTGTATCGGTATCTCCGATTGGAAGGCAGATAGTTCTGCTCCAATAATTGGATTAGCTTCATCTTCTCTTCGTTCGTGAGATTCAAAACCTGTTGGTAGACCGAAGAGCCTCTCATGGCATATTCGGCTTCGAAATAACGGAATGGAATAACCCCTAACTGATAATCCGTTTCACCTTTCACGAAACGCATTACAAAATTAGGTTCCTTAAAGCTGAACATCCCGTAATTGAATACCCAATCTTGCTGCTTGACCGGATTTTCATAACGGATTGCCGAATGACCGAACAATGCATAAATCTCTGAGCCCGGAGCACAAGTTAACAAACTGAGTCGAACGGAATCCAACTCTGCTGCTCGTCCCGGGAACAAGCTTATGATGAAAAAAAACGACAATAAAAAACTTCTCATATATAATATAAGGTGTAAAATCTTTTGGAATATTTCTCTTTCGGATGCAAAAGTACACCTAAAATCCAAGTTATCTAGTACAAATTCTCTTTTTTATTACCCAACCTATTTATTTTTTCTGTTACTTTGCAACCTCGAAAAAAAGAACATCTGTGAATTTAATCATCGACATAGGGAATTCTTCAGCCAAGCTAGCTGTATTTGCACAAGGAGAATTGAAAGAAGTTATACGCACTTCCAATCAATCGTTGGACGAACTTTCTTCATTGTGTAACCGATACACCATCCAGAAAGCTATTTTGTCGACAGTCATCTCCTTAAGCGATGCTATCCGCCAGCAATTGGATTTACTACCTTTTCCGGTCTTGATGTTTACCCATCGAACTCCTGTTCCCATCCGTAACTTATACCAAACCCCTCAAACTTTAGGGATGGACAGATTGGCAGCAGCTGTAGGTGCTTACACGCAAAAACCCAACACTCCAACCTTAGTTATCGATGCAGGGACATGCATAACCTATGACTTCATTGACGAATACGGACAATACCAAGGAGGCAACATTTCTCCCGGCATGGATATGCGTTTTAAGGCTCTTCATGCATATACGGACAAACTCCCAATGGTGAGTGCAGAAGGTGAAACACCCAGTTATGGGAAAAGTACCGAAACAGCTATCCGATCAGGAGTAGTCAAAGGCATAGAACATGAAATTTGTGGGTATATTTATCAACTTAAGAAGAATTATCCGTCACTTTTGGTTTTTTTAACGGGCGGAAACGAATTTTCTTTTGATACAAACTTAAAAAGTGGCATCTTTGCAGATGGTTTTTTAGTTTTGAAAGGATTAAACAGAATTTTAGAAGATAATGGAGTTATATAAACGACTTATAAACTTTTGCTTGCTCTGCATTTTTGTGATGACTGCGTCTGCACAAAGCGGATCAAATTCACCATATACACGTTACGGATTTGGACAATTGTCTGACCAAAGTTTTGGAAACAGTAAAGCAATGGGAGGCATTGCTTATGGTTTAAGAAATGGTAATCAAATCAATGTTGCCAATCCAGCATCTTACTCGGCAGTAGACTCACTTACATTCCTTTTTGATGCGGGATTGACTTTGCAGAACGCTAATTTCGAAGAAAATGGAGTGAAGACAAATGCAAAGAATTCAACTTTTGATTACATTGCCATGCAATTCCGCCTATGGAAACGTATGGGGATGACTTTGGGTTTTCTCCCTTATTCCATTGTAGGATACAATATGAGCCAAACTCAAAACATTTCAACCGATGAGTATGGTAATCCCATCAAATCCAGTTCAACATATGGTGGCGACGGAAGTTTGCAGCAGGTTTTTGCCGGTTTAGGTTTTAAAGTATTTGAAGGCCTTTCAATCGGAGCTAACATCTCTTATCTTTATGGAGAAATCACACACACTGCCACCACAACATTCAACAATTCCAATGCTTACAGCAGTGTGCGCGCGGACAAGTTGGAAATTAACGATTACAAGTTGGATTTAGGTTTGCAATACTCTCAAAAATTTGGTGAGAAACATGCTGTGAATTTAGGTTTCGTTTATTCTATAGGTCATGATTTGAATGGTACTGGTTATCGATACAAAGAGACCTATATGAGTGGAAACAGTTATCCACTAACCCAAACGGTAGACACTATTAAAAATGCATTCAGTTTTCCACTATCGTATGGTGCAGGTTTAACTTATGTATACGACAACCGTTTAACTGTTGGTTTAGATTACACTCTCCAGAAATGGGAAGACGTGAAATTCTTCCAGGAAAAGGGAAAATTCCAGGATCGCCGTAAGATTTCTCTGGGCGCTGAATATTTGCCAAATCCTTTAAACCGCAACTATTTTAAGCGAATCCGCTACCGCATTGGCGCTTATTATGCAGATCCTTACGTGAAAGTTAATGATTTGGAAGGTGCTCGCGAATATGGAGCTAGTTTCGGTTTCGGGCTTCCGATTTTCAGAAGCAAATCCTTATTGAACATCTCCGGACAATATGTAAAAGTTAGTCCAAAAGTGAAAGGCATGTTGGAAGAAAATTATTTAAAAGTCAACATAGGCCTGACATTCAACGACCGTTGGTTTATGAAGTGGAAAGTAGAATAATTAATAATAACTATATTTGATATACGATGAAAATGAAGATGGTAACAGCGCTGTTCGCTCTTTCATTAAGTGCTACAGCAGTTTTCGCTCAAAAAGGAGTTGAAGACGGATCAAGATTCGGTCATGGTCAAGACAGTTTGAACTGCTTGAAGAACATCAGTATTTATACTGAGTATGTAAAGACAAACAACTTCCAGGATGCATTCACTCCATGGAAAGCTGTTTTCGATGAAACTCCTTGGGCTCAGGTAGCTACATACACTAATGGTGCCAAGATTCTTCGTGCCCTTATTGCAACAGAAAAAGATGGTGCAAAGCAAAAGGAATACTTTAACCTTTTGATGAAGGTTCACGATCAACGTATCCAATATTTGGATCAATTGAATACCCTTTCTAGAAACAAGACTACAAAGGGCGATATCATGGGTAATAAGGCTCACGACTACTTCAGCATGGGTGGTCAAGACATGAACGAAGCATATGCAATGTTTGCTGAAGCTGTTGCTGCTGAAAAGCAAAACTTGCCTTACTATGTTTTGATGGAATTCGTTGATGCTTCAGCACGCAAAGTAAAGATTGACGAAGCTCACAAGGAACAATTCGTTCAAGATTACATCGCTGCTGCTGGTTACGCAAATGAAGCATACAATGCAGCTAAGAAGGAAAACGCTAAGAAGAACTACCAGATGGCTAAGGAAAACATTGATGCTCACTTTATCAATAGTGGTGTAGCAACTTGTGATAACTTGCAAGCAATTTATGCTCCTAAGGTAGAAGCTAGCAAGACTGACTTGGAATACTTGAAGCAAGTAGTAAAGGTTATGAAGATGTTGGGCTGTACAGAATCTGAAGCATATTTCGCTGCATCAGAATACGCTCACGCTATCGAACCAACTGCTGAAACTGCTATCGGTTGTGGTTACATGTACTACAAGAAGGGTGACTTCGACAAGTGTATCTCTTACTTCGACAATGCTATTGAATTGGAACAAGATCCTATCAAGAAGGCTGACTACTGCTACTCTGCTGCTGCTGTATTGTTCGCTAACAAGCAATTGAGCAAGGCTAAGCAATATGCACGTAAGTCAATCGAATTGAATGGTGAAGTTGGTAAACCATACATCTTGATCGCTCAAATGTATGCATCAAGCCCTAACTGGAGTGACGAAGCAGCCTTGAACAAGTGTGTATTCTTTGCAGTTATCGACAAGTTGCAAAAGGCTAAGAGTGTAGACCCAAGTTGTGCTGAAGAAGCTGACAAGCTTATCAGAACTTACGCTGGTTATACTCCAAAGGACGAAGACTTGTTCTTCATCGGCTTGAAGAAGGGTATGGCTGTAACAATCGGCGGATGGATTGGTGAAACTACTACTATCAGATAAGAGATGTCCTTGAATAAAAAGAATAAGACATATTTGAACACTCTAAACATAACAGCTGCATTTCTTGCAGCTGTTATGTTTATTTTATTTCCTGCATGCTCCGGTAAAGACAAGAATCTTGCCGAAGCAATTTCTAAAAACGATACACTTCCCAGCATGAGTTCATTGGGAGTCACCACATTAATATCAGACTCCGGTATTACCCGTTATAAAATTATTGCTGAGGAATGGTTGATTTACGATAAAAAGAACCCTCCTTATTGGGCTTTTGAAAAAGGTGTCTACCTTGAAAAATTTGATTCATTATTCCACATTGATGCAAGCATCAAAGCAGATACAGCTTACTACCACGAAAAGAAAAAAATCTGGGAACTAAAAGGTAATGTACTCATTCTCAGTCAACGCGGTGACAAATTTCAAACCGACTTATTATTTTGGGACGAAAAAAAGGAAAAGATATATTCCGACAAGTTTATCCAAATAGAACAAGAAGATAAGATTCTTAAAGGTTATGGTTTTGAATCCAATCAAGACTTAACTGAATATGAAATCAAAAATACAACCGGAATATTTACAGTTGAAGATACAACACCAACTTCCAGCTCCCAACCCTAAAACGAAAGATCATGGAGATAATCATACATATCCTTATCACAATGGCTTTTTCCGCCTATTTTTCTGGCATGGAAATAGCCTTTGTTTCTTCCAATAAACTCCGTTTCGAAATGCGACGGAACGAACAAAGTATCACCTCCCGCATCCTTTCTATATTTTATCATAATCCCAACAATTTTATTTCAACCATGTTGGTTGGAAACAATATTGCATTGGTAATCTATGGGATTCTAATGGCCGAATTGATTGAACAGAATTTATTAGCAGGACTAATTAGCAACGAATTTCTATTGGTACTGACTCAAACCATTATCTCTACTCTCATCATTTTGGTTACTGGGGAATTTATACCAAAAACTCTGTTTAAAATCAACCCCAACTTTACCCTTAATCTATTGGCTATTCCGACCTATATTTGCTATATTATCCTCTACCCTATCAGTAAATTAGCATCTGGAATATCTGGTTTCTTACTTTACTTGACAGGAACTAAAATAAATAAAGAAGCTAGCTACAAAGCATTTACCAAAGTAGATTTGGATCATTTTATCCAGAGTAGCATACAAGATGTCAAGAATGAAGAGGAAATCAACCCCGAAGTTAAGATTTTCCAAAATGCGCTTGATTTCTCCAGCATCAAGATACGAGATTGTATGGTACCTAGAACCGAAATCATAGCTATAGAAGACGATGCATCAATTGAAGATCTGATGGATCTTTTCGTAGAAAAAGGTATTAGCAAAATCATTGTATATCAAAACAACATTGACAATATCATTGGCTACATCCATTCTTCAGAAATGTTCCATGAACCAGAGAATTGGCAACAATGTATCCGTCAACTTCCTTTTGTTCCAGAAACGATGAATGCCAATAAGCTTATGAAGCTCTTCATGCAACAGAAAAAATCATTGGCGGTAGTTGTCGATGAATTCGGAGGAACATCCGGTATAGTTGCTTTGGAAGATTTGGTTGAGCAAATTTTTGGTGAAATAGAAGACGAACATGATACTACATCCTATGTAGCCAAAGCTGTAGGAAATAATGAATATGTATTGTCCGGCCGACTCGATATTGAAAAAGTTAATGAGCTTTTTTCACTCAACTTACCAGAAAGCGATGAATACCAAACAATCGGTGGACTCATTCTCCATCAACATCAAAGTTTCCCCAAAGCACATGAAATCATCACTTTGGATAAATTCCAATTCCGGACAATCAAAGTAACGGCAACAAAAATAGAATTGGTGAAATTAAAAGTGAACGAATAATCGTTTTTTTTCAAAATAAAATAGATTATCAATTTCATTTTTTGTATTTTTGTGCGCTAAAATGCGAAAATATAGAAAACAATAAACAAAAAATAGTAAAATAAATGGCAACATTACAAAAAATCAGAAACAGAGGACCACTTTTGGTCGCTGTCATTGGTATTGCCCTATTTGCATTTGTTGCAGGTGACGCTTGGAAAGCTATCCAACCTCATCAGGGCCGCCAAGACATTGGAGAAGTAAACGGAGAAGCCGTTTCTGCTCAAGATTATCAAACATTGGTGGATGAATACACCGAAGTAATCAAAATGACTCAGGGTACATCAGCTTTGAACGATGAGCAACTCACACAAGTAAAAGATCAAGTATGGCAATCGTATATCAACAATAAGTTGATTGAAGCTGAAGCTGAAAAATTGGGTTTGAAAGTAAGTGATGCTGAAATTCAAGATGTAATCGAACAAGGTGTTCACCCATTGTTAATGCAGACTCCATTCCGCAATCCACAGACTGGTGCTTTCGATAAGGACATGTTGAAGAAATTCTTGGTTGAATATGCTAACTTGGGATCTACAGCGAACCAACTTCCTGCTCAGTATGTAGAATACTACCAGCAAATGGGTGCTTTCTGGAACTTTATTGAAAAGACATTGAAGCAATCATT
>JAFYPV010000054.1 GCA_017559935.1 Bacteroides sp. | reverse complement strand
GCAGCTTCAGCCGGAGCGTCCTGAGCCATTACAGATACTGGAGCAAATGTCATAGCTCCCATCAATGCAAGCATTGCAAATAACTTTTTCATTGTGTGTAATTTTTAAGATTAATTAATTAATTTATTTTATACATCATTTGTTTTTCACTCTTAATACGACCGCTTTTCATGATCAGCGGAGAGAGCGGGATTCGAACCCGCGAAACACTTTTGGCGTTTACACGCTTTCCAGGCGTGCCTCTTCAACCACTCGAGCATCTCTCCTTTTAAGGCACTTTTGAGGTTCATTCATCAAATCGGGTGCAAATTACAAAGAATTTTGGGAATTGCAAGCGATTTCAGACACAAATGTACCCATTTTTTTCATCTTAGCCACTTTTCAAGGGAACAAACTTATATCAACCCCTAAAAATTAATAAACTTTAAATACTTATTTAGAGATTTTGAATACTTTTAAAGCATTTAGCGCGGTTTGCTGTTCTACCTCTCCTATTTCTCTATCATAAAGTTCGGCCAATTTAACTGCCACCCTTTTCACATAAGCAGACTCGTTTCTTTTACCTCGAAAAGGTACTGGCGACAAATAAGGTGAATCTGTCTCCAAAACCAAACGTTCTAAAGGAACTTCTTTCAAAGCATCAGGTAAGGTACTTTTTTTGAAAGTAACAACCCCATTGACACCTATCATAAAGTTCGGATAGTCGACCAACTCCATTGCTTCATCAACACTCCCTGTAAAACTATGAAAAACCCCTTTTAAAGAAGTTCTCTGATAAGGACGCAACACCTCAAACAATTCAGGGAAAGCATCTCGACAATGAAGAACCAGTGGCAAATCCCACTCCAACGCCCATTGAATTTGTTCTTCAAGCACTTGTTGCTGTTCCTTTAAATAGGTTTTATCCCAATAAAGATCAAGTCCAACCTCACCTATAGCGATATATGGATGCCCATCTACTAAAAAACTCTTCATCGCCTTCACTTTCGCCATCGCTTGCGCATCAACAGAAGTGGGATGGAAACCCAACATCGGATAACAATAGTCAGGATACTGTCGATGCACCTCCAACATATCATTTATGGTAGTATCATCAATGTTGGGCATAAAAATTTTTGTCACACCTATCTCTCGAGCTCGGGCAATAACTTCTGCTAAATCCTCTACAAACTCTTCAACAAACAGATGAGAATGGGTATCAATCATAATTATACTTGTCTATTCATCAAACTACATGCAAACGCCTTCAAAGTCTCCTTGCGTTCTTCCGGCAACGCAATGCTTTCTAGCACAGCCAATCCTTCCGAATAATAAGCTTCAATCTTTTCCTCACAACGATGCCCAACTCCTATTTCATTATAAAGAGCCGTGACTGCCGCAATTTTTTTCGCAGGCACATAATCGACAGCATTCAACCACTGTTTCAAAGTTTCATACTGTACCTCATTTGCTTGTTCTAAAGCAGTTATCAGCATATATGTTTTCTTATTGCACAAAATATCACCACCGATATTCTTACCAAAAACGTTTGAATCTCCATATACATCTAACCAATCATCCTGCAATTGAAAAGCTAAACCCATTTTCAAGCCAAAATCATACAACTTCTGCGCTTCTTCAGACGGAGCATCCGCCAGAATAGCCCCAATCTTCAAAGCCGCAGCCAATAAAACCGAAGTTTTCAGACGGATCATATTAATATATTCATCTACCTTTACATCCATTCGATCCTCAAACTCCATATCCCATTGCTGACCTTCACAAATCTCCATAGTAGTTTCAGTAAATGTACGTAACACTTCTGCTAACTTATCTTGCGGACAATCCGCCATCAAACGATAAGCTAAAATCAGCATAGCATCACCAGAAAGGATAGCAGTATTCTCGTTCCATACATTGTGTACGGTAGGCTTATTCCGACGCATATCCGCTTTATCCATCACATCATCGTGCAACAACGTGTGGTTATGATACGTTTCCAGTCCTACAGCTTGCGGAAGAATCGTATCAACATCTTCCTTATAAATATTATAAGCCATCAACATCAACACCGGGCGAATACGCTTGCCACCAAGCGACAATTCATAAGCTATCGGTTCATACAAGCCCTGAGGAGGACGGACATAAGGCATTTTCTTCAAATAAGCATTCACCTTATCCAATAATTGAGAAGCGGTATATGTCATCATCGTTTTTCGAGATTAGGTAGTAAAAAAAGGAGGCTGCCTTTCGGGCAACCTCCCTTCTGATATTAAATACAATATTACTGCAAACGGAACATTACAGGTACGGTATACTTTACACGTACAGCCTTACCACGTTGCTTACCTGGCTTCCACTTCGGCATCATAGAAATCACGCGAAGCGCTTCCTTGTCCAAGTAAGGGTCTACACCACGTACAACTACAGGGTCAACGATAGAACCGTCACGGTTAACCACAAATTGTACGATAACACGACCTTGTACACCATTTTCCTGTGAAATTGTTGGGTACTTAATGTTCTTACCCAAGAACTTCATACATTCTCCCATACCACCTGGGAATTCAGGCATCTCTTCTACCACCTGGAAAATCTGTTGTTCTTCAACTTCTTCTTCTTCTACTTCAACTGGAGTATACTTTACTTCTACAGCAGCATTAGTATCATCCGAAGCCTGAATAGTAGATTCTTCTACCTTAGAGTCATTGTCCATGATTTCCAACACTTCTTCCATCTTCGGAGCTTCTGGCGGTGGAGGTGCTTGTTTCGGTTGTTCCTGTTCTGTGATAGGAATAATTTCTTCTTCAAAAATTACTTCAGAGATACCACTATCTGTAGTCACCTTCTTGTCACGTTCACTCCATTCGAACCCAACAAAAAGTACTGCCAAAATAATGATAGCACCTACTAACAGATTGGTGGTCTTTTTGTTTTCCAAATCTGCCTTAGGGGATTTTTTAACTTCCATAAAATGTTATTTAAAAATTAGTGTGTTCTCACGTTTGGGGCAAATTTAGCACTTTTATTTCAATTAAAAAGGTTTTCGACATAAAAAATATGCTAAAGCTTCAGTTTTTTTCGTCTTTCTATCGGATGCACATAACTTTTCCCTATCTTTGAAGAAAATTATCATATACTTTATTATTAATATGAAAAAGATTACAATTGCCATCGACGGTTATTCGTCATGTGGGAAAAGCACCATGGCTAAGGATTTGGCTCGTGAAGTGGGTTATATCTATATCGACAGTGGAGCGATGTATCGCGCCGTTACTTTATATTGCTTAGAAAACGGATTATTTACGCCAGAAGGCATCCATGTTGCCCAATTGGAAGAAGCAATGTCCAATATTCAAATATCTTTCCAACTGAATCCAGACACCCAGCGTCCAATGACCTTTCTCAACGGCAAGAATGTTGAAGACAGCATCCGTACCATGGAAGTATCCTCACACGTAAGTCCAGTAGCTGCCCTTCCATTTGTACGCGAGGCTATGGTTAAATTACAACAAGAAATGGGTAAAGCAAAAGGAATCGTGATGGATGGACGTGATATCGGTACCGTGGTATTCCCAGATGCTGAATTGAAAATATTTGTTGTAGCATCGGCTGAAATACGCGCCCAACGTCGTTATGACGAATTAAAAGCAAAAGGACAAGAAGCCTCTTTTGAAGAAATCCTAGCCAACGTAAAGGAACGCGATCACATTGACCAAAACCGTGCTATAAGCCCACTTCGTCAGGCTGAAGACGCACTTTTATTAGACAATAGCCACCTGACAATTGAACAGCAGAAAGAATGGTTGGCAGCAGAATTTCAAAAAGCTATCCATGGTTAACATTGAAATTGACTCCGGATCCGGTTTCTGTTTTGGAGTGACTACTGCTATCCAAAAGGCAGAAGAAGAATTAGCAAAAGGCAATACGCTTTATTGCTTAGGAGACATCGTACACAATGGCCAAGAATGTGAGCGTCTGAAAAAGCTCGGTCTTATCACCATTAACCATGAAGAATTCGCCCAATTGCACAATGTAAAAGTGTTATTAAGAGCTCATGGAGAGCCGCCCGCAACTTATAAACTGGCAAGAAAGAATCACATCGAAATCATCGATGCCACTTGCCCAGTAGTTTTGCGTCTGCAAAAACGAATCAAACAGGAATACGACAAATCATCCGACCAACAAATTGTAATTTATGGCAAGAACGGCCATGCGGAAGTCATGGGATTGGTAGGCCAAACTAATGGGCAAGCCATCGTTATTGAAGGATTAGCAGAGGTAAACCGACTGGACTTCAACAAGGATATCCGCCTATACTCCCAGACTACCAAATCACTAGATGAATTCCGACAGATTGTAGAATACATCAAAGAACACATTTCACCGAATGCCACCTTTGAATATCACGACACCATATGTCGGCAGGTAGCCAATCGAATGCCAAATATCCGCAATTTCGCAGCCAATCACGATTTGATATTCTTTGTTTGTGGAAGAAAAAGTTCGAACGGAAAAATTCTCTACCACGAATGCAAGAAAGTGAATCCAAACACACACCTTATCGATCAGCCAGAAGAAATAAACCCTTCACTATTGACTAACGTTTATTCAATTGGTATCTGTGGAGCAACCTCCACTCCCAAATGGCTTATGGAAGAATGCAAGAAAGTAATTTTAGAAGGAAAATAATTGAAATTATAAAAAAGAAAATTTATGGCAAAAATTAACACTATCGGTATTTTAACATCCGGAGGCGACGCTCCTGGTATGAATGCAGCCATCCGCGCGGTAACCCGTTCTGCCATCTACAATGGACTAAAGGTTTTTGGTATCTATAGAGGATATAAAGGTTTGGTTACTGATGAAATTCAAGAATTCAAGAGCCAAAATGTAAGTAACATTATCCAAATGGGTGGTACCATTTTAAAGACAGCCCGCTGCAAAGAATTCAAGACTGCAGAAGGTCGTGCCCAAGCTTATGAAAATATGAAAAAGCACGGTATTGACGCATTGGTTGTAATTGGCGGTGATGGTTCATTGACTGGTGCACGTATTTTGGCTCAAGAATATGATATTCCTTGTATCGGTTTGCCAGGCACTATCGATAATGACTTGTATGGAACAGATACAACAATCGGATACGATACAGCATTGAACACCATCCTTGATGCAGTAGACAAGATTCGTGACACCGCAACTTCTCACGAACGTTTATTTTTTGTAGAAGTAATGGGACGTGATGCCGGTTTCTTGGCATTAAACGGAGCTATCGCAGCAGGTGCTGAAGCAGCAATCATTCCAGAGTTCAGCACCGAAGTTGACCAATTAGAGCAATTCATCAATCATGGTTTCAAAAAATCGAAGAGCAGTAGCATTGTATTAGTTGCCGAGAGTGAGCTAACAGGTGGTGCAATGCATTATGCAGAACGTGTAAAGAACGAATACCCGCAATACGACGTACGCGTAACTATTCTTGGTCACTTACAACGTGGTGGTCGTCCAACAGCTCACGACCGAATTATCGCTAGCCGTATGGGGGTTGCTAGTATCCAAGCATTGCTCGAAGGCCAGCGTAATGTTATGATTGGTATTGAGAACGACAAGATTGTATATGTACCATTTGCCAAGGCTATCAAAAACGACAAACCAATTGATAGAGAATTGGTTAACGTATTGGCAGAATTGTCAATCTAAAAGAAAAGAGCCTTAAAGGCTCTTTTCTTATTTCAATAACTGATAATAGGTATCCAATAAATGTTTAGCAGCAACAAATGAGGTTTGTGTTCCATTCAACACAGCTTGTTCTTTAGCCTGCAACATCGTTTCAATTGTCGGATTATTATAGAAACTATCCCTTAAATGTTCATTAATAGTTTCATACATCCAGTATTTAGCTTGCTCGTTGCGACGATAATCGAAATAACCGTTCTTTTTCACGAATACGAAATATTCGTCAATCATATCCCATATTTCCTTGATACCCAACCCATAGAAACCTGAATATGTAAGAACCTTCGGTGTCCAACCTGAGTCGGGTGTAGGGAATAGATGGAGCGCATTGCGGAAGTGGCTGGCGGCCAAATTAGCCTTTTCAATATTATTACCATCAGCCTTGTTAATCACAATGCCATCTGCCATCTCCATAATACCACGTTTTATTCCCTGTAATTCATCGCCCGTACCTGCCAACTGAATTAGCAAGAAGAAATCAACCATTGAATGAACAGCCGTTTCACTTTGCCCAACACCTACCGTCTCAACAAATATTTTATCAAACCCAGCCGCTTCACAAAGAATGATGGTTTCACGAGTCTTACGGGCTACTCCACCCAATGAACCTGCCGACGGACTAGGACGAATAAACGCTTTTGGATGCACAGAAAGTTTCTCCATACGGGTCTTGTCACCTAGAATACTACCCTTAGTACGTTCACTACTTGGATCAATGGCCAACACCGCCAATTTTCCACCTTTTTCCAACACATGGAGACCGAACACATCGATGGAAGTACTCTTTCCAGCACCCGGTACTCCACTAATACCAATACGAACGGAATTCCCCGAATATGGTAAGCACTTTTCAATTACTTCCTGTGCAATGGCTTGATGCTCCGGTTTCAGACTCTCTACCATAGTTACAGCCTGACTCAATACCGTAACATTGCCTTTGACAATACCATCTACAAACTCATCTACCGTAAATTCACGACGACGAGGTTTCTTTCGTAATTTCAAATAAGGATTTACGGTTGAGGGTTGTTCAATCCCCGCATTAACGGTCAAACCTTTATATTCTTCACTGTTTTCAGGATGTTCCATCATAGCACTATCATTTAGCAGTTACATTCACTCTCAAAATGATTTTCGGGCAATTTGGGTCATTGGTAATCATCAATACACGAGGAGCACCTTTTACTTTTTTTAAATATTTCCCATATGCCGTAATCTTCATTTTCGTACTAGCTCCTGGCTTTATCACACGTTTCTTCAATTGAACACCTAAAGCAGAATTGAAAACCTGCAAATCGGTTATCTCCAAATTGCTTTTACCATTATTCTTAATAATGATATTTTGCGACTTCTTTTCCTTTTCGAGCAAATCCGGGAAAGTCAATTCCGTAGTAGAAAGCTCAACCATTGGCGAATTCAACCGTTGTTGCTGACTCATTTGACTAAAGTCTGGCAACAAAATAGCTGACACCGGGATGGAATTCTCCTCACCCACCTTATCACCCGGGTAGCGTGAAAGGTAAACTGTAGCGGTAGTCAATCCAAATTTTGGCAATTTTTCAGTATCAAGGGTGATTTTAATTTTACCCGTAGCTTTCTTACCTATACGTTCTGGGACAGCCACCGCCTGCAAATACGGCGGCAAATGCATTAACACCGGAGTATAAACTTCATTCGATGTATTAGCTACCAAAATTTCCATCGTTGGTCTATCACCTTTATTGGCATCATCAAATTCAATAGCATTCTTATCTAAACGGATAGCACCAATTTCATACGGATGAGTCAATGTATAATTTTTAGGGTCAGCACTAACTTCACCACGCATAGTTAAATAAATAGGACGTGCCGAAGCGTTGCAATACACTCCGACACTTTTCTGAAAACGTCCCAAAGTTTTAGCATCAAAAGTGGAAGACACCATTCCCGTTGCTCCCGGTGCAATCGGAGTTTTAGTCCAATTGACCACTGTACAACCACAAGAAGTAGTCACATTGGAAATTACCAATGGTTTATCACCCTCATTCTTAACAGTAAAGGTAGCTGTTGCCGGATGCTTCCATAGAACAACACCGAATTCATGCATTTGCTTGTCAAAAGTAATTTTGGCCTGTGCCATACCAGTTAGACAAAAGCCCATCCAAAGAGATATTGCTAATAGAAATTGTTTCATTCCTTCTTCTTTATTTATGGGAACAAAGATACATATTTATTTCTTTTTACCCAATTAAATCTTTGCTCTGAAATCCTTTAATAAAATTTCTAAAAGACGGCCATAAAAATAAAAAAGACCGCCATCTTTTTTTTTTAAATAGCGGTCTTTTTGCGTTCAGAACTATAGAAAAATTATTCCTTTACCGGTGCATTTGCCAAAGTTGCCACGAGGAAGTCATAGAACTTAGATACTGTAGGAATCAAGCAACGTTCATCTGGAGAATGAGGAGAACGAAGAGTTGGACCAAATGAAATCATATCCAAACCTGGCATTACCGCGCCAATGATACCACATTCCAATCCAGCATGGATGACCTTCACTGCCGGTTCTACACCAAACTGAGCTTGATAAGATTCTTTCATAGCCTTCAATATTGGAGAATTCACATTAGGTTCCCAACCAGAATATCCGCCAGAACGAACGACTTGCATACCAGCCATAGAGAAACAACTTTCCAAACTAGTATTCAAATAATCCTTCATCGAATCGCGAGAACTACGAGTCAAAATCTTAATTTCAGCCTTTCCTTCACCAATCTTGATGATAGCTAAATTGTTGGAAGTTTCTACTGTATCAGGAATTGTCGGAATCATACGAAGTACACCATTGTGACATGCATAAATAGCATCTACCAAATTATCACGAATTTCTGCCGGCACCATAAATTTCGGCAATTCGACACGTTCTGCCTTGAAAGTAATCGGTGTTTCATGCACATGATATTCTTCGTTCCACAACTTTTCACATTCTTCCACATATGACAACACATCCGCTTCTTCTTCAGCCGGAATTGTAATCACCACTTCACATTCGCGTGGGATAGCATTACGCATATTTCCGCCATTCCAAGATACAAGACACGCCTCATCAAATGTAATCACCTGATTCACAAAACGAGCCATCAATTTGTTGGCATTCGCACGACCTTCGTTGATTTCCAAACCAGAGTGGCCACCACGGAGTCCTTTCAAAGTCACCTTTAATGCAACATCTTCAGGATCAGTTTCTTCCTCTTTATACTCCAATGTAGCACTAAGGTCTTCACCACCTGCACAACCGATATACAATTCACCTTCGTCTTCCGAGTCTAAGTTCAAAAGAATATCACCATTCACTGTACCCGGCTTCAAACCGAACGCACCATACATACCAGTTTCCTCATCAGAAGTAATCAACGCCTCCAACGGCCCATGTACCAACGAATTGTCTTCGAATACAGCCATGATAGCTGCAACACCCATACCATTATCAGCACCAAGAGTAGTACCCTTTGCCTTCAACCATTCACCATCCACCCATGTCTGGATAGGATCGTTTACGAAATCGTGTACTGTATCATTATTTTTCTGAGGCACCATATCCATATGTGCCTGAAGAATAATTGTCTTACGATTTTCCATTCCCGGAGTTGCAGGTTTGCGATAGATAATGTTACCGACTTCATCCATGAATGTTTCTACACCAATACTCTTCCCGAAGTCCAACAAGAATGCCTGAACCTTTTCAAGATGGCCCGAAGGACGAGGTATTTGAGTCAACGAATGAAAATGCTTCCACACATTCTGCGGAGCAAGAGAAAGAATTGTGTCCATAGTTATTTAGTTTTATTAATAAATGACAAAGCCAATAATCCATATATACCCAACAAAATTAGTAAAAAGGTTTGAATTCCATGTACTAAAAGAGCAAAAATTCCTGCATCTTCTTTCCCAACTCCATAAAGCATCAACATTGTCATAATGGCAAAGTGCCATGGACCAGCCCCATTGGGAGTGGGAACAATAACCGCCAAGGTACCTACTACAAACATAACCAACCCAACAGAAACACCAAAGTGCGAAGAAAATTCGAAAGCAAAAAAAGCCAAATAGAACTCTAAAAAATACGAAACCCAAATTCCGACAGTGCACATCAAATATAAAGGTTTCTGACGGATATCCTTCAATGCCACAGCTCCTTGCCAAACATTTTGCAAAATGCCTTTAAGTTTGGCAAACAAGGCAATATTACGAATCATAAAGAACACCAACATTATAGCTGCCAAAACACATAATATAATAAGGTAGAAATGTCCAGAAATCAAAACTTCAGTATAGCATCCCAAATCCGTACCTGTTTCTGCAAAAAAAGTAGCGAACATAGGCATTTGCAACAACAAAACCACACCGGTAATCAACACGACACAAAGCGTATCAATCATACGTTCAGACACAACTGTTCCTAACGATTTCGAGAAAGAGACTTGATCATATTTAGAAAGCACCCCACAACGCGTAATTTCCCCCACTCGAGGAATAACCAAATTGGAAGCATACGAAATAAAAATAGCATATGCACAATGGGAAGCCTTTGGATATTCATTCAAAGGTTCTAAAGCTAATTTCCAACGCCAGCCCCGAAACAAATTGGCCAATACACCAAAAGCCAAAGATAAAAGAATCCAGGTATATTCCATTCCTCCCCACAACACTTCCCCTACTCGCTGAAAATTGAAATCCTGATAAACATATACCAGAATGAAAACTCCTAGCAGAAGTGGTAAAACGACCTGCAATACTTTCTTGAATATATTTTTTCTTTCAGTTCCTTCCAAAATTGACGATTTTTTAAATTACATTGTTTATATTTGCATAATGCAAAGATAGTATCTTAGCAAATAAACAGAATCATTCATTGATGAAAAAAGATTAAAATGGGACTCGTTAAACCAAAAAAATTCTTAGGACAGCACTTTTTGAGGGACCTAGGCATCGCCAATGATATTGCAGACACGGTAGATGCATGTCCGGGACTTCCCATATTGGAAGTAGGACCAGGCATGGGCGTACTTACCCAATTCCTAATGAAAAAGGGACGGGAAGTAAAAGTTGTAGAATTGGACTTTGAATCAGTGGCTTATCTGAAAGATAACTTTTCCGCATTGGAAGGTCATATTATCGAAGACGATTTTCTCAAACTGAAATTGGAAAACATTTTTGAAGGAAAATCATTTGTATTAACGGGCAACTATCCATATAACATATCGAGCCAGATTTTTTTCAAAATGCTGGATTATAAAGACCTTATTCCATGTTGCACCGGAATGATCCAAAAGGAAGTGGCCGAGCGTATTGCTGCCGGTCCTGGAAGTAAGACCTACGGAATTCTGAGCGTTTTGATTCAAGCTTGGTACAAAGTGGAATATCTCTTCACTGTACATGAACATGTGTTCAATCCGCCTCCAAAAGTAAAAAGTGCTGTAATACGAATGACACGTAATGAAACGATAGATTTGGGATGCAATGAAAAATTATTCAAGTTAATTGTAAAAACGACTTTCAACCAACGACGAAAAACATTGCGCAACTCAATCTCAAGTATCTTAGACAAAAGTCATCCGTTAAGTACCGACCCAATATTCAACAAACGGCCGGAGCAATTATCTGTAGCGGAATTTGTGGATTTAACCAACCGAGTAGAAGTGGCTTTAGCAGAAATCAAAGATAGAGAATAAAAAAGGATTCAACAACCTTTTAACATTAACGTGTAGGATGAAAGAATTTGAAGAATTGGATTTCGAACAAATCCAAGAACTGATAGAGCAAAAAGACTCCGACCAAATCAAAGAGTTGCTCGCCGACCTGCACCCTGCTGACATAGCAGAGCTTTGCGATGAATTGGACGTAGAAGAGGCTCGATTTATTTATCTACAATTAGATAATGAAACGGCCGCCCAAGTACTGACAGAAATGGACGAGGATGCCCGTAAAGATTTCCTTGACATTCTTCCCTCCGAAACCATCGCCAAGCGTTTTGTGGACTACATGGACTCGGACGATGCGGTAGACATCATCCGTGAAATGGACGAAGAAAAACAGGAAGAAATCCTTTCACACATTGAAGACATTGAGCAAGCAGGCGACATCGTTGACCTTTTGAAATACGATGAAGACACCGCCGGCGGTTTAATGGGTACTGAAATGGTGATCGTGAAAGAGAATTGGAGTATGCCTGAATGTCTCCGCGAAATGCGTATCCAAGCCGAAGAAATGGACGAAATTTACTATGTTTATGTAGTAGATGACGAAGAACGCCTACGCGGAGTTTTTCCATTGAAGCGAATGATTACTAGTCCATCGGTTTCAAAAGTTAAGCATGTCATGCGGAAAGATCCGATTTCAGTTCATGTAGACACACCGGTAGACGAAGTTATCCAAACCATTGAAAAGTACAACCTGGTAGCAGTTCCCGTAGTAGACAGTATCGGGCGATTAGTAGGACGCATTACCGTAGACGATGTAATGGATGAAGTTCGCGAGCAAGCCGAACGCGACTATCAATTAGCTTCCGGTTTGTCTCAAGACGTAGAAACAGACGACAACGTACTCCGCCAAACTACCGCTCGCCTACCATGGCTACTCATTGGCATGCTAGGCGGTATCGGCAACTCCATGATTTTAGGTAATTTTGATACAACATTTGCCGCACATCCTGAAATGGCTCTTTACATCCCACTAATTGGGGGTACAGGAGGTAATGTAGGTACCCAATCATCAGCACTTGTGGTACAAGGCCTAGCCAATAGTTCGCTGGACGCCAACAACACTTGGAAACAGATTTTAAAAGAATCCGTTGTTGCCTTGATTAATGCTACCATCATTTCAATGTTAGTGTATATTTATAACTTCGTTCGCTTTGGAGCAACAGCTACTGTATCTTATTCCGTATCACTCAGTTTGTTTGCCGTAGTAATGTTTGCCTCTATCTTTGGAACATTAGTCCCTATGACATTGGAAAAGCTTAAAATAGATCCTGCCATAGCTACTGGACCCTTTATTTCCATTACCAACGACATCATAGGCATGATGTTATACATGGGAATCACCGTATTACTTTCGTAAAAAAAGAAAGCTTATACTGAAAAAACGATAAAAAAGTTATGAAGTACTAAAATAATTTGTTTATTTTGTGAATCGTATGTTTATACATAAAACGACAATAGACCTTTAATACCATAGATAATGGACTTAAATGAAATTCGCCCTTTAACTGAAGCCGCCATACAAGAAGCAGCCGAAGTAATAGTAGCAGTAGAAGCTACAACCACTCCCATCCAATCAAAAGAAGAC
Organism: Bacteroides sp.; assembly: GCA_017559935.1. GTDB lineage: Bacteria > Bacteroidota > Bacteroidia > Bacteroidales > Bacteroidaceae > Phocaeicola. Next base: position 15,246 of record JAFYPV010000054.1, on the reverse strand, counting down.
GTTATAGTTCGTTTACAAGAAATCAACCAAGAAGAACTTGCAAACAAAGCGGAACTTGATATTCTAAAACAATCATTCTATCGCCTGCGTAATATTGAGATTGAAAATGCTCGCAAAGCACATGAAGAAAACGGAGGTAGCCCAGAAACTTTTGCAGCCCCAAAGGACGAACATGAAATACAATTCAAGGAACTCATGGGTTCCATTAAAGAAAAGCTAAACGCATTAAAGGCCGAAGAAGAGCAAGAGAAACTCGATAATTTAGAAAAAAAAATGGCTATAATTGAGCGCATGAAAGAACTGACAGAAACACCGGAAGATGCCAATAAGGCCTATAATGAATTTAAAAAGTTACAAGTTGAATGGAACGAGATTAAGAACATTCCAGCTTCAAAGACCAACGAATTATGGAAAAGCTATCAATTGCATAGCGAAAAATTCTATGATTTGATTAAGCTAAATAACGAATTCCGCGAATACGATTTCAAAAAAAATCAAGAAATAAAGATTCACTTGTGCGAAGCAGCTGAAAAGTTGGCAACGGAAGAAGATGTTATCTCCGCATTCCACCAATTACAGAAACTCCATCAGGAATTCCGCGAAGCTGGTCCTGTAGCCAAAGAACAACGTGAAGAAATTTGGAATCGATTCAAAGCAGCTTCTACCGTTATTAATCGACGTCACCAACAACATTTCGAAGGAATCAAAGAACAAGAGCAACGAAATTTGGACGAAAAGATTGTCATCTGCGAAATCGTAGAATCCATGGAATATGAAAAAATGCTCACTTTCCAAGATTGGCATCAGAAAACTGAAGAAATTTTAGCACTACAAGCCAGATGGAAAACCATTGGTTACGCTCCACAAAAAATGAATACAAAGATATTCGATCGCTTCCGTACTGCATGTGATGACTTTTTCAAGCGTAAAGCCGAACATTTCAAAAACTTGAAAGGCAGCATGAACGAAAATTTAGAAAAGAAAAAGCAGATGTGCGAGAAAGCAGAAGCACTAAAAGATAGTACCGATTGGAAAACAACAGCCGAAATCCTAACCAAACTCCAAAAGGAATGGAAGGAAATAGGCCCCGTGACCAAAAAGTACTCTGAACCTATTTGGAAGCGTTTTGTCAGCGCATGCGATTATTTCTTTGAGCAAAAGGGCAAAGCAGAATCAGCAAGCCGTACCGCTGAGCAAGATAATCTAGACAAGAAAAAAGCAATCATCGAAAAGCTTAACATCATTAATCAAGAAGAAAATCTTTCTGAGAAAAACGGAAATGCCATTCGCGAATTAATGAAAGAATGGAACAATATAGGACATGTACCATTTAAGGACAAAGACCGAATTTACAAGCAATACCGCGCTGTGGTAGACGCATTATTTGGGAAACTAAATCTTTCTGCATCCAAAAAGAAATTAAGCAATTTCAAATCCAATTTAAACAAAGAAACCAACTTATATCGTGAACGCGAAAAATTAGTTCGACTTCACGACAACATGAAAAACGAAATTAAGACATACGAAAACAATATCGGATTTTTGACAAGTTCATCCAAGAAAGGCAATAGTTTAGTTGCTGAAATGAACCGTAAAATAGAAAAGTTAAGAGCCGAATTGGAATTAGTTACTAAAAAGATTGCAGTAATTGATGAATCTATTAAAAACTAAAAGAAGAGGTGGAGCATGCTCCACCTCTTCTTTATCATAATAAAATAAAAAAAAGATGTGACTTCACATCACATCTTTAGTTGGACTACCAGGACTCGAACCTGGAAAAACAGGACCAGAATCTGTTGTGTTACCATTACACCATAGTCCAATCTTTCAACAGAACCACCCGTTCCGTTTTTTAACGCTGCAAAGATACCACTTTTTTATCAGACACCAAACTTTCTTGCATCTTTTTTTATTTAAGAACATTTTTTTCTACTCTACGACCTAAAAAAACAAAAACAGAACAGATTTTACATTCATTTTTTCATTGATACAACAAAACCAAGTATCTTTGCATATTGTTTTTCCTTTTAAAAGGGAAAAAAGACATTTCTATTGACTATTAAATAAGAATGAATCAAACAGAATCTCTAGTAAAAAAAATAACAGAAGGTATTCAAGAAAAGAAAGGCCAAAAAATCGTTGTTGCCGATTTGACCGAAATAGATGATACCATTTGCAACTATTTTGTAATTTGCCAAGGGAATTCCCCTAGCCAAGTATCTGTTATTGCCGATTCCATTTGGGATATCGTTCACGAAACAACTGGATATAAACCATCTGCTATTGACGGAATCCGTAATGCCCAATGGGTAGCTATGGACTATAGTGATGTTTTGGTACATATATTTCTCCCAGAAGCCAGAGAATTCTACAATCTGGAAAATTTATGGGCAGATGCAAAACTTACCTTTATTCCCGATATTGACTAACAAACTATTCTTCAACAAATAATGAGTGAAACAGCAAACAACAAGCCTAAAATGAACATGCCACGCTTCAACCTTAGTTGGTTATATATGTTCATTGCCATGACCATTGCATACCTATGGTTTACTAGTGATGAAAATGCTGGTATCGACAAGCAACTGACGTATACCGAATTCAAAAACATGGTAAACAAAGGATATGTCAATAAAATTATTGCCTACAACGATAATTCACTAGACATGTTCATTAAGCCGGAATATGTTAAAGACGTATTCAAAGACGACTATAAAAAGGTTGGAAGAAATCCATCCTTGCATGTAGAAGTAGGATCAATTGATACTGTCGACAAGTTTTTAGAAAAAGCACAAGAAGAGGGATACTTTACTGGTGAAATCAGTTATGAAAAGAAATCTGACATGTTCGGCACTATTTTCTGGAATATTGCTCCTATTTTCTTTATAATAGCCATTTGGTTATTCATCATGCGACGTATGGGAAATGGAGGAAATTCCGGAGGTTTCAACCCTTTTTCTGTAGGCAAAAGCAAAGCTCAAGTCTATGAAAAAGGAGACACAACTAACCGAGTTACTTTCAAAGACGTAGCTGGTCAAGAAGGAGCCAAGCAAGAAATTCAAGAAATTGTAGACTTTTTGAAACAACCAGAAAAATATACCGAATTGGGAGGTAAAATCCCTAAGGGTGCTTTATTGGTAGGCCCCCCGGGAACTGGTAAGACATTACTTGCCAAAGCTGTAGCTGGCGAAGCCGACGTTCCATTCTTCTCCATGTCCGGTTCCGATTTCGTAGAGATGTTCGTAGGCGTAGGTGCATCGCGCGTACGTGATTTATTCCGTCAAGCTAAAGAAAAAGCACCTTGTATCATTTTTATAGACGAAATCGATGCTGTTGGTCGTGCCCGTAGTAAAAGTCCAAGCATGGGTGGAAATGACGAACGAGAAAGTACTCTTAACCAATTGCTTACAGAGATGGACGGCTTTGGCTCCAACAGTGGTGTTATTATTTTGGCAGCCACCAACCGCGCAGACATTTTGGATAAAGCATTACTTCGTGCAGGACGATTTGACCGACAGATTCACGTAGACTTGCCTGACTTGAACGAACGAAAAGCTGTATTTGAAGTACATTTAAGACCATTAAAATTAGATGACACAGTCAATTCGGAAACATTGGCTCGCCAAACTCCTGGATTCAGTGGCGCAGATATAGCTAACGTATGTAATGAAGCCGCATTAATTGCAGCTCGTCACAAGAAAAATGCAGTTGGTAAACAAGATTTCCTGGATGCGGTAGATCGTATTATTGGTGGTTTGGAAAAGAAGACAAAGATAATGACTTTAAACGAAAAGCGCTCTATTGCCCTTCATGAAGCTGGTCATGCCACTATTTCTTGGTTCTTGGAACATGCAAATCCATTGATTAAAGTTACCATTGTTCCTCGTGGACGTGCACTGGGAGCAGCTTGGTATATGCCGGAAGAACGACAAATCACAACCAAAGAACAAATGTTGGACGAAATGTGTGCTACTTTGGGTGGGCGTGCTGCTGAAGAATTATTTACCGGCCATATTTCAACCGGCGCCATGAACGACTTAGAAAGGGTTACCAAACAAGCGTATGGCATGATTGCATATGCCGGCATGAGCGACAAGTTGCCTAATGTCTGCTATTATAATAATGAAGAATATTCATTCAATAAGCCATACAGCGAGCGTACAGCTGAGTTGATTGATGAAGAAGTAAAGCGCATGATCAACGAACAATACGAACGCGCTAAGGAAGTATTGACGACCAATAAGGAAGGTCATAACCAATTAGCGCAATTGTTGATTGAAAAGGAAGTGATCTTTGCAGAAGATGTGGAAAATATTTTTGGAAAGCGGCCTTGGGCATCACGTTCGGAAGAAATCATGAACCAAAAGGTAGAAAATAACTTGCCAAAACAAACGACTCCGGAAGAAACACCTTTATTGGAAAACAAAGAAGTATAAAAACTACTTAACACCCATACTGACATGAAAAATTTTATTCAACGCGCAATTACAGGTCTGATATTCGTAGCCGTATTGATAGGCTGTATGATTGGAGGTCCGTTGTCTTTCGGATTGTTGTTCTGCATCATCAGTGCTTTGGCAACAGCTGAGTTCTGCAATTTGATGAACCAACAGGAAGGGGTTCGATTGAACCGTAACATTTGCGTGTTGGGTAGCGTATCCTTGTTCCTCTGCTTCTTCTATTATGGTATGAATCCGGCTCAAACCGGCATTTTCATTCCATACCTTATTATTATTATCTATTTAATGATAAGCGAGCTTTACTTAAAGAAGGAAAATCCGTTGAACAGTTGGGCATACGCCATGTTCAGCCAACTTTACGTAGGTCTTCCATTCGCTTTGTTGAATGTATTGGCCTTCCATTCCAATGGTTGGGAATCGGCTTCTCAATACCAATTCATCCTTCCGTTGTCTATCTTCATTTTCAATTGGGTGAACGACTCGGGCGCTTATTGCACAGGTGTATTGTTCGGCAAGCATCCGTTGTTCAAGCGTGTTTCTCCTAAGAAGTCATGGGAAGGTTCGATTGGTGGAGCTACCCTCTGTATTGCAGCCTCGTTTGCATTGGCACACTTCTTCCCTATCATGTCGACTGCTGCTTGGGTAGGAATGTCATTGGTAGTGGTAGTATTCGGCACCTGGGGAGACTTGACCGAATCATTGATGAAGCGCCACTTGGGTATCAAAGATTCTGGAAACTTGCTTCCGGGTCATGGAGGCGCACTCGACCGCTTCGACAGTACCATCATGGCAGTTCCAGCGGCCGTAGTATACCTCTATTTCATTACTCTTTTCTAACAGAAAGCAATTCAATCATTTTCGATGCGGCCTGGTGGGATGCTCCTGCCGGGCCTAATATTTTTATCATCTGGTCATATTCTTTCAACATCTGCCCGCGATATTGCTCATCATTAAGCAAGGCATTCAATTCTGCACGAACATTAGCCACCGTCATGGTATCGGCTACCAACTCACGAACGACTTCCTTGTTTGCCACCAAATTAACCAAAGAAATGTACTTCACCTTCAATATGTGGCGACGCAAGAAAGCAATCAATTTACCCACCGGAGTATAGTAACAAACCGCCTGAGGCACACGGAACAAGGCCGTTTCCAACGTAGCTGTTCCCGATGTGACCAATGCAGCCTTGGCTTGTTGCAACAGGCGATAAGTCTGTCCGAAAATAATCTTCACCGGTACATCTGCACCCACATACTTCTGATAATAAGCCGGATCGATACCCGGAGCACCGGCCAATACCAGCTGATACTTATCCACAAAAGGCTTGGCTGCCTCCAACATCATTGGAAGATTGTCCTTGATTTCCTGCTTTCGGCTACCGGCCAACAAGGCTACAATCGGTTTGTCTAATAAGGAATTAGACGATACAAACTCCTCGAATGTCTCGACATGATTCTTCTGATAGGCATCCACGGCATCTACGCACGGGTTTCCTACATAATGAATGGGGTACTGATGTCCCTTGAAGAAATCCACCTCGAAAGGAAGGATGGAGAAAAGCTCGTCCACATCCCGCTTGATGTTCTTGATGCGGTATTCCTTCCATGCCCAAATCTTAGGAGAGATATAATAATATATAGGTATAGTGGTGTTTTTCTTGAGATACTCAGCTATCTTCAAATTGAAGCCTGGATAGTCCACCAAAATGACTACATCCGGTTGCCAACCGACAATATCCTGCTTGCAATAGTCCATGTTCTTGAAGATGGTTCGCAGATGCAAAAGCACTGGGATGAATCCCATATAGGCCAAATCCTTGTAATGCTTCACAAGGGTTCCACCTATGCCTTTCATCAAATCACCACCAAAGAAACGGAAGTCTGCTTGAGGGTCACGTTCCTTCAAGGCACGCATCAAGTTGGATGCATGCAAGTCTCCAGAAGCCTCGCCTACTATCAAATAATATTTCATACGTTCAAGTTCCAGTTTCTCAATTCATTAATCATGGCATAAGCCGTCATGTCTATCTGGATAGGGGTAATGGCTACGTATCCATGCTCCAACGCCCAACGGTCAGATTCTTGTGCTTCGGGTTCATTGTTCGTGAACTTTCCGGTGAGCCAGAAGTATTCTCCTCCCTTAGGATGCTGGCCACGAGCCCATTCGTTTCCCCAGCTGGCATCAGTCATTCTACAGATACGAGCACCTTTCAACTCTGCACCTTTCGGAGCATTTACATTCAGGCATGTACCCTTTGGAAGGCCATGAGTCAAGACTTCTTCGGCAATCCGACGAACGTAGGACAACATAGGAAGGAAATCGGCATCGGCATCATGGTCACACAAAGAATAACCTATAGATGGAATACCCTTCATACAACCTTCAAGAACCACACCCATAGTGCCCGAATAATGCACATTCACAGCCGAGTTATCGCCATGATTAATTCCACCAATCACTAAATCCGGACAACGAGGCAAGAGATCGAACATAGCAAGTTTCACGCAATCAACAGGAGTTCCCGTACATTTATAGATAACCAAATCCTTTTCTTCCTTTACCTTATAATAACGAACAGGGAACTCTGAAGTAATTGCAGCCGAAGCACCCGAACGAGGTCCATCCGGAGCCATCACCACAATTTCACCTAAACCAGCAAGCGTTTCGACCAAAACACCGAGGCCCTTTGAGGAAAACCCGTCGTCATTCGATATCAATATCAATGGTTTTTCATTCTTCATAATCATACCTTTCCTTCTTAATATTCTGTAAAGATACAACCTTTCGACGAACTTCCGTCATGAGATTTAGAAAATTTACTTATCTTTGCCCAGTTGAGTTATTAACAAAACCCTTGAGTTTTCAACAGTTTGACCAAAGTCTGCAAAATTTAATAGGTGCTCTCAATGATTATTTGTTATTTCGCAGCGAGAAAAACTGGATTATTATGGGAAAAATTATTGCTTTAGCCAATCAAAAAGGTGGCGTAGGAAAGACTACGACTACTATAAATCTTGCTGCATCTTTGGCAACTTTAGAAAAAAAAGTATTGGTTATTGACGCTGACCCTCAAGCTAATGCGTCATCTGGATTGGGAGTGGACCTCAAAGAAGTGGAATGTTCCATCTATGAATGTCTTATCAACCACACAGATATTAGGGAAGCAATCTATACAACCGACATCGATGGATTGGATATCATTCCTTCACACATTGATTTAGTGGGGGCAGAAATCGAAATGCTTAATCTCGAGAGTCGGGAAAACATTATGAAAAAAGTTCTAGCTCCTATGAAGAACGAATATGATTATATTCTAATCGACTGTTCTCCTTCATTAGGACTAATAACTATTAATGCACTTACAGCAGCCGATTCGGTCATTATTCCCGTTCAATGCGAATACTTTGCTTTGGAAGGAATCAGTAAGTTGCTAAATACGATTAAGATTATTAAATCAAAATTGAATACCGGTCTGGAAATAGAAGGATTCTTATTGACAATGTTCGACTCACGTCTCCGATTGGCTAATCAAATTTATGACGAAGTAAAAAGACATTTTCAAGAATTGGTATTCAAAACAATTATACACCGTAATGTAAAATTGAGCGAAGCTCCAAGTCACGGGATTCCTGCAATTTTATATGATGCAGATTCTAACGGAGCTAAAAACCATTTAGCATTGGCAAAAGAAATTATTACTAAAAACGATAAGTAAATCAACATGGCAGTACAGAAGAAATTTGCTTTGGGACGTGGATTGGATGCACTGATTTCGACTGAGGAGGTCAAAACCTCTGGTTCATCATCCATCAATGAGATTGAACTGAGCAAAATCTCCGTCAATCCTAACCAACCTCGACGAGAATTCGATCCCGTTGCTTTACAGGAATTGGCAGATTCTATTGCCGAAATCGGTATTATTCAACCGATTACTCTTCGTCAACTTACTGACGATTCTTATCAAATCATAGCTGGTGAGCGAAGATATCGAGCCTCCATTCAAGCCGGTTTAAAGAGTGTTCCAGCCTACATCCGCACCGCTGACGATGAGAATGTCATGGAAATGGCATTGATTGAAAACATCCAGCGAGAGGATTTGAATTCTTTAGAAATAGCTTTGGCTTATCAACATTTGTTGGAACAATATGGATTAACTCAGGAACGGCTCAGTGAACGAGTTGGTAAAAAGCGTACCACTATCGCCAACTATCTACGTCTATTAAAACTTCCAGCTTTGATTCAAGTTGCATTGAAGAATAAGGAAATTGACATGGGACATGCAAGAGCTCTTCTAGCATTAGATGATCCCAAAACACAAATCCGCATTTTCAATGAAATTCAATCGCAGGGCTATTCAGTACGTAAAGTAGAAGAAATAGTAAAGGCACTCACTGCTGGTGAAACGATTGAGAGTGGAGGAAAAAAAATCAAGGCATCTGGAAGTAAGTTATCCGAAGAATACATGATGCTACAAAAACATTTATGTGGATTCTTTGGATCAAAAGTACAATTATCTTGTACAGCAAAAGGAAAAGGTAAAATCAGTATACCATTCAACAATGAAGAGGATTTAGAACGCATCATGGAAATCCTTGATTCATTGAAACAAAAAGAAGATTAAGTTTTGAAGCAGATACGATTGACATACATCGCATTAATAGGATTCCTCCTACTCCATTGGGGCTTAGGAGGTTCTGATCTATATGCCCAAAAAGCTTTGCAACGACGCATGGGTACTCCTAGAGATTCCATAAAATCGGTCGTTAAAGATTCACTCCTAACAGACAGTTTAACCAAGAGGAATGAACAAGAACTCAAATTAATGGAAGCTCCAATAGATACTACCGTTTTAGCATTCAAGGTCGATTCCATACAAAAAGAGTTTCCTCAACCTAAGCAACGTTTTATACCTAATTCAAATCGATCTGTATGGCTTGCTTTGGTATTCCCTGGTGGCGGGCAGATTTACAATCGAAAATATTGGAAATTACCAATCGTATACGGGGGATTTGTCGGATGTACCTATGCACTAAACTGGAACAATAAAATGTATAAGGATTACTCCCAAGCTTATCTTGACATCATGGACGATGATCCAAATACTAAAAGTTACGAAGACTTTCTTCCAATTAATGCAAGTATTGCGGGACAAGAAGACCGATTTAAAGAAATATTTAGAAAGAGAAAAGATATATACCGCCGTCAACGTGACCTCAGCATCTTTTGTTTTATCGGTGTTTATCTTTTATCAGTCATTGACGCGTATGTTGATGCCGAACTTTCAGATTTTGATATTACCAAAGACCTCGGTTTAAGGGTAGAACCTGCTTTGTTCAATGACGGGAAAAGCAAAAACTTCAGTTCAGTAGGTTTGCAATGCAGCCTAAAATTTTAAAATTACTTTTGCATGAGACACATTATTATCAGCATCATTTTATTGCTTAGTGCAACTTGTATACAAGCACAGACAAATAAAGAAGAATTAGTTGATCTTCCAGAAACTATGCAATCCGACATGGATAGTTTGTATTGGGACTGGCAATCAAAGAATTACATCTTCGCTGATGAAAACTGCCGGATGCTTCCAGAAGGTCCAAAGGTAAGTGATTCAGTCTATATCGACCGATTATCACGCATTCCTTCTATTATTGAAATGCCTTTCAATGATATTGTAAAAAGATACATTGAAGCCTATACCGGTCGCTTGCGTAACAAAGTTTCGTTTATGTTAGCTGCTGCAAATTTCTACATGCCAATGTTTGAAGAGGCATTGGAAGCCTATGACCTTCCCATGGAACTGAAATATTTGCCTATTATAGAATCTGCACTGAACCCCAAGGCTCTTTCTCGCCAACGTGCTTCAGGTTTGTGGCAATTCATGTTAAGGACATCCCAAAGTTACGGTCTCGAGACCAACAGCTTAGTAGAAGAGCGCTTTGATCCGCAAAAATCTACTTGGGCTGCGGTACGTTATTTAAAGGACTTATTTAACATTTACAAGGATTGGAATTTGGTTTTAGCAGCCTATAATTGCGGGCCAGGCAATTTGAACAAAGCCATCCGACGCGCAGGTGGTTCTACTGATTATTGGGAAATATATCCTTTCCTTCCCAAGGAAACACGCGGTTATGTACCAGGATTCATTGCTGCTAATTACGTAATGACCTATTATTGTGAACACGGTATATGCCCAATGGAATCAAATTTACCTGCATTTAGTGACACTGTTCATATCAATAAGGACTTACACCTACAACAAGTGGCCAATGTTTGCAACATTGACATAGAACAACTCCGCAGTCTTAATCCTCAATACAAAAAGGATTTTGTTCCTGGTAATAGTAAAGTATATGCTTTATGTCTTCCTAATAATATGGCAACAACATTCATAGAGCGGGAAGACAGTATTTATGCATTCGAAGCAAATAAATATTTGAATAAGCGACGTGTTGTTACTGTCAACGACGAGAGCAAAAACACCAAAGGTGCCAAATACCATAAGATAAAAAATGGAGACACCCTTGGAGGTATTGCTGCCCGCTATGGAGTGTCAGTCAAACAACTCAGAAATCTGAATGGGATTAAGGGTAACAACATCCGAGCAGGAAAAACTATACGCATTCGATGATATTGTGAATAACTTTTTTATCATTGATTTTCATAAAAAGCTTGTATAAGTACGTTTTTTGGCTAATTTTGCAGAAAAGTACAGAAGGAGGCATTTTATGACTGATGAAAAGCTCAAACAGGAACAAGCTGATGAAGAAATGATAAACCAAGGGTTTCAACACCTCTTGGAAAGTTATCTTACAAGCAAACATCGCAGAAAGGTAGAAATCATTACCAAAGCATTCAATTTTGCCAAGCAAGCACATAAAGGAGTAAAGCGTCGCTCTGGTGAACCTTATATTATGCACCCTATAGCGGTGGCTCAAATTGCATGTTCCGAAATTGGATTAGGCTCTACATCAATTTGTGCTGCTTTACTTCACGATGTAGTAGAAGATACAGACTATACTGTCGAAGATATTGAAAATCTCTTTGGTCCTAAGGTCGCACAGATTGTAGATGGGTTAACCAAAATCTCGGGTGGTATCTTCGGGGACCGTGCATCTGCACAAGCCGAGAACTTCAAGAAACTCCTTCTAACCATGAATGATGACATCCGTGTCATCCTTATCAAGATTGCAGACCGCCTGCATAATATGCGTACGCTCGGCTCCATGCTTCCAAACAAGCAATATAAAATCGCAGGTGAAACTTTATATATCTATGCTCCTATTGCCAATCGTCTAGGATTGAACAAAATCAAGACTGAATTGGAAGACCTCAGCTTCAAGTACGAACACCCAGAAGAATATGCCCATATAGAATCCTTATTGAAGGAAACCAAAGAAGAACGTAACGTTCTTTTTCAGGAGTTTACAGCACCTATCCGAGCTCAATTAGATAAGATGGGTATCAAATACCGTATCATGGCTAGAGTCAAGTCTCCTTATTCCATTTGGAACAAGATGCAGACTAAACATATTCCATTTGAAGAAATCTATGATATTCTAGCAGTTCGCATTATCTTCGATCCTAGCGACTTAGAAGAAGAATCCAATGAATGCTTCGGAATTTATGTAGCCATTTCTAAAATCTATAAACCACACCCAGACCGTTTACGAGACTGGGTAAATCATCCAAAATCAAACGGTTATCAAGCTTTGCATGTTACTTTAATGAGTAACAAGGGACAATGGATTGAAGTTCAAATCCGAAGTGAACGCATGAACGACATTGCAGAACAAGGTTTTGCTGCTCATTGGAAGTATAAGGACGGTCCTACTCAGGAAGATGAAGGCGAATTGGAAAAATGGCTTCGTACTATCAAGGAAATCTTGGATGATCCACAACCGGATGCCATGGACTTCCTCGACACTATCAAGTTGAACCTTTTTGCATCCGAGATATTTATTTTTACCCCGAAAGGTGATATCAAAACCATGCCACAGAATAGTACGGCATTGGATTTTGCGTTCTCTCTCCACACTTTCTTGGGAAGCCATTGCATCGGTGCAAAAGTCAATCACAAACTTGTCCCTTTGAGCCACAAACTTCAAAGTGGTGACCAAGTGGAAATTTTGACTTCAAAATCACAGCGTGTACAACCATCATGGATTAATTTTGCGACTACTGCTAAAGCAAAAGCAAAGATTGCAGGCATCCTGAAGCGTGAACAACGCAGTATGCAGCAAGTCGGAGAAGAAAAGTTACAAGAGTTCTTCAAGAACGAAGATTTGGATATGAATGAAGAAAACATCCAAAAGCTTTGTGACTTACACGAAATGAAAAGTCCGGAAGAACTTTATGCTGCCATCGGTTTTAAAACAATTCTATTGGGCGAAGCAGACCGTAATGAATTGAAAAAAGAAAAGCAGACTTCAGGAGGTTGGAAAAAATTCATTCCTCTTCCGTTCATTGGCGGAAAAGGTAATAAAGAAAAGGAACAAGCAAAGGATAAAGCACCTAAGCAAAAAATTGACAGCAAAAAAGTCCTCAAGCTTACTCCTGATTCGCTTAAGAAAAATTTTATTATTGCAGATTGTTGCAAGCCTATTCCTGGGGATGATGCATTAGGATTCATTGATGACCAAGACAGAGTCATCATTCACAAACGCAAATGTCCATTGGCCGACAAATTGAAAACAGGATTCGGTAATCGCATATTAGCAGTAGAATGGGAAACAGGAAAGGCATTAGAATTCCCTGTCAACCTATATATGCAAGGAATTGACACTTTAGGTATTCTACATCAAATAAGCGATATCGTAAGTGAACAACTCAATGTTTATATCCGTAAGATTTTCATTGAAACAATGGACGGTTTATTTGAAGGTCATATCCAGCTTTATGTACACGACGTAGAAGATGTCAATACCATCATCAGCAATCTTCAGAAAATGGAAGAAATGAAAAAGGTAGTTCGCGTAGAACAATTCGAAGACAAACCTTAAAAGAAGAACGATACGTCTTATTCCAATAGGACCATACATCTTACACCGATAAGACCATACATCTTGTAAAAGTAGGATGTATGGTCTTATTTTTAAGTCAAATAATCAAGACTTTTGCGAAGTTTTACCAGCTCTTCACGTATTTCTTTCAACCGATTAACTACTTCGGCCGTTTGGACAGTTTTTTCTTTATTTACTTTTAAACGTTGTTTGGCCCCTTGTAACGTCATACCCTTTTCCTTCACCAAATGATAGACCAAACGGATATTCTCGATGTCTTCCTTACGATATTGGCGAATGTTTCCACCCGCCTTTTTCGGTGCTATTATAGGAAATTCTTTCTCCCAATAGCGAAGCAATGATTCGTTCACATCAAACATTCTTGCCACCTCACTTATGGAATAATACATCTTCAAATCCTTTTTAGGATTATATGCCATATGACTTCCTCCTTCTTAATCAAATACCTTACCCTGGTTCGCAGCCAGTTCAATCATTTTATCATAGTCTTCTGCACTCAAATCCATAAAGTAATAATTGACAGGATTCACAACCTTACCCTTAACGTGCACTTCATAATGTAAATGAGGACCAGTACTCTTGCCCGTATTACCTACTTTTCCGATAACCTCACCACGCTTCACCTTTTGACCTACACGTACATTATAATCATTGAGATGAGCATACCAAGTTTCATAGCCAAATCCATGGTTGATGATAATAATTTTTCCATAACCACTCTCCCAACCTGCTTTTTTCACTACACCATCGCCTGTAGTATATACCGGAGTACCAATATTAGCAGAGAAGTCCATTCCCGAATGGAATTTAACGGTCTTATAAATTGGGTCAATGCGTGTTCCGAAACCTGAAGCGGTCTGCTTCAAGTTCTTATTGGACACAGGCTGAATGGCCGGAATACAATTCAACATCTTGTCATGATCCTTAAACAAAGCCACAACTTCATCAAACGATTTTGACTGGATGTACAACTGACGATTCAACATATCCATCTTCTGTGTCGTATTCACTACCAGATCGGCATTGGCCATATCCATCAAATCCTCGTAACGGTTCGTACCTCCATATCCAGCTCTACGAACGGCATCAGCTACTGGATCAGCCTGCAATACCACTCGATACAGATTATCATCACGTTGTTGAATTCCCTGCATTACCCCCAATGCCTCATCCAAACGACGGGATAATACATTATACTGAGCCAACAAACGGGAATTTTCAATACGAAGTTGTTTTTCAGAAGGAGAACCAAAAATCCATAACAGCAGAATAAAGCTACCGGCACCGAATCCCATTCCGACAAAAAGGCGTTTCACTATATTTATTACGCGCTGACGGAAAGTTGGATAAACCCGGTCGTATGTACGTGTCTTTGGGTTATATATATAGTAGACTTTACGCATCGATTTCTCTTTTTGAAGTTTTAAGGCGCAACACTTCAATATTTTGCACCATTCTTAGCGACAAAAATAATAAAACCAATTATCTTTGCAAACTGATTTTATGAATATTAACTAGAAGACTATATAAGAAGATGACAGCAAAAGAAATTAGAGATTCTTTTAAGACCTTTTTCGAGTCAAAAGGACACCAAATCGTACCTTCGGCTCCGATGGTCATTAAAGACGACCCAACTTTGATGTTCACCAACGCAGGGATGAACCAGTTCAAGGACATTATCTTGGGTAATGCTCCGGCGAAATATAAAAGAGTGGCAGACTCACAGAAGTGTCTCCGTGTAAGTGGTAAGCACAACGACTTGGAG
>JAFYPV010000053.1 GCA_017559935.1 Bacteroides sp. | reverse complement strand
ATGTGTCCGCAGCACGGCTGCTACTACGACTGGGGCTATGCCGGCAACTCTACCCGCAAGGTGTACGAGTGGAACCCGATTGTGAACGAAGGCCTCACAGCCGAACAGCAAGCCTTGATTCTGGGCGGACAGGGTGCCTTGTGGACCGAACGTGTCACTACCCAAGACCGTGTGGAATGGATGCTCTACCCTCGCCTCTGCGCGTTGGCCGAAGTGCTCTGGACTCCGGTGGCCGACCGCAACTGGGATAACTTCTACGGCCGCATTACCGGCTATTACCCGATCATGAAGGCCCTCGGCATCAACTACTACGAAGACGATGCCATGAACGAAAAGGAATTCGTGCCATCGCAAGAAAAGCCGGCCTTGGTACGCAATGCCCACATCGACACCAACATCCCATGGAACCCGCCTTACCATGCCGAATATGCTTTCGACGGCAAGAGCAACAGCTTCTTCTGGGGTGGCAGCACCATCGGCAAGGACCACTACTTCACCGTGAACCTGGGCGAGCCGTTGCCGGTAAACGAAATCAAGATCATCACCGGCGACTCGAAGGACTACATCACCATGGGCGATGTGCTCATCAGCGAAGACGGCGAGAACTTTGAAAAGGTAGCTTCGTTCAACGAGCTGGGCGAGGCGGAAGCCAAGATTGACAACAAGCCTCTGCGTGCCGTGAAGATTCAAGTAACCGGCGCACACACTTGCTGGCCGATTATTAAGGAAATTGTATTGAAGTAAACGCCCTAAAAAAAAGATGCTACATCCTACCGAAGTAAGATGTAGCATCTTATTGTATGAAGATGTATGGTCTTATAGCAGTAAGACCATACGTCTTATTCAAAGTTCAATTCGCCAAAGAATTCCGGGCAATGGAACTTAGGTTGAGGAAGATCAATCGGACTCCATGAAAGGAAGTGCGGAGTCTGAAGTTTATCACCACACTTGTAGAAATTACCACGCATAGTCTTGCCATTCAAGTCAGCTATTTCATGACGGAAGATAGCCGATACCGGAATGACCAAAGCCAATTCCCAACTACATTCCCCTACTCTTTCTTCAAAAGGTTCAGTACCCAGCGAAGCCCAACGCTTTACGCTCTTCAACACTTCTTCCGAAGCAGTAGGACGTTCGCCACCAGCAGGGCCACCATGAAGCAATAGCTTAGCAGCACAATTGCATTCAAAGTTATAGTAGAAATCATTACCCTCTGGAGAAAGGAAGAACTCCGCACAAGCATCTTCCCATACACGACCATCGTCAGCCAAAGCCACCGCACGAACACTAGCTTCAGTTACTTGATAATGCAGCAAGATAGCATCTCCTGTATGAGCAGCACGAAACTTTACACTCGGTTGGTAAGGATACTCCTTCCAATTGACACAAGCAATAGGGTTGAAGTCAATGCCTGCAGCATCCATCAAAGCAGGTACGGCAGAAGCCTCTACCGTACTTGCATTTATCTTTTTTATTGTCAGATTTTTCATATCAATCTATTACTTTTTCAAATAAAGATTCCAACCCGAGAGAATGTCACCATAGAAGTAGAAGTATACATCGAAGGTCTGCTTGCTATTTGCATCAGTCACTTCGTAACGCTTGGTTATATCGTATTCTTCCTTCAATTCGTATTCACCCAAAGCCAAAGGTGCCAATTCAGTCTTGCCTGCAGCCTCAGCAATCAACTTCTGCATACGACCTTCGATAACCTTCATTACACCTGCATGATTGAACGGATTCGGGTCTGCTTTTTCAGGATATGTAGCCTTTACTACACCGCCATTTGCCTTACGGGCAGCACGGGCACTATCTGCATATACCTTAAATTGCTTTCTGATTTCCGGATCTTTGATTTCTTCTGCAGTAAACATCGATACACCCTGTGCACCATTGTTCAAAGCTGCATCCATCGTAGCAAACATTTCTGGAGTATTATATGCCCAAATACCTGCATAGAGCGTAGTCATTTCGTTCTTGTCGCGAGCATTTTCGATAGTACAATCGGCAACAAAGCTCACATCTTCTGTATAGAAGTTATGGTAAACCATCGGGAACACGATATCGAGGTTCCAATCACCCCAATACTGACGTACCATGCGAGAAGACATCTTCGGAGTTGGGAATGGAGAAGCCGACATAGCCTTTCCGTGCTTGTGAACCACTTCTGCCACAAGATTAGCTACTTCCGATACCATGTCGCAACGGAATTGAAGCCATTTTTCATCCTTCGATGGATCTTCCTGTTCACGTGGGTCATAACCATGCTTTTCCTTGAACGCCTTAATCATTTCCGGATGGTAACCGTAGTCCCATTGTGGATATTCGCGATCTTGTACAATACCGTAGTTCGGCCACAAAGTAGTAGGCAGCACTACATCCACCAAACGATGATAGTCAATAGCGATACCTTCCAAACCTTCTACCTGACAAAGTTCTTCCACCTGCTTACAGATACCTTCCCGTACTCCTGGAATAATCGGGCTGAGGAACTTGTAGTAACCTACGTATGCCATACTATCGGCAATGCTGTATCCACTACGGTTTACACTCAACCATTCCGGATGTTCCGCAGCAATCTGATGGTTGTTAATAGTCCACCACCACGCATAAACTGTCAATCCATGCTTATTAGCTACCGGAATTGCTTGACGATATTCGTCTGCAGAATTAGCCTTCAATACAATACCATCCAAACCGAGTTCGCTCAACGACTGGCAAACAGAATCAAATTTTTCTGCATTGTAACCAATCCATGTCCAAAACATCGGATATTCCTTTACCGCTTTTTCTGTTTTCGGTTGGCAAGAGAACAAAGTAGTTCCCAAGAAAACTGCCACTAATGTGATTAAAATATTTTTTTTCATTGTTTTTCTACATTAAAATTCCAAATCAGTCCATTGGGGATTATGGTCGGAAAGCAAAGCATCCTTAACTTCCTTAGTCACTTCCGACTGCAAAACCTTGATACTAGGCGTTACAAACACAAAGTCAATCTTGCTTCGTTTTTCCATATCTACCTTATCGAAGCCATGGAATGTATAGCTTGCACCCGTAGTCTTTTCAGCCACCTTATGTGCATCCAACAATACAAATTCATTCGAAACGATAGTACTATATGCTTCACTCTGATCCGTAACATTGAAGTCACCAGTCAAAACTGCAGGTTGGTTACCGACGATTTCTTTGATCTTGCTGATAATCAACAAAGCACTTTCCCTACGTGCAACTACACCTACGTGATCAAAATGTGTATTGACAGCCATGACAATTTTGCCTGTAGCCTTATGCTGTAGCTTTGCCCAAGTAGCAACACGAACACAAGCAGCATCCCAACCCTTCATGCCTACACTATCAGGGTTTTCTGCTAACCAGAAAGTTCCGGAGTCCAAAGCATCAAATACACTCTTGCGATAAAAGACAGCCGAGTATTCTCCAGTTTCTTTACCGTCGTCACGAGCTACACCCACTCCCTCAAAATCAGGAAGCAAAGATTTCAAATCATTAAATTGATTCTGAAGAACTTCTTGAGTACCAACTACATCCAGGTTCATATCCTGGATGTATTGTGCCACTCTTTCCTTACGATACTTCCAATTATTCAAGCTATCTGCTGGAGTATCCAAACGCATATTGAATGTCGCCCAACGGACATTCACCTTTTCTTCTGAACAACTTGCTAAAGAGAGTACTGCAAGCAATAAGAATAACAGTTTCTTCATAATTTCCTCAATTATTTCTTACCTGCCAATTCCTTTGTGAATGAATAAGGCAAATCTTCTTCCTGAGTACCTCGTTGAGTATTCGGAGTAGCTGACATCTTCACATCAACCTTCGCACCATTCATCAAGTCACCATGGGTGAAGTAGTTCTTAGTATAATTCTGACCATTCAACTTCATGGCATCCACATAGATGTTCTTGTCGCTGTTTTCAGGAGCTGTAATTACTACATCATTGCCATTTTCCAAGTGAATAGTAGCCTTCTTGAACAATGGAGCACCCAAGATATATTGATCTGAACCTGGACATACAGGATAGAAGCCAAGAGCCGAGAATACATACCATGCTGAAGTCTGACCATTGTCTTCGTCACCGCAATATGCATCCGGTGTCGGAGTATACATACGATTCATTACTTCACGTAACCAGTATTGTGCCTTCCATGGAGCACCACCATAGTTGTACATGTAAATCATGTGCTGGATTGGTTGGTTACCATGTGCATAGTTACCCATGTTCATCACAGTCATTTCACGGATTTCATGAATTGGGAAACCATAATAGCTGTCGTCGAAAATTGGAGGAACCGAGAATACAGAATCAAGCATCTGAACGAATGTTTCCTTACCACCCATCAAATCAATCAATCCTTGTGGGTCATGGAATACAGACCAACTATAGTGCCAGCTGTTACCTTCAGTGAAGTCGCCACCCCACTTCAACGGAGAGAACTTTTCAGGAAAAGTACCATCTTGCTTCTTACCTGCCATTAACTTGTATTCCGGACGGAACAAGTTCTTATAGTTCATAGCACGTTTTTCAAACAATTGGATTTCTTCTGCCGGACGATTCAATGCTTTTGCCAACTGAAGGATACACCAGTCATTGTAAGTGTATTCCAACGAACGAGCCACATTTTCATGAATCTTCACATCGCAAGGAACATAACCTAATTCATTGTAATATTCATGTCCGAGACGACCTGTTGAAGAAACAGTCGGATGAACATTTTTAGTTCCATGAATCAAACCTTCGTACAAAGTTTCCAAATCCTGTACACGAACACCCTTCATGTAAGCATCCACCAATACAGCAGCAGAGTTATTACCAACCATACATCCACGGTGACCAGGACTTGCCCATTCTGGGAAGAAACCACTTTCCTTGTATGTATTGATCAAGCCTTCCTGCATCTTCAAGTTTTCAGATGGATACATCAAGTTCAACAACGGGAACAGACAACGGAATGTATCCCAGAAACCTGTATCGGTATACATATAACCTGGCAATACTTCGCCATTATATGGGCTGTAGTGAACAGGCTGACCTTCGGCATTCACTTCCCAGAACATACGTGGGAACAACAACGAACGGTACAAACAAGAATAGAACATGCGGTATTGGTCAAGGTTACCACCTTGTACATCAGCCTTACCCAAAACTTCATTCCAACGATTCTTACCCTTTTCTACAATCGTATCAAAGTTGTCGTTACCCAATTCCTTCAAGTTCAATTCTGCCTGTTCTGGGCTAATGAATGAAGAAGCTACACGAGCATGTACCAATTCGCCCTTCTTTGTCTTGAAACCAATCACTGCACCTGTGTGGAAATCAGTCTGTTCCAATTTACCTTCCTTCAAGGTTACTTCTACGCTTGCGTCAGGTTTAGCCGGCTTAGCATCATTCGAGAAAGTAGCTGTATAAGTGAAAGGTTTATCGAATTCCACCACAAAGTAGTTCTTGAAGTTTTCAGGAACACCACCGCTGTTACGAGTTGTATAACCGATAATCTTGTTTTCTTCCGGAATCACCTTGATAGAAGAGCCGCGATCGTAAGCATCCACAACTACATACGAATCAGCATCTGGGAAAGTAAAACGGAACATCGATGCACGTTCTGTCGGAGCCATTTCAGTTACCACATCGTATTCAGCCAAATACACCTTATAGTAATGAGGCAATGCCACTTCACCTTTATGAGAATACCAGCTAGCACGCTTCTTTTCATCCATTTCTACCTTACCAGTTACAGGCATCAATGAGAACTGACCATAGTCGTTGATCCATGGACTTGGTTGGTGTGTCTGCTCAAAACCATAAATCTTATGAGCATTATAAGTATACTGCCAACCATCACCGATTCTGTTGGTACGAGGAGTCCAGAAATTCATCCCCCAAGGCATCGCAATCGCCGGATAAGTATTACCGGTAGAAAGCTCAAAGCTAGATTGTGTACCCATTAGCGGATTAACATACTGAGTGTAGTCCCCATGTACTTCACTCTGCACTACATCAGTCTGAGTGCTGCAACCGGTAAGAATTCCTACCGCTGCTACTGCTGCTAAAAATACTTTCTTCATGTGTGATTATGATTTATTATTTATAATTTCTTTTAATACCAAATTTCTCCCGGCTGATTACCCATCACGAATTCCACAGTTGAACCGTCCATAATCTGTTGGTGAGTGATGTAGCTCTTGTTATAAGGCTCTCCGTTCACCTTCACGCTCTGGATATAAATGTTTTCACGGCTTACGTTTGGAGCCAATACGGTAAAGGTCTTGCCATTGCCCAAGCTCAAACGCATTTCTTGGAAGAGCGGAGTACCGATTTCGTATTCACCGCTTACCGGATTCACTGGATAGAAGCCCATTGCACTGAATACATACCATGCCGACATCTGACCACAGTCTTCATTACCGCAAAGACCAGCTGGAGCATTATAGTACAATTCATGCATCACTTGTGCAGCATACTTCTGAGCTTTCCATGGTTGGCGTACCTTATTGTACAAATAAATCACGTGATGACTTGGTTCGTTACCATGCGCATACTGGCCAATCATACCAGTACTGAAGATAGGAAGCTCTTCGCTTCCTGCCGGAATATATGTAAACATACTATCGAGCTTCGCAGCAAACTTATCCTGACCACCAGTCAAAGAAACCAATCCCTTGATATCATGCTGAACCGACCAGAAATAATGCCATGCGTTACTTTCACAAATATGGGCAGTATATTCATCCGGATTGAAATTCGGTTGGAACACTCCCTTATCATCAATCGGCTGCATGAAACCAGTAGCCGGATTGAATACGTTACGATAGTTCTGAGAGCGCTTGTAGAATTCATTTGCCAATTCTGTCTTGCCCATTTTCTGAGCCATTTCGGCAATACAGAAATCATCGAAAGCGTACTCCAACGTACGAGACAACGACCAATTCTCTGCATTGTACTTATCAACTACATTGTAAGGGACATATCCGTTCTTCTTATATGAACCGATACCACGATACTCGTCAATGTTTGCTGTAGCTACACAAGCTTCCAATGCCTTTTCTGCATCGAAGTCGCCAATACCCTTCAAATAAGCATCTACGATAACCGGTACAGCATGATAACCAATCATCATATCGGTTTCACTACCCCAAAAGTTCCATACCGGCAAACGACCATTCTGTTCATAGAATGCGATGAAAGACTGTACCATATCGCCTACTCGTTCCGGTTCTGTATAAGTGAACAACGGATGAGCTGCACGGAATGTATCCCACAACGAGAAAGTACTGTAGTTCACCCAACCATCGGCCTGATGCACTTTTTTGTCCGGTCCGTAATACTTACCATCCACATCGCTATAAATAGTCGGGGCAATCATGCTATGATACAAAGCTGTATAGAAATTCACTTGGTCGTCTGCATTGCCACCCTTTACTTCAATACGTTGTAAATGCTTGTTCCAATCTGCCTTGGCATCTGCCAAATATTGATCGAAGTTATTGTGAGGAGCTTCTGCATCCAAATTTTTCACGGCGCCTTCCACGCTTACACCAGAAAGAGCAGTCACAATGGTAACTTGCTCACCTTCTTCTGTATCAAACATGAAACGAGCAACTTTCGATGTACCAACCTTTTCACCCTTCAACTTAATTTCAGCATCATCCACTTCCACCGACTTGAACGGACGGGAGAAACGGGTAGCAAAGTATACTTTCTGTCCTCTAGCCCATCCTTCCGAGAAGCGATAACCACGGATGTTGCAAGAGTCCACTACTTCGATTTGAGAATCCATAGTAAAGTCCCAGTTCATGGCTTTTCTCAAATTAAGGACAACCATTGATTCGGCTTTCGGGAATGTATAACGCTGTACGCCACAACGAGGAGTAGCAGTCAATTCCACATTGATGTTATAATCCTGCAACTTCACACGATAATAACCTGCTGAGGCTTCTTCATCATTGTGAGAAAATTTGGAATGAATTCCCAAACCTCCTTCTGCCGTTTCGTTATAAGGCAATGTCACAGGCATGAAAAGAATATCGTATAAGTCACCGGCACCGGTACCCGAAAGATGGGTATGACTGAAACCTGCAATCGTACTGTCTGGATAGAAATACCCAGAAATACGGTCCCAACCACTCAAACCATTGTCCGGACTTAGTTGAACCATACCAAACGGTGCTTGAGCACCCGGATAAGTATTCCCTGTAAAATCTGTACCAATAAACGGATTAACCAACTGTGTATAATCAGTCTTCGGTTGCGAAGACTTAGGAGAAGTACAAGCGCCCAAAGCAAACAAGGCTGCCAGTACTGATACGGAAAGTATTCTCATATTCAGATTAAGATTATTTGTAACAACTCAATTTGACAAAGTTAGAGAATTAAAGCGGAATACACAAAAAAAAGTGTAAATTCGCCAACGAAAAAAAATATACAACCTATGGAAGAAGGCATTTTCAACCGCACGGAGCTTTTATTGGGGAAAGATACGACCCAATCTATCGCTAATAAGCGAGTCATTCTTTTTGGTGTGGGCGGCGTAGGCAGCTGGTGCGCAGAGAGTTTAATACGATCCGGTATCCATCATTTGACCATTGTAGACTCTGACCGAGTGTGTGTGACCAATATCAACCGACAGCTGATGGCCACCACCGAAACAATCGGTCAACCTAAAGTGGAAGTTCTGAAAAAACGACTTCTCTCCATCAATCCTGCAGCCGACATCAACGCTCTAGAGCAAGTATATTGTGCTGAAACTGCTGACTCTTTCCACATAGAGACCTACGATTACATCCTAGATGCTATCGATAGCTTGGACAATAAAGTACTACTTATCCGCCAGGCATGCGAAACCAAAGCCACTTTCTTTGCCTCCATGGGAGCTGCCCTCAAAATGGATCCGCTCAAAATTGACATAGCAGAGTTTTGGAAAGTAAAAGGATGCCCATTGGCCAAAGCACTGCGCCAAAAATTCAAGAAGAGCAAACAATTTCCTGCAAAAAAATTTAAATGCGTATATAGTGAAGAGTTGCTGGAAAACAAAGGAATAGACACCTTTCATGAAACAACTGAAACACTTGCCGAACACGATTGGCATGCAGCCAAAGTACACACCAATGGCACCATTACCCACACTACCGCCATCTTTGGATTCATGCTGGCCGGATTAGTGATTCAAGACATCATCCAAACAAAAGAAGGATAATTTTGCTCCTTTTAAACAAAAAAACTGGAAATTATTTGGTGAATTAGAAAAAACTATCTACTTTTGCACCCGCAAACAAGAAATGATGGTGCCATATCTCAGTTGGTAGAGCAAAGGACTGAAAATCCTTGTGTCCCCGGTTCGATTCCTGGTGGCACCACTTGTAAGAGCGATCGGAAAGTAGCGCAGTTGGTAGCGCACTACGTTCGGGACGTAGGGGTCGGGCGTTCGAGTCGCCTCTTTCCGACGTATCAAGGAAACCTTAAAAGGCTTCCTTTTTTTATTTTATATACCTAGCAAAAAAAGAAAATGTCACCCCAATCGGAGTGACATTTCTTTTTATCTTATT
>JAFYPV010000052.1 GCA_017559935.1 Bacteroides sp. | reverse complement strand
TGCCAAGGTTAGGGTCGCGAGTTCGAGCCTCGTTTTCCGCTCTCTCTTTGAGGATGCTCGAATGGTGGAATGGTAGACACGAAGGACTTAAAATCCTTTGGCCAGTAATGGCTGTGCGGGTTCAAGTCCCGCTTCGAGTACCAAGAATAATCGCAAGTAACTAAATATAGTCGCTTGCGATTTTCTTTTTTATTAATATGCTGTTGTTAACTTTTGTTTTATGAAAAAACTCTTATTGATCCCCTTGTTCTTGTGGGTAGGTACAATGTTGCTTGAGGCAGCCGATCATGTTTGTACTCCCAGTCAGTTACTATGTGATTATTTGAATCGTCCTTTAGGAATCGATAATGCGAATCCACGTTTGTCTTGGCGATTGGATGATGCTCGTCAAGGTGCCAAGCAGACCGCTTATCAATTGTGGGTCGGAACCGATTCTCTGGAGGTTGTCAGCGGTAAAGGTAACCAATGGAATACAGGAAAGCAATTGTCAGATGCGATGCTTCTTACATACAGGGGAAAGACACTTCACCCTTTTACTAAATATTATTGGAAAATAAAGGTATGGGATAAGGATGGTGTTCCTACAAGTTCGGATATTCATTCATTCGAGACCGGTATGATGGATATGAAGAATTGGCAAGGTGCTTGGATTGGTGATCATCACGATATGTATTATAAACCGGCTCCTTATTTCAGAAAAGTATTTCAAGCAAAGAAAAAAATCAAGTCGGCAAGAGCCTATTTGGTTGCTGCCGGTTTGTTTGAGCTTTATTTGAATGGTGAAAAGATAGGAAACCATCGTTTGGATCCATTGTATACTCGTTTCGACCGGAAAAACTTTTATTTGACTTTCGATGTGACTTCCTATTTGAAAGAAGGTAAAAATGCCATTGGTGTGTTGTTGGGAAATGGATGGTATAATCACCAGTCCATTGCTACTTGGGGATTTCATCGCGCTGGATGGCGTAAACGTCCGACTTTCTGCATGGATCTTCGTATAACTTATGATGACGGATCTGTAGAGGTTATACCAAGTGAACGCGATTGGCGGACATCTTCTGGAGCAGTTGTCTTTAATAGCATTTATACGGCCGAGCACTATGATGCCCGTTTGGAACAAAAAGGTTGGAATACGGTAGGTTTTGATGATTCCAAGTGGGGATGGGTAGGATATCGTCAGGCTCCCTCCAATCAGATTGTTTCCCAACAGGTGCAGCCTATCCGTGCGGTAGAAGAGATTCTCCCTCAAAAGGTTACACAGCTGAATGATACCACTTATGTGTTTGATTTTGCTCGCAACATGTCGGGAACTTCCCGTATCCGGATTGCAGGTGAGGCGGGTACGGTGATTCGCTTGAAGCATGGAGAACGATTGTATGAGAATGGTCATGTGGATTTGTCGAATATTGATGTCTATTATTACCCCAAAGATGATTCAGATCCTTTTCAAACAGATATCCTGACGTTGAGCGGTAAGGGAGAGGACGATTTCATGGCTCGTTTCAACTACAAGGGATTCCGTTATGTGGAGGTTACGACAAGCAAGCCGATGAAGTTGGACAAGCAGCATCTGACTGCCTATTTCATTCATAGCGATGTGGATCAAGTAGGAACTATTCGTTCCTCCAATCCATTGATAGACCGTTTGTGTTGGGCTACGAACAATGCCTATTTGTCGAACTTGATGGGATATCCGACGGATTGTCCTCAGCGTGAGAAAAATGGATGGACTGGAGACGGACATTTGGCCATTGAAACGGCTTTGTATAATTACGACGGGATTACCGTATATGAAAAATGGTTGGGCGACCACAGGGATGAACAGCAGCCTAATGGTGTATTGCCGGATATAATCCCGACACATGGATGGGGATATGGCACGGATAATGGTTTGGATTGGACCAGCACCATTGCTATTATTCCTTGGAATTTGTACCTATTCTATGGCGATGCCAAACCTTTGGCCGATTGTTATGAGAACATCAAGGCATATGTGGATTATGTCCATCGGATTGCTCCAGATGGTTTGACTACTTGGGGTAGAGGAGATTGGGTTCCTGTCAAGTCCACTTCAGTCAAGGAATTGACCTCATCGGTTTATTTCTATGTGGATGCTACGATTCTCTCCAAGGCTGCTCAGTTGTTTGGTAAGGAAGACGACTATCGTTATTACAAGGCTTTGGCTGAAAAAATCAAGGATGCCATTAATGCGAAATACTTGAATCGTGAAACGGGTATTTATGCCAATGGTACTCAGACGGAACAGAGTGTCCCTTTGATGTGGGGAATTGTACCTGAGGAATCTAAAGCAAAGGTAATAAAGAATTTGGCAGAGCAGGTTGCAAAGTCCAATTTCCATTTGGATGTCGGGGTGTTGGGAGCAAAAGCTATTCTGAACGCATTGAGTCAACATGGAGAATTTGCTACTGCATACAAGGTTGCCGTTCAGGATACTTACCCTTCTTGGGGTTGGTGGGTAGTGAACGGTGCCACTACATTGTTGGAAAACTGGGATTTGAAGGCTACTCGCGACATCTCGGACAATCACATGATGTTTGGTGAAATTGGTGCTTGGTTCTATAAAGGAATAGGTGGTATCTTCCCCGATCCGGAGCGACCAGGTTTTAAACATGTAGTCTTGAAGCCGAATTTCCCGCTTGATTTGACTCATTTTGAAGCGAAACACAAGTCACCGTATGGTGAGATTGTATCCAAATGGGAACGCAAGGGCAAACGGATCCAGTATGTGGTAAATATACCGGCTAATTCTACGGCGACATTGACGCTTCCGGTTGACGTAAAAGATGCGAAAACCATTATGCTTGAAGCTGGTGTGCATACTTTCTCACTTCGGTTAAAGTAAAAATACAAAAACAACCCTCAGATTGTTAGGATGTTCATACTCGCTGACAATCTGAAGGTTGGTTCTTATTCTTCTAGCCAACTCTTGATAATTCGGATGGCCTCTTGTTTCATATCTTCCGGTAAGGTGTTGATACGTGCCCGGTGACTACCGCGAGGTTGTACAAAGATATGCATATTCTTTTTCTTGGAAGTATCTAACCAAGTAGGGGCAGCAGCTGACCATGGATCGATTTCACCATATATGAAAATCATTTTCGGGTCGCTCTTTTTCAAGAATTTAGTGATTTTCTTGCTTAAGGTCTTGTCGAACTTGATGTTTTTTGCATCTTCGGGAAGCATCAGTTTCTTCAAGTAGCCCTTGCTTGACTGGATCGATAAGTATTTCTTGAACGGACGGATGTCATATCCGTAATAACCCAATTCGCGGGCTGCTTGTACGAAAAATGACTCGTTGCCACCGCCTTTAGCAAAATAGGAAGGTTCGCTGATGACCATGAAATGCTTGTAGATGGTATCGTCGTCGGCATCGTTGGCAGGAATGGTGTTGACCGGTGTGCCCCATTGCCATAAGGCGAAAGAATATTCCAGTACAGAATAGTCGTAGATTTCTTCCATTGTTCCGAAAAATTCATATCCTTTTTCGATGCAATGCTTTTCAAATCGAGGGAGTAGGGTAGCCTTGCGTTTCAATACTTCCAATTGGAAATCTTCAATTTTTTTACGTTCTTCCGGTGTCCCTACTTGACGAAGGAAAGGTTCATGGCGTCCATCTTCCACTCCATAGCAAAGAGGGCCTACGTAAGGTACGCTGATATCCACGTCATTGGGATAGAAGGTGCGATAGAGCATGGTTGTTTGCCCACCCTTGCTAATACCGGTGGAAATCCATTTGCCTGGATAAATGGTTTTGAAAGCTTCACGGATAGCATGAAGGTCGTCTGCACTACTTTTTGCAGTCAAATATTGCCAGTCGCGAGGTTCGGGAGTCGATTCCAAAAAGTAACGGTATTCCACAAAGACCATGTTAGTATTGAACATTTTCGAAAGTTCTTCACGATATCGTGGTGAGAGTGCGTAACTGGCTCCGTAACCTTCAGTTACAATGACAGTTGGGCGATCAAAACCTATATGGGATACGATGACACGTTGGCGGAAAGTTCCCAATTCTGGACGGTTGTGGTCTAGTGGTTGGGTGAAGTAGGTTACGTACTTTTCGGTAAATTCCTTGCTTTCCAATGGTTTAATTTCAGTTATTTGGCTGAGATTTCTCAGTTTGTCCTGAAGAAGTGTTTGGGCTGCGATGTAAGGGGATATTAAAAAGAGAAGCCCTAATAGGAGTAAACTCTTGATGTGTTTCATAAGATTGTTTTTAATTTAAAATCATTTAAACAGTTGGATAATTATTGGCGTTAATAGCTATAATCACAAAGATAATGCTATTTTTGCAGATAAATCAAGATTAAATTATGGATTATCAACAGATACTCGAAAATATATACCAGTCTATACAACCGTATGCGAAGGAGGGTAAACAGGCAGATTATATTCCGGCATTGGCTAAAGTAAATCCCGACCAGTTTGGTATGTGTATTCATACCATTTACGGGGAAATTTATTCGATAGAGCAGGCGGATACGCGTTTTTCAATCCAAAGTATTTCGAAAGTATTTGCTTTGGCGATGTGTCTTTCTTTGAAGGGGGATGATCTTTGGAAGCGGGTGGGTAAGGAACCTTCCGGCACTGCTTTTAATTCGCTGATTCAGCTGGAGGTGGAACGTGGATTTCCTCGCAATCCCTTTATCAATGCTGGTGCGATTGTGATGAGTGACATCCTGATTAGTATGTTGGAATCGCCGGAGGAGGATTTCTTGGCATTTGTTCGTGCCGTATCAGGTAATGATACTATTCAATATAATGAGGAGGTAGCTATTTCTGAACGTGAGAAAGGTTATTTGAATGCAGCCATAGCTAATTTGTTGAAATATTATGGTACGATAGAGAATGATATTGAGCGTGTGCTTCATTTTTATTTCCTGATGTGTTCAGTTGAAATGAGTTGCCGTGAACTTTCTTTGGCTTTTTTGACATTTGCCAATCATCGTAAGAAGTTTAATTATGCAGGGGTTACATTGACTTCTTCGCAGGTGAAGCGTATGAATGCAATTATGCAGACCTGTGGCTTTTATGATGAGGCTGGTGAGTTTACATATTTGGTTGGTCTCCCGGGAAAGAGTGGGGTAGGTGGCGGTATTGTTGCTATTTATCCTTTACAATATTCAGTAGCAGTATGGAGTCCCCGTTTAAATAGTAAAGGGAATTCAGTAATGGGAATAAAAGCGCTAGAGCTGTTTACTACCGAAACAAAAGAGTCCATTTTTTAATGGACTCTTTTGTTTATTTTGTATATATGTAATAAAAAGAGGTTCGCATTTGCGAACCTCTTGCTCTTCCTCTTGGACTTGAACCAAGGACCCTCTGATTAACAGTCAGATGCTCTAACCGACTGAGCTAAGGAAGAATTTGCATTGAGTTTTTGCTCTTCCTCTTGGACTTGAACCAAGGACCCTCTGATTAACAGTCAGATGCTCTAACCGACTGAGCTAAGGAAGAATGTTTCTTTCTCAAATGCGGTGCAAAGATAAATGGTTTTTCTGAACTGTGCAATAGTTTGGCTGAAAAATTTTCCATAAAATAAAAAAATAAGGAGTTTTCGCCTTTTTAGGGGCGAATTTAAGTTAAATAATGAGAGAGTTCTGCATGGATAACGGAAATTATGCGTTATTTTGCAATCCCTAATAATAAAAAGGTATGAGAAAAAACGGAAGATTAATTAGTATATTGATTGGTACTTTCTTGTTGGGAGGTATATTTTTGGCATTTAATAAGACTGACGAGCGAAATTTTCAAATTGTCAAAAGTCTGGATGTTTTCAATTCTGTATTCAAGGAGTTGGATTTGTTTTACGTAGACACGATTGATCCAAAAGAAGTTGTGGAATATGGAATCCGTGCCATGTTAGCAAAAACAGATCCTTATACAGAGTATTATCCGGAAGAAGATAATACGCTAAAGGAAATGACTAGTGGAAAGTTTGGAGGTATTGGTTCTGTTATTCGTTATTATACACCTCGAAAGCGGGTAGTTATTGTTGAGCCGTCTGAAGGTAATCCGGCAGCAGAAGTCGGCTTGAAAGCTGGTGATATCATCATGGAAATTAATGGAAAGGATATGTCCCAAGGCGATCGTATCCCGAATGATTTAACTTCTTACGTTAGTGATAATCTCCGTGGAGAACCGGGTACTCTTTGTGTCATCAAGGTAGAACGTCCTACATCGGATAGTACCTATGTGCCAATGGAATTTAAAATAACTAGAGGTACCATTCGAACTAATCCGGTTCCTTATTATGGAATGTTGAACGATAGCATTGGTTATATATATATCAGTACCTTTTCTGTTGAAGGATGTTCGAAAGATGTAAAACGGGCTTTGATTGAGTTAAAACAACAAGGAGCCACTTCATTGGTGATTGATGTACGTAGCAACGGGGGCGGTTTGTTGAGCGAAGCTGTGAATGTGGTGAACTTTTTTGTACCGAAGGGGAAAGAAATCGTGAAGACTAAGGGTAAGTTCAAACAAATGGATCATGTATATCGTTCAACTAACGAACCTATTGATTTAGAAATTCCTTTGGCTGTATTGGTGGATGGTGGTACAGCTTCAGCGGCAGAAATTCTTTCGGGAGCATTACAGGACTTGGATCGTGCAGTAATTATTGGTAACCGTACCTTTGGAAAAGGATTGGTTCAAACGCTTCGCACCCTCCCTTATAATAGCAGTATGAAAGTGACAACTGCCAAGTATTATATTCCGAGCGGACGTTGTGTGCAGGCCATTGATTATTCAAAACGAAATGCTGACGGTTCTATAGCTCGTACACCGGATAGCTTGACTCATGTTTTTCATACGGCAGCTGGTCGTGAAGTTCGCGATGGTGGAGGTATTCGTCCGGATATTGAGGTAAAGATGGATAAAACGCCGAATATCTTATTTTATTTGGTGAATGATGATATGATTTTCGATTATGCGACTCAGTATGTCATCAAGCATCCGCAAATCGGTGAAGTAAAGGAATTTCAATTAACGGATGCAGATTATGCCGACTTTAAGACGATGTTGAAGAAACGTAATTTTTCATATGACCGTCAGAGTGAAGCGCTGTTGAAGAAATTAAAGGAAATGGCTGAATTCGAAGGATATATGGATAATGCATCAGAAGAGTTTGTTGCATTGGAAAAGAAGCTTCAACATAATTTAGATTTGGAACTTGAACGTTTTGCTAAAGATGTTAAGCCAATGTTAGCGGAAGAAATCGTGAAACGGTATTATTTTGAGAAAGGAGCCGTACAGGAAACACTCAAGGATGATGTTGATCTGAAAAAAGCAATGGAAGTTATACAAGAACCAATGACTTATCGAAAGGTGTTGGCAGTGTCTGAGTAATAATAAAAAAGATGGCAATTATGCCATCTTTTTTATTGGTTATTTTTCGATATAATCTCCATGGTTTTGAATAAGCTCGATGAGTTTTTCTACCGCTTGTTCTTCAGGAATATTTTTTTCAATACATTCCTTCTTCTTATAAAGGCTGACTTTTCCACGACCGGCACCTACATAGCCATAATCGGCGTCAGCCATTTCACCAGGGCCGTTTACGATACAGCCCATGATACCTATCTTTAATCCCTTGAGATGGGATGTCGCAGTCTTGATGCGAGCTATGGTAGATTCCAAGTCATAAAGTGTACGACCACAACCTGGGCACGAGATGTATTCTGTTTTGCTGGTGCGTACACGGCCTGCCTGCAAGATACCGAAGGCAGTAGTGTCTACCAATTCGTGCGATAAGGTACCTTGATGGAACAGGAAGATACCGTCACAAAGTCCGTCGAATACCAATGGCCCCATATCGGCTGCTGACTTGATTTGGAGGTCTTCAGCCTCTTCTTCTTGATAGAATTGGAAGAAAACTACCGGATTCTTCAATCCTTCGTCCATCATTTCGTGCAACATGCCACGGAATTCGCCCAAACGGTTGATGTGGCTGCTTTGTGCAATGATTACTACTTCAGGATGTACTTTCAGGGCAGCAATAACTTCGCGGTTCAGTGCCATGTATGGCAAGAAGAGGAACTTCATGTCCGCTTTCGTATGGTGTAGGAGCAACATCTGCTGATAGTTGAATGCCGGATATACATTCTTGTCTTCCGGATTCCAGTCGTTGGCATCCACGATATAGGCTACATCTTCACGACGTTTTTTTGGTAAGGTCTGTCCGCAATAGATATAGTCAGGTTTGAATTGCTCGTCTATAGCATCCGATTCGTCCAATCTTTCTGAAACTACTACCGGAAGGTTATCGCCACCGATGTTCTTCACGGCTATAGTTTCTCGACGGGTAGGTGATAGGTAGTTGAATCCTTCGGATACTTTTCCTGGAATGTAAGGATGGCCTTCGCGTTCGAGGATGTAATCCACTAACTTGCGGGCTACAGGAATTTCGGCTTCCGGAGCTTCGCTTAAAGATACACGGATGGTGTCACCCAAGCCATCTGCCAATAAAGCACCGATACCCAAAGCCGATTTGATGCGTCCGTCTTCGCCATCACCTGCTTCGGTCACACCGAGGTGCAATGGGAATGCCATGCCTTCTTTTTCCATTTCGGCAGCCAAGAGTCGAACGGTCTTCACCATGACTACGGTATTCGATGCCTTGATGGAGATAACCACATCCATGAACTTTTCTGCCACACAGATGCGGAGGAACTCCATGCACGATTCTACCATGCCTTCTGGAGTATCGCCATAGCGAGACATGATGCGGTCTGACAATGATCCGTGGTTCACGCCGATGCGGATAGCTGTATGGTTTTCCTTACAAATGTTGAGGAAAGGAATCAAGCGGGCACGGATCTTTTCGATTTCTTGTGCGTATTCTTCGTCGGTGTATTCCAATTTCTTGAAGGTGCGGGCTGCATCCACATAGTTGCCAGGATTGATGCGTACCTTTTCCACGTATTGGGCCGCTACATCAGCTACATTAGGGTTGAAGTGCACATCAGCTACCAGCGGAGTGTTGTAGCCTTGAGAGCGGAGACCAATGTTGATGTTCATCATGTTTTCGGCTTCGCGCACACCTTGAGTAGTCATGCGTACATATTCGCCGCCAGCATTGATAATGCGCTTGGCTTGTTCTACGCAAGCTTCCGTATCCAGTGTGACGGTGTTGGTCATACTCTGGATGCGGATAGGATGAGCGCCACCCATAGGAGTGGCGCCAATATTTACTTCTGTCGCCTGACGGCGGGAGTAGTTGAATAAATCCATTAATTTGTCTTATAAGTGTATTTCACTTCTTTCAATTCTTCGTTGGCCTTTACAATCTTATTTTTAAGACTTGTCTTATAGTCGGCAAATTTGGTCGCTAATTCAGTATCAGCTAAAGCTAAAATCTGAACAGCAAGAATAGCTGCATTCATGGCACCGTTAATAGCTACGGTAGCAACAGGAATGCCTGGAGGCATCTGTAAAATGGAATAAAGAGCATCCACACCATCGAGTACAGAACCTTTAATAGGTACACCAATTACTGGGAGGGTGGTGCTTGCAGCAATTACACCCGGTAAAGCAGCAGCCATACCAGCAGCAGCGATAATCACCTTAATGCCGCGGCCAGCAGCATTTTTGGCAAATTCTTCTACGGCTTCAGGAGTACGGTGAGCCGAAAGGGCATTCATCTCAAAAGGAACCTGCATCTCGTCCAATAATTTGGCGGCCTTCTCCATAACAGGAAGGTCTGAGGTGCTACCCATAATGATACTTACGATAGGTTTCATTCTATATACCTTTATATATTATTCCAAACCAGCTTGGTATGCTTCAGCATCCAACAAGCCTTCGATGTCGGCAACGTTGTTAGGCTTGATCTTGATCAACCAACCTTCGCCGTATGGATCTTGGTTTACAAGTTCAGGATTGTCTGCCAAAGCTTCGTTTTGACACAAAACTTCACCTGCAATAGGAAGGAACAAATCTGAAACAGTCTTTACTACTTCAATAGTACCGAAAACTTCACCTGCTTCCAAAGTTTCGCCTTCAGTCGGTATATCAATGAACACGATGTCGCCTAATTGGTCTTGTGCATAATCTGTGATACCTACAATCGCTTCATCACCTTCAATACGAATCCATTCGTGTTCGCTAGTGTACTTTACGTTAGTTGGGAAATTCATAATGTATAAATTTTGAGGGTTAATATTATTTTTCTTCAAATAAACAAAATTCCGATGATTCCACAAAACATTCCGGTCATAAATCCTAGAATTACTTCCAACAAAGTATGTTGATAATAGGAAATACGGGCAGTTCCTTGGATCCCAGATAGTAAGATAAAACCGCATAACCACCATACGGGATTGAAGTAAAAAAGCATGCTATAAGAAATCAACCCTCCGATATACATACCGCATCCAGCTAAGTGGACACTTACTTTCCATCGGAAATTAAGTATAGCACATATTGTCATGGCAATGAGAGCTGAAACAAGGATACCTGAGAAATAATGTGGAAAATGTAATTTCCACATGGTAATGAGGCAGGTTGTGTAACTCATCATGGTTAATAAATAAGGAATAAAACGTCTTTTACGTTCATTCAATTCAGCTAAATTCCATTTATTAATCCATTTGTAAATACCGATAAACAATCCGGGTGCCAAAATAGTAAAAGTACCTACGATGCTCAATACGAAAAGTTGGTACGGAAGTGGCATGATATTCAGATAACTGAAAACGAATAGTAGGGCAAAAGCAAATAGGGGAACTAGTAATGGGTGGAATATTACTGATAATATATCTGAAAATATTTTCATGGTTCTCTTCTTAATCTTGCGGTTGGAATATTCAACTGTTGTCGGTACTTGGCTACTGTTCGGCGAGCTATTGGATAGCCTTTTTCTTTCAGAATATCAGCCAATTCATCGTCATTATAAGGGTTCTCTTTATTTTCGTGGTTGATGCTTTCTTTTAATAGTTCTTTGATTTCGCGAACAGAGAGTTCCTCTCCTTCTTCTGTGGTATACCCGTCGCTAAAGAAAAATCTCAGCGGGAATATGCCATAATTGGTTTGTACATATTTACTATTGCTTACGCGAGAAATAGTCGAAATGTCCAGATGAGCTTTTTCGGCTACATCCTTTAGTATCATTGGTTTCAATTGCGTCTCATCTCCTTCAAGGAAAAAAGGGCGTTGAAGATCGATGATGGCTTGCATGGTGGCAATTAATGTTTGTTGCCGTTGTTTGATGGCATTGATGAATCCCTGAGCAGCATCTACCTTTTGTTTTAAAAAAAGGAAAGCATCTCTGGATTCTTTGCTCTGATTTTCCTTGTTGGTTGTATGTTCTTCCAATAGTTCGTTGAACTCACGGCTTAAACGCAATTCGGGTATATTACCATTGTTGAGAGTAAGTGTGATAGTGCCATCCTCTTCGCTTTCAACAAGAAAATCGGGGATAATTTGTTGGAAATTTTTTCCGATAATATCTCCCAAAGAACTTCCTGGGCGTGGGTTGAGTTTGGTCAGCTCGTTGATGGCTTCATCGTATGTCTCTTCGCTAATCTCTAACCGTTGCATGATTTTTTCTTTGTTCTTACGGGTAAAATCATCACAATATTTCTCAATGATAGCCCATTCTATTTTTTTGAGGGTAGAATCCGGTTTTCGCTTGAGTTGAAGCAACAAGCATTCCTGGAGGTTACGGGCACCAATGCCTGCCGGATCAAAATCCTGAATGATTCTTAGGATTCGTTCAATTTCTCCAGCATGTGTGTAAATTCCCCGATAGATAGCTAGTTCATCGATTAAAGTTTGGTTGTTTTTTCGGAGCAGTCCGTCATCGTCCAATGAACCAATCAAATACTCGGCCATGATTGCTTCCTCTTCGGTGAGGTGCTGCATGTTTAGTTGTTCCAACAGCATCTCGTAAAAAGATACCGATTCAGAGAATGGAATTTCTTCTGCCACTTCCCCTCTGGTTCGGTTATGTTCTTGCAATTTATAATCAGGAATATCGTCTTCTGTGCGGTAATCACCTAAAGAGATATCTTCGTTGCTATACGGATTTTCTTCATTGAAATCTGACTCAAATTCGTCACCATGGTTCTGTTCCGTAATTTCTTTCCCTTCTTCCAAGGCGGGGTTATCTAATATTTCGGCACGGACACGTTCCTCTAACTCCATCGTCGGAAGTTCCAGTAGTTTGACTACTAAAATCTGATGGGGTGATAAGGTTTGTGCCAGTTGTTGTGCCTGGGTTTGTATTTGGTGTGAGCCTTGTGACATAGTTTCGTTTATCTACTTTTGTTTCGGAGGACAAAAATAATGATAAATTCTAATATCGGAAACTACTGCCTCCCAAGAATTCTCTCAATAAAGAGGTTGGAGGTAATTGTTTGTCTTGTAATGGAACGAAATACTCCAGGAACTTGCGTAGTCGATAAGCCTCCGAATATTCTGGACGGTTGTTAGGGACTTTGCGTAGGATAGGTTCTGCATAATCCTTAATGATGGCCAATTCGAACAACAGGGCAGAATTGAACATCACATCAGCATTTTCTTGGTAAGGGAAAATCCATTTTTCTTCTCCTGCACGAACACTGGGCCAACGGTTGATGGTGTCTTCGGCTGAATATCCGCGGTATTGGTAGTCGCGGATGATGCGGCGTAGGAGGCGGTTGTCTGTTGTTGGGATATAGTTGTGGTTATCCAATAAAATGGTGGTCAGGGCAGAAACATAGATATTGAACTTATTTTCAGTAGGGATATGCGGAGTTAGTTCTGGATTCAAGGCATGAATACCTTCCAAAATTAAAATCATGTTTTCATCTATTTTCAGATGTTTGCCGCTCATTTCTCGTTTTCCGGTATTGAAATTAAAGCGTGGTAATTCTACTTCTTCTCCATGAAGTAAGGCTTGTAGTTGTTGGTTGAAAAAATCCAAATCCAGTGCGTAGAGTGATTCATAATCGTAATTGCCGTATTCATCTTTGGGCGTATCTTCACGATTTACAAAATAATCGTCGAGTGAGATAGGGTATGGTTTCAATCCATTAGCCATAAGCTGTACACTCAGTCGTTTACTGAATGTAGTCTTTCCCGATGACGAAGGACCGGAGATGAGAACTAGTTTAACAGGATGACCTTTTTGTCCGCGATTGAAGATTTCATCGGCTATTTGGGAAATTCGTTTTTCTTGCAGTGCTTCGGATACGTTAATTAATTCCGTTGCATAGCCGGCATTGCAAGCCTTATTGAAATCGCCTACGGTACCGATACCAAGTATCTGGTTCCAACGTCGATGTTCCTTAAAGACTTCCAGCATCTTTTCTTGTTTCAGAACTTCTTCCAATTTACTGGGGTTGGATCGGTTAGGTACTTGAAGTAATAATCCATCGTAATATTTGATCAAATCGAACAGATGGATGTATCCGGTACTAGGGAGCAAACTGCCATAGTAATAGTCAATGGTATTTCCTAAAGTGTAATAATAAGAATAGAGATTATTGGAAGTTTCCAATAAATGTACCTTATCCATCATACCTTTTTGACGGAAAAGTTCTACAACTTCAGTGGTATGCTTTTCGAAACGTTCAAAAGGAAGATCTTCGGCTATAATTTCTTTCATGCGCTGCTTGATGCGTTGTACGTCGTCCAAACCGATGGAACGGTCTGCTAATTTAAGTTGGCAATAATAACCTTTAGAAACAGGATGTTCCAATACGATGTTGCCATTTGGATAAAGGTCTTCTATAGCTTTACATAAGATAAAACACAAGGAACGGACATAAGTTCTCATACCCGAAGAACTGCATATGTTCAAGAATTCGATATCCTTATTATTGTAAAGACGGAAAGTAAGACTTTCCACCTTATTGTTTACTTTGGCACTGACCGGACCGTAAGGTATATCCAAACCAAAACCGGAATAAATATCCAAAAGTGAAATTCCGATAGGAAAAGTCTTTGATTTATTAATATTTTTGCAATATATTTGTAACATGGTTATAATACTATTTTCAGTGGTTGACAAATCTGGCGTTAAGTTACTGAATAAAGAAGAAAAACACTAATTCATACATAATTAATTAAAAGATGGAATATTCTTTTTATGATTTATTAAAATTGCTAGGTGCCCTGGCAATGTTCCTTTATGGAATGAAAATAATGAGTGAGGGGCTGCAAAAATTTGCAGGTGATCGTCTCCGTAGTGTCCTCACTGCTATGACAACCAACCGTGTGACCGGCGTTCTGACCGGTGTTCTTATCACAGCGTTGATTCAATCTTCGTCCGCTACCACCGTTATGGTAGTAAGTTTCGTTAATGCCGGATTATTAAGCTTGACACAGTCCATTGGGGTGATTATGGGGGCCAATATTGGTACTACTGTAACTGCTTGGATTATTTCGGCTTTAGGTTTCAAGGTAGATATGGCTGCCATGTCATTGCCATTGCTTGCCGTCGGTGTACCTTTGTTGTTCTCCGGCAAAAGTAATCGAAAATCAATCGGTGAATTCATTTTTGGTTTCTCTTTCTTGTTTATGGGGCTTTCGTTGTTGAAGGCTAATGCTCCTGATTTAGGGCGCAATCCTGAAATGCTTTCGTTCGTTCAGAACTATACAGATATGGGCTTTGCTTCAGTCGTTTTATTTGTACTTATCGGTACAGTGCTGACCATGATTGTACAAGCTTCTGCTGCTACGATGGCTATTACCTTGATTATGTGTGCCAATGGTTGGATCAGCTTCGAATTGGGTGCTGCCTTGGTATTGGGCGAAAATATCGGTACGACCATTACTGCTAACTTGGCTGCTTTGACCGGTAATACACAATCTCGAAGAGCTGCGATGGCGCATTTGGTATTTAATATATTCGGTGTAATTTGGGTGCTTTGTCTCTTTAAACCTGTCACAATGGGTGTGTCCTGGTTTGTTGAAGATAT
This sequence comes from Bacteroides sp., assembly GCA_017559935.1. Taxonomy (GTDB): domain Bacteria; phylum Bacteroidota; class Bacteroidia; order Bacteroidales; family Bacteroidaceae; genus Phocaeicola. Next base: position 437 of record JAFYPV010000052.1, on the reverse strand, counting down.
CATGAAGACCGTTGACCCAGCTGTTGCTGTATCTTTCAAACTTTCGGCATTCCATACTGCTTTTAATATCTGTAACGTATTGCTTTTGATTTGGTTCGTGAAATTGATTGAAAAGACTGTTTGCAAGATTATTCCGCAGAAGGAAGTGGACGAAGAATATCGCCTCCGTTTCATCACAGGTGGTTTGCTTTCTACAGCGGAACTTTCAATCGTTCAGGCTCGTAAGGAAATCAACTTGTTTGCAGAACGTATGCGTCGTATGTTCGGCATGTTGAATGAATTACTTCATACTACCAATGAAAATGACTTTAACAAGTTGTTCAGCCGTATCGAGAAGTATGAAAACATCAGTGACAACATGGAATTGGAAATCGCCAATTATTTGAATATGGTGTCTGAAGGTCGCTTGAGTTCGGAAAGTAAGTTGGAAATCCGCG
>JAFYPV010000051.1 GCA_017559935.1 Bacteroides sp. | reverse complement strand
TCCTAAAAGAAGACAATCAAAGACGAGAACTGCAAAGAGAAGAACTCATGACAAAGCAGTTGCTCCTACTTTAGCAATCTGCCCTAACTGCGGCGAATGGCATGTATACCACACTGTATGTGGAGCTTGCGGTTATTATAGAGGTAAGTTGGCTATCGTAAAAGAAGCTGCTGTTTAATCAGTAGCTTTAACACGTTTGTACGTTTTATAAAATAAAGCCGGCGAGCTTCGGCTCAGTCGGCTGTTTTATTAACGTAACACTTAATTTTAGGAATGATGGAAAAGATTAACGCAGTAATTACAGGAGTCGGTGGATATGTACCTGATTATGTCTTGACGAATGATGAACTCTCAAGAATGGTAGATACAACTGACGAATGGATTATGACTCGAATTGGGGTGAAGGAAAGACGCATCTTGAATGAAGAAGGTTTGGGTACTTCCTATATGGCACGTAAGGCGGCAAAGCAGTTGGTTCAGAAAACAGGTGTTAATCCAGATGAAATTGATGCTGTCGTTGTTTGTACTACCACTCCAGACTATCATTTCCCTTCAACTGCTTCTATTTTATGTGATAAGTTGGGTTTAAAGAATGCCTTTGCTTTCGACTTGCAAGCTGCTTGTTGTGGTTTTCTCTATGGGTTGGAAGTAGCTGCGTCTTTGGTAGTTTCCGGTAGACATAAGAAAGTAATTCTTGTTGGTGCCGATAAGATGTCTTCGATGGTAGATTATAGCGATCGCGCTACTTGTCCTATTTTCGGAGATGGAGCAGCAGCAGTTTTGTTGGAACCTACTACTGAAGATTATGGAATCATGGATTCTATTCTTCGTACTGATGGTAAAGGACTTCCATTCCTTCATATGAAGGCTGGTGGTTCGGTTTGTACCCCTTCTTATTTCACTGTTGATCATAAGATGCATTACATTTATCAGGAAGGACGTACTGTGTTTAAGTATGCAGTTTCAAACATGTCTGACATTACTGCCAAAATCGCAGAAAAGAATGGTTTGACTAAGGATAATATCAATTGGGTGATTCCTCATCAAGCTAATATGCGTATCATTGATGCAGTAGCCTCACGTTTGCAAGTTCCAATGGAAAAGGTAATGGTAAATATTCAGCGTTATGGTAATACTAGTGCAGGTACACTTCCTTTGTGCCTTTGGGATTACGAGAAAAAGCTGAAAAAAGGTGATAACCTGATATTTACAGCATTCGGCGCTGGTTTTACTTTTGGTGCTGTTTATGTAAAATGGGGTTATGATGGTAATATGAAATAATTAATCCGCAGATTATCGAAAAACGCATCTGGAAACGGATGCGTTTTTTGTCTGCAGCAAATATAGTTTGATATGCACAAAGCTGGATTTGTAAATATTGTAGGTAATCCGAATGTCGGTAAATCAACTTTGATGAACCTGTTGGTGGGAGAACGTATTTCCATTGCTACTTTTAAGGCGCAGACTACTCGTCATCGTATCATGGGAATTCTCAATACGGATGAAATGCAAATTGTCTTTTCGGATACACCGGGGGTGCTGAAACCGAACTACAAATTGCAGGAATCAATGTTGAACTTTTCAGAGTCAGCATTGGCGGATGCAGATGTGTTGCTTTATGTGACAGATGTAGTTGAAAAACCGGATAAAAACATCGATTTTATCGAAAAGGTTCGCAAGATGCAAGTTCCTATCCTTTTGCTTATCAATAAAATAGATTTAAGTAATCAGGATTCTTTGGTAAAATGTGTGGAAGAATGGCATGAATTGATCCCACAAGCAGAAATCATTCCTATATCAGCTATTTCGAAGTTTGGTGTGGATGTAGTGATGAAGCGTATTAAAGATTTATTGCCTGATTCACCTCCTTATTTTGATAAGGATCAATGGACTGATAAACCAGCACGTTTTTTTGTAACAGAAATTATTCGTGAAAAGATTTTGCTGTATTACGATAAGGAAATACCGTATGCAGTGGAAGTAGTGGTGGAACAATTTAAAGAAGAAGCCAAGAGTATCCATATTAATGCCGTGATTTATGTGGAACGTGATTCTCAGAAAGGTATTATTATTGGTAAACAAGGCAAAGCGTTGAAGAAAGTTTCTATAGAAGCTAGAAAGACGTTAGAAAAATTCTTCCAAAAGTCTATATATTTAGAAACCTTTGTAAAGGTGGATAAAGATTGGAGAAGTTCTGATAAAGAATTGAAAAATTTTGGGTATCAATTGGATTAATCGACTGTGATAGCCGTTAAATGAATTAAGAAAATGGGAAATTTAGTAGCAATCGTAGGACGCCCGAATGTGGGTAAGTCTACACTTTTTAATCGTCTGACCAAGACTCGTCAAGCGATTGTCAATGAACAAGCGGGTACAACTCGTGACCGTCAATATGGCAAATCGGAATGGTTGGGACGTGAATTTTCTGTCGTTGATACCGGCGGATGGGTAGTAAATTCGGATGATGTTTTTGAAGAAGAAATCCGTAAACAAGTTATGTTGGCCGTAGAAGAAGCCGATGTTATTCTATTCGTTGTGGATGTGGTGAATGGAGTAACCGACTTGGATATGGAGGTGGCAGGTATCTTGCGCCGTACACAAAAACCTGTATTGATGGTTGCCAATAAGACTGATAACAATGATTTACAATATAATGCGGCTGAATTCTATTCTTTAGGATTGGGCGATCCTTATTGTATCTCTGCATTGAGTGGCTTTGGAACAGGAGATTTAATGGACTTGTTGGTTAGTAAGTTCAAGAAAGATGCAGTAGAAGATATTGATGAAGAAATACCACGTTTTGCAGTAGTAGGTCGTCCTAATGCAGGAAAATCTTCTATCGTAAATGCTTTTATTGGTGAAGATCGTAACATTGTAACTGATATTGCAGGTACGACTCGTGATTCTATTTATACTCGTTACGAAAAGTTTGGTTTTGATTTCTATTTAGTAGATACAGCTGGTATCCGTAAGAAGAATAAGGTTACTGAAGACTTGGAATATTATTCGGTTATCCGTTCTATTCGTTCTATTGAAAGTGCTGATGTATGTATCTTGATGATTGATGCTACTCGCGGTGTTGAAAGTCAGGATTTGAATATTTTCTCATTGATTCAGAAAAACCAAAAGGGTTTAGTTGTTGTAGTTAATAAGTGGGACTTAGTGGAAAATAAAGATGTGAAGGTGATGAAAACTTTCGAGGAAGCTATTCGTTCGCGTTTTGCTCCGTTTACAGATTTCCCGATTGTATTTGCTTCTGCTTTGACTAAGCAACGTATATTTAAGGTGTTAGAAGAAGCGAAGGAAGTGTATAAAGCTCGTACTAATCGTGTACCGACGGCTCGTTTGAATGAAGAAATGCTTCCATTGATAGAAGCTTATCCGCCACCATCAAATAAGGGTAAATATATCAAGATTAAATATTGTACTCAATTGCCAAATACACAAGTGCCTTCATTTGTATTCTTTGCGAATTTGCCGCAATATGTGAAGGAACCATACCGTCGCTTTTTGGAAAACAAGATGCGTGAGAAGTGGCATTTTTCTGGTACGCCGATTAATATTTATATTCGTCAGAAATAAAAAAAGGTGGATGCTATTGAAATGGCATCCACCATTTTTATGATTACTTTTGAAGTGCTCCTTCTTCTTTTACCTTTTTCAATAAATCGGAAGCGAATATAAAATCATTTAACCGCTCGTTGGTAGCATTGAAAACCTCGTCTTTCGTGCCTTCCCACTCCTTATGACCTTCGTAGATGTAAATAATACTGTCTCCGATACCCATTACGGAATTCATGTCGTGGGTATTGATGATGGTGGTCATGTTGTATTCGGTTGTAATGTCATGAATAAGTTCGTCGATGACCAATGATGTCTTTGGATCCAAACCTGAGTTCGGTTCGTCGCAGAAAAGGTATTGCGGATTGAGGGCAATAGCACGGGCAATGGCTACGCGTTTCTGCATACCACCACTAATCTCGCCTGGGTATTTTTTCTGAGCATCAATAAGGTTTACACGATCCAAACAGAAACGGGCACGGCGAATGCGGTCGCGTAGCGTATCATTAGAAAACATATCCAATGGGAACATGACGTTTTCCAATACTGAAAGAGAGTCGAAAAGGGCGGCACTTTGGAAAATCATACCCATTTCTCGACGCAAGGCTATCTTTTCCTTTTTATTCATGCTGACGAAATTACGTCCGTCATAAAGAATCTGACCACGTTCGGGAGTTAATAAGCCCACGATGCATTTCATCAATACGGTTTTCCCAGAACCACTCTGACCGATAATCAGGTTGGTTTTTCCGTTATCGAAGCGGGCGTCGATATCCATCAATACGTCCTTGTCTTCGAATGATTTATAGATGGATTTTAGTTCAATCATCCCATTAAAAGTTGTGTTAATACTAAGTCGGAAAAAAGAATCAGCACACTACTCATTACCACTGAATCTGTGCTTGCCTTACCTACGGCAATGGATCCGCCCTCTACGGTATAACCGAAGTAGGCTGATACGCTCGAAATGATGAAGGCAAAGAAGAGTGATTTTATAAAGCTACACCAAATGAACCACTCTTGGAACCAATATTGAAGACCTAATTCAAAGTCTGCGGCATTCATGACTCCGCCAAACCAACAAGTACAGAAGCCACCGATGATACCAGCTACGATACTGAACGTAACTAGAAATGGAATCATAGTCATTAAGCCTGCGATTTTCGGCATGATGAGGTAACTGGCCGAATTGATTCCCATAATTTCAAGGGCGTCTATCTGCTGGGTTACTCGCATGGTACCGATTTCTGAGGCGATGTTCGAACCAACTTTACCAGACAGGATGAGACACATAATGGAGGAGGAGAACTCCAATAACATGATTTCGCGAGTGGTGTAACCTACTACCCAACGTGGCATCCATGCACTTTCGATGTTTAATTTGATTTGAATAGTGATTACAGCTCCGATAAAGAAAGAGATGAGGAGAACTATTCCGATGGAGTTGACTCCCAACTGCGCCATTTCGTTAACGTACTGCTTGAAATACACTCGCATACGTTCAGGACGTGAGAATGTACGTCCCATCAGCATCAGGTATTTACCGACGGTTTCTATGGGTTTTAATATCATTGTTTTCATAAATCGAGTGCAAAATTAGTTCTTTTTGTCTGTATTTTTGCAAAAGGAAGTCTGATTTTGTGTTCTTTTGTCCGTATCCGAAAGATTTTTCGTATTTTTGTTGCAAAATTAAGTCTTATGGCAGAACAAGAAATGGATATTCAACAGACTGAGGTGGAAGCTCCTAAGAGAATGGTGCTACGTGCGGAGGGTTTGGTTAAGAAATATGGAAAGCGAACCGTAGTGAACGGGGTAAACTTTGAAGTGCGACAAGGAGAAATTGTAGGTTTGTTGGGGCCGAATGGGGCCGGTAAGACAACTTCTTTTTATATGACTACAGGTCTTGTTGTGCCTAATGGCGGACACGTGTATTTGGATGATTTGGAAATTACCGATTTCCCGGTTTATAAACACGCTAAGGCTGGTATTGGTTATTTGGCACAGGAAGCCTCTGTATTTCGTAAAATGAGTGTGGAAGATAATATCTCATCAGTATTGGAGTTGACGGATCTTTCCGAAGAAGAGCAGAAAGAGAAGTTGGAAGCTTTGTTGGATGAGTTCCGTTTACAGAAAGTACGCAAGAATTTGGGAGATCAGCTTTCCGGAGGGGAACGTCGTCGTACGGAAATTGCTCGTTGCTTAGCTATCAACCCCAAATTTATTATGCTTGATGAACCATTTGCAGGGGTGGACCCAATTGCGGTAGAGGATATTCAGCATATTGTTTGGAAATTAAAAGACAAGAATATTGGTATTCTTATTACTGACCACAATGCATTGGAAACTCTTCGACTAACAGATCGAGCTTACTTGTTGTTTGATGGTAATATCCTTTTTCAGGGAACACCAGAAGAACTTTCGGTAAATCCTGTAGTTCGTGAGAAATATCTTGGCTCGAACTTTGTTCTCACCCGTAAGGATTTCCAAAAGACAGAGGAAATGCGAAATCGTCGTATAGAGGAACAAACAAGACTTTAAAAGTTTTTCGCTGTGTATTTGGTGGTTGAAAGTAAAAACACTAATTTTGCGGACTCTTTGTGTAAACTACAGAAAAAGTAATAATTAAATAATATAAGTAAAGAAATGAACGTTTCAATGCAGAACGTTGACAAGGTAAGTGCATTGCTTACTGTCAACATTGAAAAAGCTGATTATCAAGAAAAAGTAGAGAAAGTATTGAAGAAATACCGCCAACAGGCAAATGTCCCGGGTTTCCGTAAGGGCATGGTTCCGATGAGTCTTATCAAGAAGCAATTCGGTAAGTCTGTAATGGCAGAAGAAGTAGATAAGTTGATGCAAGAAAAGGTAAACGAATATATTCGTGAAAATAAAGTAAATATGTTGGGTATGCCGTTGCCAAACGAAGAAAAAATGCAGACAATCGACTTCGACACTCAAGAAAACTTCGAATTCGTATTTGATATTGCTTTGGCTCCAGAATTCAAGGCTGAAATCACAGAACAAGATGCTATCGATTTCTACACAATCGCTGTATCGGATGAAATGGTAAATTCGCAAGTTGATATGTATGCTCAACGTGCAGCTAAATACGAAAAGGTAGAAGATTACCAAGATCGTGACATGGTGAAGGGTTTGCTTGCTGAATTGGATGAAAATGGTAATACAAAGGAAGGTGGTATTCAAGTAGAAGGAGCTGTAATGATGCCTTCATACATGAAGAACGACGAACAGAAGGTTATCTTTGCTACTGCTAAGGTAAATGATGTGTTGGTATTTAATCCGAATGCTGCGTTCGAAGGTAATGAAGCTGAACTTTCTTCTTTGTTGAAAATTAAGCGTGAAGAAGTGGCTGAAATGAAGGCTAACTTCAGCTTCCAGGTAGAAGAAATCACTCGTGCCGTACCAGCTGCTTTGGATCAAGAATTGTTCAATCAAGTGTTTGGTGAAGGTGCAGTAAATTCTGAAGAAGAATTCCGCGGTAAGATTAAGGAAGGTATTGCAGCTCAGTTCGAAGTGGACAGCAACTATAAGTTCATGTTGGATGTACGTACTTACATGATGAACAAGGTAGGAAAGTTGGAATTCCCAGATGCTTTGTTGAAGAAGATCATGTTGTTGAACAACGAAGATAAGGGCGAATCATTCGTAGAAGAAAACTACGAAAAGAGTTTGGAAGAATTGACATGGCATTTGATTAAGGAACAGTTGGTAGAAACCTTCGAAATCAAGGTGGAACAAGCTGATGTCTTGGCTATGGCTAAAGAAAATACTCGTATGCAGTTCGCTCAATACGGTATGATGAGCATTCCTGAAGAAATGTTGGAAAACTATGCTAAGGAAATGTTGAAGAAGAAAGAAAACGTAGAAGGTTTGGTTAACCGTGCGGTAGAAAGCAAGTTGGCTGCTGCATTGAAGGCTAAGGCTTCCTTGAATAATAAGGAAGTTTCTATGGAAGAATTCAACAACCTATTGAAGTAAGATATTCTGATTCGAAAAGAGGCTTTCGACCTTGAATTTCTTTAATGACAAAGTATTTGGTAGTAATATCGCAATTTTGTACTTTTGTCCATCTAAAGAAAAGAGGTGGAAAGCCTCTTTTCTATTTATAAAAACTAAATCAGATGAATATGAATGATTTTAAGAAGTATGCAACCAAGCATCTGGGTATGAATAGCCTAGTATTAGATGATGTAATCAAATCGCAAGCGGGATACTTGAATCCATACATCCTTGAAGAGCGTCAGTTAAACGTGACTCAATTGGATGTATTTTCGCGTCTGATGATGGATCGCATCATTTTTCTCGGCACTGAAATTAATGACTATACAGCCAATACGCTTCAGGCACAATTGCTGTATTTGGATTCTGTAGATAATACGAAGGATATCTCTATCTATATCAACTCACCGGGTGGATCGGTTTATGCCGGTTTGGGTATTTATGATACTATGCAATTTATTAATAGCGATGTGGCTACTATTTGTACTGGTATGGCAGCCTCTATGGCGGCTGTATTGCTTGTCGCTGGTAAGGAGGGTAAGCGCTCTGCTTTAACTCATTCGCGAGTGATGATCCATCAGCCGATGGGTGGTGCACAAGGTCAAGCCTCTGATATTGAAATTACTGCTCGTGAAATCGCTAAGTTGAAGAAAGAATTGTATAATATCATTGCAGAACATTCACATACAGAGTTTGATAAGGTATGGGCTGATTCGGATCGCGACTATTGGATGACGGCTTTGGAAGCGAAGGAATATGGAATGATTGATGAAGTATTGTCGCGTAAAGCATTATAATATAAGGTTTAAATAAATCGAAATTACATTGGGAGAAAATTCAAAAAATAAAAGACGTTGCAGCTTTTGCGGTCGTCCGGAAAGTGAAGTCGGTCTCTTGATTACAGGTATGAGCGGCTATATTTGCGATGGTTGTTCTCAACAAGCGTTCGAAATCGTGAAAGAGGCTATGGAATCTCCAAAGGGTGGAGCTGGCTCATTAGACTTGAAGGAACTTCCGAAACCGATAGAAATCAAGGAATTCTTGGATCAGTACGTGATAGGTCAAGATGATGCAAAACGTTATCTATCGGTAGCTGTTTATAATCATTATAAGCGTTTGGTGCAGAAGCCTGGCAAGGATGATGTAGAAATAGAAAAATCGAACATCATCATGGTAGGTAGCACAGGTACTGGAAAGACATTGTTGGCACGTACTATTGCCAAATTGTTGAAGGTGCCTTTTACCATTGTTGATGCAACAGTACTGACGGAGGCAGGTTATGTAGGTGAAGATATTGAAAGTTTATTGACACGTTTGTTACAAGTAGCTGACTATAATGTAGCTGAGGCAGAACGAGGCATTGTGTTTATTGATGAAATTGATAAGATTGCTCGTAAAGGAGATAATCCTTCGATTACTCGCGATGTCAGTGGAGAGGGTGTTCAACAGGGGCTTTTGAAATTGTTGGAAGGTTCTGTGGTCAATGTCCCTCCACAAGGAGGTCGTAAGCATCCGGATCAAAAAATGATTGCGGTAAATACAAAAAATATTCTCTTTATTTGTGGTGGTGCTTTTGATGGCATTGAGCGAAAAATAGCTCAGCGTTTGAATACCAATGTTGTTGGTTATGGGGCGACTAAGGAAACAGTCAAGATAGACCGTAGCAATATGATGCAATATATTGCACCTCAGGATTTGAAGTCATTTGGTTTGATTCCTGAAATTATTGGTCGTTTACCAATTTTGACATATCTAAATCCTTTGGATAGAACAGCTTTGCGTAATATATTAACGGAACCCAAGAATTCTATTATCAAACAATACATTAAGTTGTTTGAGATGGATGGAGTAAAATTGAATATCCAGTCAGAGGTATACGAGTTTATTGTAGATAAAGCAATAGAATACAAGTTAGGTGCTCGTGGTTTACGTTCTATTGTAGAAACCATTATGATGGATGTGATGTTCGAAATGCCTTCAATGAAGGTGGAAGAATATGAACTTACTTTGGATTATGCTCGTCAGCAAATGGAAAAAGCAAATGTTTCCCGTTTGCAAAATGCATAAAGAGGATGTTCTTAATTTAGAGAAAGAAAAAAAAGCAATTCTTCTGCAAAAATGTACTCGAAATATTCGTGTAATTTGAGAACTTGTTTATAACTTTGTTAGACAAGAAAAGATTAGGAAAAATCGAGAACCAGAAAAACAAGAAATCATGGCGGAGAAATTGAATTTAACGGACACGCTGAAGAAGTATTTCGGCTTTGACACATTTAAAGGTGAACAGGAACAAATCATTTGTAATCTCTTGGATGGGAATGACACCTTTGTGTTAATGCCTACTGGGGGCGGAAAATCGTTATGTTATCAATTGCCTTCCTTAGTAATGGAGGGGGTGGCTATTGTTATTTCTCCTTTGATTGCGTTAATGAAGAATCAGGTGGATGCTATGCGGCATTACAGCGAGGAAGATGGCGTTGCACATTTCTTAAATTCTTCTTTGAATAAATCTGCGATAGATCAAGTAAAGTCGGATATTCTGAACGGAAAAACTAAATTGCTTTATGTTGCTCCGGAATCTTTGACAAAAGAAGAAAACGTGGAATTCTTGAAGAATGTAAAGATCTCTTTCTATGCGGTGGATGAAGCGCATTGTATATCGGAATGGGGACATGATTTCCGTCCGGAATATAGACGTATCCGTCCTATAATCAACATGATTGGTCAAGCTCCGATAATTGCATTGACGGCAACAGCAACCCAGAAGGTTAGGGAAGATATCAAAAAGATATTGGGAATACCTGATGCCAAGGAGTTTAAGTCGTCGTTCAATCGTCCGAATCTTTATTATGAGGTACGCCGTAAAACAAATGATATTGATAAGGATATCATAAAGTTCATCAAAGGTAATTCTGGGAAATCGGGTATTATCTATTGTTTGAGCCGTAAAAAGGTGGAAGAATTGGCAGAAATTCTGAAAGCGAATGGAATTAATGCTAGTGCTTATCATGCTGGTATGGATTCGTCGGCACGTTCTGCTGTGCAGGACGATTTCATTAAGGAAAACATTGATGTGATTGTAGCAACAATCGCTTTTGGAATGGGTATTGATAAACCTGATGTGCGCTTTGTCATTCACTATGATATGCCAAAGAGTTTGGAAGGCTATTATCAAGAAACTGGTCGTGCAGGACGTGATGGAGGAGAAGGGCAGTGTGTCGCTTTTTACTCTAATAAAGATATGCAGAAGTTACGTAAATTTATGCATGGGAAAACCCGTGTCTGAAAAAGATGTGAGTGATGAACTGCTGAAGGAAACAGAGGCTTATGCAGAATCTTCGGTCTGTCGTCGTAAGTCATTACTTCACTATTTTGGCGAAACTTATACAGAAGAGAATTGTAAAAATTGTGATAACTGTTTAAATCCTAAGAAGCAGGTGGAAGCTAAGGATTCGTTGTGTGCCGTGATTGAAACAATCATGGCTGTGAAAGAAAATTTTAAATCAGACTATATTATAGATGTCTTGTTGGGTAAAGAAACATCTGAAGTGCTTGCACATAGACATGAAGAACTGGAAGTTTTTGGCTCTGGTGAAGGAGAAGACGAAAAAATGTGGAATGCAGTTATTCGTCAAGCTCTGATAGCAGGGTATTTGAGTAAGGATGTTGAGAACTATGGCTTATTGAAAGTAACCGCTGCTGGCAGTAAATTCTTAAAGAAGCCTGTGTCGTTCAAAGTTGTGGAGGATACGGATTTTGATGAAGAGGAAGAAGATGAAGCACCAGTACGTGGTAGCGGTAGTTGTGTTGTAGACCCAGCCCTTTATTCGATGTTGAAAGATTTGCGTAAGAAAATGTCCAAGAAATTGGATGTACCACCCTATGTGATTTTTCAGGATCCTTCCTTGGAGGCGATGGCTACTACATATCCAGTGACATTGGAAGAACTGCAGAATATCCCAGGTGTTGGTGCTGGTAAGGCAAAACGTTATGGTCAGGAATTCTGTGTTCTTATAAAGAAACATTGTGAAGAAAATGAAATAGAACGTCCAGAAGATCTTCGTGTTCGTACGGTAGCTAATAAATCTAAAATAAAGGTATCTATTATTCAGGCAATTGACCGAAAGGTAGCATTGGATGATATTGCATTGTCAAAGGGGTTGGAATTCGGTGAATTGTTGGATGAGGTAGAAGCTATCGTTTATTCGGGAACTCGTTTGAATATAGATTATTTCTTGGAGGAAATAATGGATGAAGATCATATGTTGGATATCTATGATTATTTCAAGGAATCAACTACCGATAAGCTTGATGATGCTATGGATGAACTTGGCGATGATTATACGGAAGATGAAATTCGTCTAGTTCGTATTAAGTTTATATCAGAAATGGCTAATTAAAAAGTAAAAGCGGTTACTTGTTAAGAAAAGTAACCGCTTTTACTTTTTTTAGAACGCAATACCTAGTCGTAGTCCAAAATTGCTCATCCCATCGATGTCATATGTCATAACATTTCCTTTGTTAGTAGCATAACTATAGTATGCTGCAACATGAATACCTGGTTGATAAACCCAAGGGAAGATGTTCATTCCGATTTCAGGTGACACATAGAATCCCCAAGTGTCGTCTGTGTTTTGGTAGGCGTTAAAGTCTGTTTTCATACGTCCATATTGTGGCCCTAGCTTCAAGCTAAGATAAGGTTGAAGCATACCTTCTCGGTTGAAAGTGTATCGTCCAGAAACACCGAAAGGCATTTGGAACAACGTGTGTTGTTGATCCGTGTTCAACGACTCTGTTCCCGAAAGACTGAGAGTCTGTCGAGGAATGTATTTGTGATTACTATGATAGGTGAGAAATGCACCAACAGATAAATTATCTGTAATGTAGTATCCTCCTTCGAAATTCATGCCCCAACCGCTTCCTTTCTTCACAAAGTCATTGCCTAAGGGGAAATTGAATTGCCAATCAATATTGGCATAATAGTTTCCGAGGACTTGTGCTTTGCTAGGTAAGGCGAATCCAATAGCAATGGCTATGATGGCCATTGTTTTGATTGATAAATATTTTATGGTTTTCATACTTCTTGTTTTATGGTTAAATAAATCATTTATTGGTTAAGTAAGCAGATTGTGTAAAAGCTTGGCTAACGGCTTGTGCAGCAAGTTGTACATTCACTTCGGTTGAACCGCTCAACATCCCACTCATATATGCACTCCATAGGATGGGGAGTTTTTCAGCTTGTCCTTGTGGAGCTTCTAGATTCAAGAGCTCGGTAAGGAAGGAACCTGTACTATATGCATAGCTTACAGCATATGGGTAATACCAACCACCTCCCCAGTTTCCCCAATAAGGGACATCCCAATATCCTGGATATCCCCACCACCATTCAGGATAGCCATAGTCTGTGAAGACATAGGTGTTTTTGACATAACTGAGTTGTAGGCCGAGGTCGGCTTCTTCACGTTCTGTTACACGAGTAAATCCCCGGTTGTCCATATTGAATACATAGGTATCAATGATCTTTTGTGCATTACTGTCCGACCAAAACTCTTCTTTGTCCTTGTCGCCGATAATTAAAATACTATCGGGTAAGTAATAAGTGGTGAACTGTTTGAAGTTTGCACTCTTGTCATAATTAGTATAAACTACGAATTTGTTGTCTAGTTTATCCGTGTCGGCATCTTTTTCGCATGCGGTGAAAGCGAATGTTGCCAATAGAAAAGGAATAAATTTCTTCATACTTCTATCATTTTTAGATTATCATTAAACGTCTTATGGTACCTTAAGTTGTTCGTGAATCAAGAACACCTCGAGATATGAAAAGTTCGGAGTTGAGTGTTTGTAAAGTAGCTTTTAAGCATTATTTTTACTGTACTCTTAGTTTTTATAGAAAAAAACAATTTATCGTTTTTACCTTTTTGATAAAATGCGTATATTTGCACGCAATAAATTTAATAGCATTTAAACCTATGTCTTCATTTATTGCCGATAAAGTTGTAATGGACGGATTGACTTATGATGATGTCTTGTTGATCCCCGCTTATTCTGAAGTATTGCCTAAAACAGTCGAACTCACGACTAAGTTTTCACGTAACATTGAGTTGAAGATTCCTTTTGTAACTGCTGCGATGGACACAGTTACAGAGTCGAAGATGGCTATTGCGATTGCTCGCGAGGGTGGTATTGGTGTTATTCATAAGAATATGTCTATTGAAGAGCAAGCTCGCCACGTTGCTATCGTTAAACGTGCCGAAAATGGAATGATTTTTGACCCTGTGACTATCAAACGTGGTTCAAAGGTTAAGGATGCGTTGGAATTGATGGCAGAATATCATATTGGTGGTATTCCTGTTGTTGACGATGAAAATTTCTTGGTGGGTATTGTAACTAATCGTGACCTTCGTTTCGAACTTGATATGGACAAACATATCGATGAGGTAATGACAACAGAAAATATCATTACAACTGCCCAAGGAACAGATATGGAAACTGCAGCACAAATCTTGCAGGAAAACAAGATTGAAAAGTTGCCGGTTGTGGATGATAATGGAAAGTTGGTAGGCTTGATTACTTACAAGGATATTACCAAGGCTAAAGATAAACCAATGGCTTGTAAGGATAGTAAGGGACGTTTGCGCGTGGCTGCAGGTGTAGGTGTTACTGCAGATACATTGGAGCGTATGCAAGCGTTGGTTGATGCCGGTGCTGATGCTATTGTTATTGATACAGCTCACGGTCATTCTAAGGGTGTAATTGAAAAGTTGAAAGAAGCTAAGCAACGTTTCCCGCAGGTAGATATCGTTGTTGGTAACATTGCTACAGGTGAAGCAGCTAAGATGTTGGTTGAAGCAGGTGCAGATGCTGTAAAGGTGGGTATCGGTCCGGGTTCTATTTGTACGACTCGTGTAGTTGCTGGTGTAGGTGTACCTCAATTGTCGGCTGTATATGATGTGGCGAAAGCTTTGGAAGGAACAGGTGTTCCTTTGATTGCTGACGGTGGTTTGCGTTATTCTGGTGATGTTGTGAAGGCTTTGGCTGCTGGCGGTTATAGCGTAATGATTGGTTCTTTGGTGGCAGGTACAGAAGAGGCACCTGGTGACACAATTATCTTCAATGGCCGTAAGTTCAAGGCATATCGCGGTATGGGTTCTTTGGAGGCTATGGAACATGGTTCTGCTGACCGTTATTTCCAAGGTGGTGTGACAGAAACTAAGAAGTTGGTACCGGAAGGTATTGCTGCTCGCGTTCCTTATAAGGGTACATTGTTTGAAGTGATTTATCAGCTGGTTGGTGGTTTGCGTGCCGGTATGGGTTATTGTGGTGCTGCTGATATCAAGCAATTGCACAATGCCAAATTCACTCGTATCACTAATGCTGGTGTTGCCGAAAGTCATCCGCATGATGTAGCCATCACTAGTGAGGCGCCTAATTATAGCCGTCCTCAATAAATGATATAAAATGCCGCGTCGATTACTCGGTATTTTCATGCTTCTCCTTGTGTCTGTATCTGTGATACAGGCACAAGGAGATGTTGTGTTATTAAGAGTTGGTGCAGATTCTATTTGCCGAAATGAATTTAATTATCATTTTAGCAAATCTATGGAAAAACGTATCCATGTTTTTATGCAAACGTTTGTACGTTTTAAACAAAAGGTACAATGGGCTAAAGAACTTAGGTTAGATACATTATCTAGCTATTGTCTGCAAAGGGATTTTTACACGAATGTTTTGGAACAATCGCTTAAGCAGACAGAAAAATGTGAAAGTTTGCAGAATGCTGAGCGGGAATGGATAAAACTGGCCCATATTACATATCCTTTAAAGCAACATGCAGATAAAACAGAAGAAAGAAATGCTAAAAAAATGTTGGATTCTTTATCTGTAATGTTGAGAGATAAAATGAAAAGTGTACATTTGGATAGTATGGCATGGATACAGACACGTTATTTGTTGGATGAATGGAAGTGTCGGTTGAAAGTGCTTGCCAAAGATGAATTTTCTGAACCGTTTTATTCACCCTTGGGAATACATATTATTGCTTGGGTAGATAAACGGTATGGAAATGATATCGTATGTGGAGTAATAGATAAAGAAATCCGAACTAAAGAGATTGAAGATGGATTATTGGTTACTTCTTTAGAAGAGTATTTGGAAAAAAATATTCATTGTACAGAGGCGGAGTTGGAAGAATTTTTTAATACATATCGAGATGCCTATGGTTGGGGACTACCTCATTTTAAAGGGGCAATTATTCATTGTCAAAATAAAAAAGAAGCTAAACGAATAAAGAAATATTTAAAGAAATATCCAGAAACTGCATGGGAAGGTGTTAAGGATCGAATGCCGGTAGATATAACCTCTGTTTGTCAAATAGAAACGGGTTTGTATGCTATAGGTTCGAATCCGTATGTTGATAAGTTGGTATTTAAATGTGGAGCATTTGAAACATTGCCTAATTATCCATATACATGGGTGCTAGGAGAGAAGTTAAAGAAAGGACCTAGGTGTTATAAGGATGTTCGTGAGCAGGTTGAAAAAGATTGTCTAAAAAAGAAGAAAGAGGTCGAAATAGAAGCTTTTATACAAAAAAAACGAGTAGAAATAGAGGAAGAGGTTTTAAAAACCGTTAATCATTACGGAAATAAATAATTTAGCACTATCTTCGTTCGCTATTTGTTGACTTATGAATAATGTATATATTTGGACTCTGATTTTTTGCTTGGTAATGTCTTTAGGAGGATGTACGCAAAAGCATGATCATAAAGGAAAAATCCCTTTGGTAGAAGTGAATGGAAAGTTTCTTTATCAGGAAGATTTGCACGCTGCTTTACCTTTAAATCTTTCTAAGGATGACAGTATACTTTTTGCAGAAAGTTATGTGCGAAATTGGGTAGAAGATGCTTTGTTGTTTGAAAAGGCTGAAGATAACGTACGTGATAGCGAGAAGGTAAAGGCATTGGTCGAAAGTTATCGAAAGGCATTGGTTATGCATGCCTATCAAGAGGAATTGATAAAACAACAACTGGCGGAGGAAATAACACAGGCAGAGATTATGGATTTTTATGAGAAAAATAGATCTCTTTTTGTTTTGGAAAATCCGATTGCCAAAGGCTTGTTTATTAAGGTCCCTCTTCAATCTTCAGGACTGGGTGATGTGCGTCGTTGGTATAAAAAGAATACACAGGATGCAATAGAACAGTTGGAGAAATATAGTTTGCGTAATGCAGTGACATACGATTATTTTTATGATCAATGGCGCCCATTAGAGGAAATTGGAGCAATGATGCCAATTCAAAAATGGGAAGCTGAGAGCCGTAATCTAGGACAAAATCGGGATGTGGAATTGAAAGACACAGCCTTTCATTATTTTTTGCATGTCGAGGAGTATCAGGAAAAGGGAGCGCAAAAGCCTTTGGATTTTGCGCAAGAGGAAATAAAGGAAATTTTAATAAACTTGAAGCGGGTAGAATTTATAAATCGGGTGAAAGAAGATTTGTTTTTTCAAGCTTCGAATAAGAATGAAATTATTTATTATTATTTGAATTCAGATGAATAAGTTAATGTGTGCCAAATTTTGTACATTGTGGGTTCTGTTATTGGCGTCAGTTTCGGCATTTGGACAAAACAATGTGATAGATGAAGTAGTTTGGGTAGTTGGTGATGAGGCAATTTTAAAGTCCGATGTAGAAACAGAACGCTTGAATGCACAGTATGAAGGGCGTAAGTTTGATGGTGATCCTTATTGTATTATTCCGGAACAGTTAGCTGTTCAGAAACTTTTTTTGCATCAGGCAGAATTGGATAGTATCGAAGTGTCAGATCAAGAAGTGTTGGGGCAGTTGGAGCGACAGGTCAACTGGTATATAGACCAAATTGGTTCTAAAGAGAAGATGGAAGAATACTTCAATAAAACTTCAACCCAAATTCGTGAAATGCTTCGTGAGAATATTCGTAATGGTCTGATTGTTCAGAAAATGCAACAAGAGATTATGGGTGACATAAAGATTGTGCCAGCTGATGTCCGTCGCTATTTCAAGGACTTGCCTCAAGATAGTATCCCTTATATTCCAACGCAGGTTGAGGTACAGATTGTTACGCTTGAACCTAAAATCCCACAAGAAGAGATCGAACGTGTGAAAAAAGCTTTACGTGATTATACGGCTCAAGTAAATAAGGGGGAAATCGCATTTTCAACATTGGCACGATTGTATTCAGAGGATGAAGGTACTCGTCGACGTGGAGGGGAACTTGGTTTTATGGGACGTGGAGAGTTAGTCCCGGAATTTGCAACTGTTGCTTTCAATCTTCAGGATCCGAATAAGATTTCTAAGATTGTAGAATCGGAATTTGGTTTCCACATTATTCAGTTGATTGAAAAGCGTGGTGACCGTATTAATACCCGCCATATTTTGTTGAAGCCAAAAGTAGAAGAGAAGGATATGGAGGCATCTTTGCTTCGATTGGATTCAATTGCTAAAGATATCCGTAATGAAAAGTTTAGCTTTGATGAAGCTGCAACGTTTATTTCACAAGATAAGGAAACTAGAAATAATCATGGTTTGATGGCTAACCCAAGATCAGGAACAGCACGTTTTGAAATGCAGGAGTTAGCTCAAGTTTCTCAAGAAATAGCAAAGGTCATTAATGATATGAATGTGGGTGAAATTTCTGAACCTTTCACTATGATAAATAATAAAGGTAAAGAAATTTGTGCCATAGTTAAGTTAAAGGCACGTATCGATGGCCATAAGGCAACCATTACGGAAGACTATCAACGATTGAAATCTATTGTCCAAACGAAACTTGGTGAGGAGAAGATTCAGAAGTGGATTGTAGAAAAGCAGAAATCAACTTATGTTCGTATTAATGAGAATTGGGTAAAGTGTGATTTCAAATATCCAGGTTGGGTAAGAAAATAATGAAATGATAATACAGAAAAAGAATTATGAAAATAAAAATGGGCGCAGGATGCTTATATTAAGTATCCTGTGCCTATTTGGCTTTTGTTTGGTTGCACAGGTTCGATCAGGAAAGAATACAGTTCAGCCAGCAAAAAGCAAAGTATATTTGCTTCATTCAGATGTACTGAAGAAGAGTAAGGACAATCCTGATCCTAATGCACAGATCTTGGTCGGAGATGTTGTTTTCAGACATGATAGTATTTACATGTATTGTGATAGTGCGTGTTTTTACGAAAAGACCAATTCATTGGAAGCTTTCAATAATGTGAAAATGGTTCAAGGTGATACATTGTTCCTTTATGGTGATTATCTTTTTTACGATGGTAATACTCAATTAGCTCAAGTGCGTAATAATGTCCGTATGGAGAATCGCACAATAACATTAACAACCGACAGCTTGAATTATGATCGTGTAACCAATTTGGGGTATTTCTTTGATGGAGGTACATTAATGGATGAAGAAAATGTACTGACTTCGGATTGGGGAGAATATAGTCCGGCTACTAAAGTCTCTGTGTTTAACTATGAGGTTAAACTGGTCAATCCTCAGTTTGTATTGACTTCTGATACTCTCCGTTATAATACAGCAACGAAAGTTGCCAATATTGTAGGACCCTCAGATATCGATAGCGATGAGAATCACATTTACTCAGAACTTGGTTTTTATTATACTCAACAGGGACAGGCAGAATTATTGAATCGTTCCGTGTTAAGCAATGGGGGAAAGATTATGACGGGCGATAGCTTGTTTTATGATCGTAATAGAGGAGTTGGTGAAGCTTTCAATAATATAGAATTTGTAGATACCATTAATAAGAATATGTTGACTGGAAACTATTGTTTTTACAATCAGTTCACTAGTTATGCTTTTGCTACGGATAAGGCGGTAGCTACAGATTTTTCACAAGGAGATAGCTTGTTCATACACGCTGATAGTTTGCAAATGTATACTTTCCATTTGGATACGGATTCACTCTATCGGGAAGTGCGTGCATTTCATAAAGTGCGTTTTTATCGTTCGGATGTACAAGGAGTATGTGATTCCTTGGTATTTTCATCGAAAGATAGTTGTTTGACAATGTATAGTGATCCGATTCTTTGGAATCAGCGTCAGCAGCTTTTGGGAGAAGAAATAATGATTTATATGAACGATAGTACTGTTGATTGGGCACATATTCAAAATCAGGCTTTATCGGTCGAACAGATTGATTCGGTTAATTATAATCAAGTCAGTGGAAAAGAAATGAAGGCCTTTTTCAAAAATGGAGAAATGCGTCAGGTTGACGTTATAGGTACAGTTCGTTTGGTTTATTATCCGATGGAAAAAGATAGTACATTGCTTGGTATGAATGTTTCGGAAACAAGTCAGTTAAATATATTTTTGGAGAATCGGAAGCTGAAGAAAATGATAATGAGTCCAACATCAAGTGGTACCTTATATCCAATGACAAAGATTCCGCCTCAAGAAATGAAATTGGAGAATTTTGCTTGGTTTGATTATATCCGTCCTTTAAATAAAGAGGATATATTTAATTGGCGAGGAAAGAAAGCTGGACAAGAGTTGAAGAAAAGTGTACGAGGAGCTGCTCCGTTGCCCAATAAAAAAATATTTGAAAATAATAAAAAGATAGATTAGTTGCTATGGGAATATTTAAGTCGGAAAAGCCTCGTGCTTTCAGTCATCAATATATCTATGTAAACGAGCGTAAAGAGAAACTTGCCAAAATTGAAGAGAATGCCAAGCGTGACTTAGGAATGCTTCCAGAAAAAGAGTTGACATCGGAAGAGAGAATCCGTGGTAAGTTTGTAGAAGGCACCAAGCACTTGAAGCGTAGGAAAGAAAGCGGACGAAAACCTTTGACGTATGCCGCATTGTTGATTGGTATTGGTGCTTTATGCTATGTATTGCATTATTTAGTTACAGGTGAACTGACCTTCTAAATTGTAAGCCTATGAGTGATGTCATTCGTTTATTGCCTGATTCTGTCGCTAATCAGATCGCGGCAGGAGAAGTAATACAGCGTCCGGCCTCTGTCATCAAAGAATTGGTAGAGAATGCGGTAGATGCAGGAGCCAAGCATATTGATGTTTGGGTTACCGATGCAGGAAAGACTTCCATACAAGTCATTGATGACGGAAAGGGAATGTCCGAGACTGATGCCCGTTTGGCTTTCGAACGCCATGCGACCTCAAAGATACGCGAAGCTTCCGATTTGTTTGCATTGCGTACCATGGGATTCCGTGGTGAAGCATTGGCATCTATTGCAGCTGTTGCTCAAGTGGTATTGAGAACTTGTTTGGAAGGTGAGGATTTAGGAACATCATTGTGTATTGCTGGTTCCAAAGTCGAAAGTCAAGAAGCGGTAGCTTGTCCAAAAGGTAGTAACTTTCAAGTAAAGAATCTTTTTTACAATGTGCCGGCTCGTCGAAAATTCTTGAAATCCAATCAGACAGAGTTAAGCAATATCTTGACTGAGTTTGAGCGTATAGCTTTGGTCAATCCAGATGTAGCATTTACACTTCATCATAATGGAACAGAAATGCTTAATTTACCTGCCATTCAACTGAAGCAACGTATCATGGGAGTCTTTGGAAAAAAAATCAACCAAGAGTTACTCTCTGTAGAAGTAGATACAACCATGATTCGTATTTCGGGGTTTGTGGGGCGTCCAGAAACATCCCGTAAAAAAGGTGCACGTCAGTATTTCTTTGTGAATGGTCGTTATATGCGTCATCCTTATTTTCATAAAGCGGTAATGGATGCATATGAACAGTTGGTTCCAATTGGTGAACAGGTATCTTATTTCTTATATTTTGAAGTAGATCCTTCTAATATTGATGTAAATATTCATCCTACTAAGACGGAAATAAAGTTTGAGAATGAACAGGCCATATGGCAAATTCTTTCTGCTGCTATCAAAGAGTCATTAGGAAAGTTTAATGCGGTGCCTTCTATTGATTTTGATACGGAGGGTATGCCAGATATTCCTGCATTTGAGAATTCGCCTTACTCGGGTATTCAGATGCCTAAAACAACCTATAATCCGGATTATAATCCGTTTAATACTTCTTCGGCTTCTTCTTATTCAAGAAAAGAAACAAACGGGTGGGAACAATTATATGAGGGATTGGAACAGCATGTAGCTGCATCGTCATCATTCTCTTATCCGGATGATGGAGATAGTTTTGTAGAGCAACCTATGGAAGAATCAGCTTCTTCAGAAACATCTTCTCAGCATTATCAGTATAAGGGTAGATTTATCTTGACTTCTGTAAAATCAGGGTTGATGGTGATTGATCAACAGCGGGCACATATTCGTATTTTATACGACCGTTACTTAGCTCAGATCGCTTCTTGCAAGGGTGTGTCACAAGGAATGTTATTCCCTGATATAGTACAATTCCCAGCGTCAGAAATACCTGTATTACAAAGTATTTTGGAAGATTTGTCTTATTTGGGATTCGAATTAACAGATTTGGGTGGAGGAAGTTATGCTATCAATGGAATCCCTGCAGGTATTGAGGGATTACGTCCGACGGAGTTGGTACAAAACATGGTGCATACTGCAATGGAAAAAGGTTGCAAGGTGAAAGAGGAGGTACAGGGAATGTTGGCTTTTTCGTTAGCAAAGGCAGCTGCGATTGCACAAGGGCAAGTGCTTTCCAATGAGGAAATGAACCATTTGGTAGATGGTTTGTTGACTTCTGCTTCGCCGAATTATACTCCTGACGGAAAGACTGCTTTGGTAGTTATCAAAGAAGATGAGTTAGAAAAAATGTTTAAATAGATACAAACCTTAAAATACAGAAAGTATGAAAAAGATCGTATGTATGTTGACAATGCTTGTAATGACTTTAATGGTGCAAGCGCAAGAGTTAAAAATAGGTGATACTTTACCTGAATTTCAGTTGAATTCATTAGTATATGGTGACATTAAACCGGCAGATTTGAAGGGTAAAGTGGTTTTAGTAAGCTTGTTTGCTACTTGGTGTGGCCCTTGTCAGAAGGAGTTAGCTGAGGTGCAGAGTACCCTTTGGCCGAAGTATAAGGATAACAAGAATTTTGTAATGTTGGTAATCGGGCGTGAACATACAGATGAGGATTTGCAGAAATATAATGAACGAAAGAAGTTTACTTTTCCGCTCTATCCGGATCCGAAACGCGAAGTATTCTCATTGTTTGCAGAAAAATCCATTCCACGTGCTTATCTATTTGGCAAAGATGGTAAGTTGCTTTATTCTTCTATAGGTTATACTGCTGAGGAATTCCAGAAATTAATGAAAATAATTGAAACTGCATTATAATAAAAAGAGAGGGTATGCGGAAGCATACCCTCAATCGTTTAGTTTTGTCTAAGTTAAGCTTGTTTATTTACAATCATTTATGCTACATCCTCTGGTGCTGAATGCAACTAACATCCAAATCATTTTTTCTTGCTCCTTAAGATAACCTGTTAACATGTCCACGGTTACAGCATCGTTAGCATCATTAGCTACATCAATGAGTTTTCTTTCTTCTGCAATGAAATACTTGTATGTTTCCAAGACATGTTCTACAGCTTCACTGCTTCGAGATACACCTGAGACCTCGGCTACATGAGCTACTTTCAAATATTTACTGAATTTATTTTCTGGAGTTCCGCCCAAAGTTAGGATGCGTTCTGCAATTTCATCAATCTTAGCAGCTGCATCGTTATACATGTCTTCAAACTTTTCGTGAAGTACAAAGAATCCACGTCCTTTAATTTCCCAATGGAAACCGCGAAGGTTGGTGTAATACACTTGGAAGTCTGCCAACAATTGTTGCAATCCCGATACTACGTTCATGGTTTTCGCTTCGTTCAAGTTCAAATAATCTAAAGTCTTCATAATCTTATTTATTTAATTGTTATTTTTAATTCTTTTCCTTTTCTCTGATGCAAAGATAGGATGTGCATACAGACTATCCAACAGACAGTTTCTATCGTATTATAGAAGATGTCTATTTTATATGCTAAGAACGTAAGTGTCAACAATTAAAATGATAAAAGGTTGTTGAAAACAAGAAAAAAGGAAGCGTATCGGAATTTTCCGATACGCTTTTTTGTTCACCGAGATTCTACTCTGTCTTGGTGAACCCTCTCGCCTAGTTGTTGGCTTTTTTATTATTCGGTTATCATGCGTTTTGGCAATATTCATTCGTATTCTTGTAACAAATTTATAAAATAAGAAATATGAGTAATAATGAATTAATGAAAAAGGCATCAAAACGGTCACAAGTGTTACCGTTTTCGAAGATTTTTGAGAGAGAATTAACCGAGTTGACAACTGCAAATGCACTTAATGTTTACAATGAAACAGTAAAAGATGGTTGGTATATTTTACGAAAGGAATCAGATTCGGTCTTTATCAAGACAGGAAAAGGAGAGATTCTTGAAATCCGTGCTGATGGAACGAAAGGGTATTTCTTTGCCGTTGGATATCTGAAGACCATGAGTATGCACTATCAAGGGCATCTACAAGCTATTGAGAGGTTATTACACCTTTTATATGATCGAGCTTACACATCAGGAGCGGCTTTACCGAGGTTGTGTATTGCACGATTAGCCGTACAAAGCTTGAAATGTTGTTTTGGAGGTTCAGAATTATTTCCCGATGCAGATAATTTGGGTGAATTGCATCCTAAAGTGGTGGAATGTCCGATAAGATCTATTTGTAAATTTAATGGTACAGGACATCGAAGGGCTAAACAAGCAGGATGTAATCCTATCTGTGAATTGGGCTTGCCTCCTCGCCAAGTAGAGTTGGCTAAATTTTTGGTGAATACGAGCGATGATTTCATTAAAATAGCTCAAAAGATGGGATTGACAGAAAATTATGTTAGAAAGAAAGCTGCTGAAATTTATGCTCATTTAAAGGTTGAGAATAAGAATGGGCTGAGGCAATTGCTTCAAAATAAAAGATTGCTCTGAACTTTTTTTGACTAAACAATGTTATTATTTACAAATGTGAGAATAACAATATTTTAATCAAATCTTTTTAAAGCTTAAAGACTATGCGAAAAATGAAAGCAATTAAAATGTTTTTGGTTCTATCTGCTCTAGGAGGGGTGATACCAAGTTATGCATCGGTAGGAGCTTCCAAATTTGAATTAGTGCAACAAAATGGCCAATGTGTAGGTGTGGTTACAGACACTTCTGGTGAAACAATTATTGGTGCGTCTGTATTGGTCAAAGGAACGACTAATGGTACTGTTACTGACTTCGACGGTAATTTCGCGTTGGATGGGGTAAAGATCGGTGATGTTATTCGGGTTTCGTTTGTCGGTTATCAAACGCAAGATGTAAAATGGAATGGTGGTCCGTTGAACATCGTGATGAAAGAGGATACACAGAATTTGGAAGAAATTATAGTGATTGGTTATGGTACTGTTCGTAAGGCGGATATGGCGGGTGCTGTGTCGGTGATGGATAATAAGGCATTTAAGGCACAACCGATTACACAAGTAAGCGATGCGCTTCAAGGTCGTGTGGCAGGTGTCAATGTGGTTAGTGATGGTATTCCGGGTGGTTCGGTTAAGATTCGTATTCGTGGAACAAATTCAATTAATAAGAGTAACGACCCGCTTTATGTGGTGGATGGCATGGTACGTGAGTCTGGTTTGGAAGGTATCAATCCAGAAGATATCCAGAGTATGCAGATTTTGAAGGATGCTTCCTCAACGGCTATCTATGGTTCGCGTGGTGCCAATGGTGTTGTCATTATTACTACTAAAAGCGGTGTGAAAGGACAAAGTAGCATTACGTTGGATGCTTCTTTAGGTTTTTCTGAAGCAACTCGTTTGCCGAAGAAAATGAATGCTCAGACCTATGCTAAGGCATTGGTGGATTATGATGGTATTAGTGAATTAGATGTGGAAGATTATTTGAATGGAACCAATCCTGGAGTAGATTATATTGATGAAATCTTCCGTACAGGATTGGTGCAGAACTACAAATTGGTGTTCTCGAAAGGGGTGGATGGTTTGCAGACTTATGTGTCGGGAAACTACATGCAACAAGAGGGGACTATCGAAAAGAGTTCTTATGAGCGATATGCTGCTAAAGCGAATGTCAAAGCGGTTATGACCGATTGGCTGGATCTTACCTTAGATTTCAATGCATCTCGAAGCATTGGAAAAGGAATTGGAGGCTTGGAATTGAGTGGAGCTAATCCATTATGGGTTGCCTTCAATTATTCTCCTAGTATGGAGTTATTTGATGCAGAAGGGAATTATAATTATGACCCTTATAGTTCCATTCAGAACAATCCGTTAGGTATGGTACGGGACAATGAACAGGAACGTCGTCGGGATGTAGTGAGCGGTCATATAGATTTGCGTTTCCAGATTATGGATGGATTGACTTTTACAACCAGCAATGGTATTGACTATTATAATGATACATCGTATGGCTTTTCGCCTTTGAAGATTAATAGCAATAGCAACAACAGCATGATCAATAACAACCAACAGCGTGTTTTGCTTCAATCGTCGAATAACTTTACTTATGATAAGGTTTGGGATAAACATCACTTGACTGCTACAGCTGTATGGGAAGCTACACAAAGCAATACGCGTGCTATGGGAATTAGCGGCCAAAACATTCAAGTGGAATCGGTGGGTTGGTGGAATGTTGCCAATGCATTGACTCGGAACGCTTCCAATAGTTATTCGGATTGGTCGATGCTTTCGGGAGTAGGTCGTGTAATTTATAATTACGATAATCGATACATGTTTACAGGAACATTCCGTGCTGATGGCTCTAGCCGTTTCACCAACAACAAATGGGGATATTTTCCATCAGTGGCTTTGGCTTGGACGGTATCGAATGAAAAGTTTATGGAAAAATATAACGATATTATCAGTAACTTGAAACTTCGCACTAGTTATGGTATAATTGGTAATCAGGATATTGCTCCATATTCAACGTTGGCATTAATGAGTCAGACTACAACTTATTTTGGTAGCGATACAGGCGTTACCGGTTATTGGGCGAATACTTTGGCTACTCCTGATATCAAGTGGGAAAAGACCAATCAGTTTGATATAGGCTTTGATTTGGGGTTGTGGGACAACCGTTTGAGCTTGAGTTTCGATTATTTCGATAAGCGTACTACTGATGCGCTTCTTTCAACTAGTTTGCCGAACTACTTGGGTGGTACATCTTACCTTATTAATGCAGGTGAAGTATCCAACAAAGGGATTGATTTTGCTATCAGTGTTGATGTGTTCAGGAATAATGATTTTGAATGGAACACTTCATTGAATGGCACTTACTTGAAGAATAAGGTCGTGAAATTGACAGCACAAGAGCCGCGTTTATATAGTGGAGTAATGCCGGGTATTTGTGATGATGGCACCAATATCATTACCGAAGGAGAAGCCATAGGTTCTTTTTATGGCTATCGTTGGGCAGGTATCGATTCAGATGGTTATGATACTTATTATACGTCCGACGGTAGTGTAACCCGAAATCCTGATCCGACTACCGATCGTATCGTTTTGGGACGTTCTACTCCTGATTTTACATTAGGTTGGAATAATAGTCTTCGTTACAAGAATTGGAATTTGAATATGTTCTTTAATTCATCCTTTGGAGCAAAACGTTTGAATGTACTCCGTTTTGCTATGAACGAAATGATTGGTAATTCACGGATGTTTACCGAAGCCGGACATATAGAAAAGATTGGAACATTATGGACAGATCCAAGCCGTACGGAAAATAATGTAACGAAAGCTAATTCATCCAAGTATTTGGAAAATGCAGATTATTTCCGTTGTGAAAACATTTCATTGTCTTATAATCTTCCGAAAAGTCTGGTCAAGTTTGCTGATGTTTTATTGAGTTTCAGTGTACAGAATCTCTTTACCATTACAGGTTATAAGGGATCCAATCCGGCAGGCTTCTCTTTCTCTAGCTCGGCTGGCGACCAAGCAACCGGTGTGGATACTGGTACTTCTCCAGCGCCGCGTACATGGACTTTTGGAACACGCTTTACATTCTGATTCATCATTTATAACTTTTAATTCATCACTTTTATGAAAAGAATATTCCCTCGCTGTTTTCTGGCAGCCACTATTATTTTCGCTACTTCTTGCAGCGATTTCTTGACCGAAGATCCACAGGGGAGATTGACGCCAGATACGTTCTTTTCCAATCAGAACGAATTGGATATGAGTGTTTATGCCCTTTATTCTAAAGTACAGGAACTGCAATGTAATTCTAACCCGATGATTCCGCAGTGTCAGGGCGATGATGTGACTTCGACTACAGGTTCTAACAAAGCGGCTTATCTTTCTGCTGATGCTTTCGAATATCCTTCCGATGCAAAAGGGCAGGAGCAAAGTTGGAGCAAATTTTATGCAATTATCAAAGCTGCAAACCTGATTGTGGATAATGCAGAGAAAGTAGCTACTAGCCAAGAAGAAATCAATATTGCACTTGGACAAGCATATTATTGGCGTGCTTTCTCTTATTTCAGCTTAGTTCGTTTGTTCGGCCCATTGCCGATGAATTTGCACAATGAACTCGATCATAACGATACGCCTTTGACTCCAGTAGCGGATGTCTATGCACAAATCGTTTCCGACTTGACTGCTGCTGAGGCTTGTAACTTACCAGTAAAGTACATCACAACGAATCGGGCTATCAATGGCGCCAATATCTATGTGTCTGCTCAAACTGTTAAGGCTACATTGGCTGCGGTTTATCTTGCTATGGCTGGTTATCCATTGAATCAGACATCGTATTATGCACAGGCTGCTTCCAAAGCCAAAGAAGTCATTGACGGAGTGAACAATGGAACATATCCACAATCCTTATTGGCAGATTGGGGACAGGTGTATTCTTATGGAAATAATTATCACAATGAGTCCTTGCTCAATATCTACTATATGCCTCGTACTGGCGGCTGGAGTAATGCAGATTCTCAATTTTCTTCTTGCCATCAGATTCAGAGTTTGGGCGGTTGGGGTGATTTCTTGGCAGAACGCCGTTATTGGGCGAATTATCCAGAAGGTCCTCGCAAGGATTATGTCTATGCCAAGCAATTGTTGCTAAATGATGGTGTAACGTTAGTCGATTGGTGGGCAACCCAAGATGGAGAACCTTACAATGGCGAGAATGCTGTGGTAAATGATTATCGTCCAATGTTTGTGTCCATGACTGTCAATAAGGATGCATCGGGAAGTCCTGTTGCAGCTCCTTATGACTATACTCAACCATTCTGGGCTGGGATGTGTATCGGAAAACGTCATCAGTTAATCCGTTATTCGGAAGTGCTTTGTTGGTATGCTGAGGCAGCTGCACGTTCGGGTGGTGATTTGGCATCAGCCAAGAATGCTTTGAAGCAGGTTCGTGCCAGAGCATATGCAAATGAAGCTGAGATTTCGGTAATCGATGGAATGAGTGCAGAGCAATTGGCCGAAGCTGCCTACGAAGAACACGGTTATGAAGTAGCAGGTTATCTTTTGGCAATGGTCACTCGAAGAGCCGATGAATTCCGTATGGAACGATTGAAGAATGCTTACGATTATCGTTCCGGAACACAAGCGGACATTCTTGTTCCAGCTGGCACACTGACTCATAGCCGGGATGCTAATGGTAATGCTTTTACCTATTTGTTGAAAGAAAATGTAGTGCTGAAGGAAAATATGTCTGTGGCACCGACCTGGCAAGGAGAAAGCAGTATCTACCAGATCTATCCGCCTACAGAAGTGGAGAAAAATCCGAACTTGAAAAGATAATTAAAAAAACAACGAGGAGTCCGATTTCGGGCTCCTCGTTATATTTATGGATGGAATGGAATTAATATTCCTGCCATGGCTTGATTTGGATATCCTTTTCATCCATTTCGCAGAAGGCCTTGACAAATGCACTAGCCAAGCGAGCATTGGTAATCAAAGGAATGTTATGGTCAATAGCACCACGACGAATCTTATAACCGTTGGTCAATTCGCGCTTAGTGTGGTTCTTCGGGATGTTCACGATGAGGTCGAACTTATGTTCAGCAATCATAGTCATCACGTTGTTTTCTGCATCTGGGCGTTCATCAGGCCAGAATACCGGAGTAGTGCTTACACCATGAGCATTCAAGAAGGTAGCAGTACCTGCAGTAGCATAGATTTCGTAACCCTTCTGTTGCAACATGCGGCTTGATTCAAGCAAGTCAACCTTAGACTTAGCAGCACCAGTAGAGAACATAACTGCCTTCTTTGGAATGCTGAAGCCTACAGCAATCATTGCGTTCAACAATGCTTCGTCGAAGTCGTCACCCATACAACCTACTTCACCTGTTGATGACATGTCTACACCCAATACAGGGTCAGCCTTGTGCAAACGAGAGAACGAGAACTGAGAAGCCTTTACGCCGATCCAGTCGATGTCGAATGCGCTCTTATCCGGCTGGCTATATGGAGCATCAAGCATGATTCGAGTAGCAGTTTCGATGAAGTTACGCTTCAAGATCTTCGATACGAATGGGAACGAACGAGATGCGCGGAGGTTACATTCGATAACCTTGATTTCGTTGTTCTTCGCCAAATATTGGATGTTGAACGGACCAGAGATGTTCAATTCCTTTGCAATCTGACGGCTGATACGCTTGATACGACGAGCTGTTTCGAAGTAGATCTTCTGAGCTG
>JAFYPV010000050.1 GCA_017559935.1 Bacteroides sp. | reverse complement strand
TTGGTAGGCGCTTATGTTATGGGTTCTGATGAACCTTTGACAATGGCTAGCGGTGAACAATTCACTGATGTTACAATGTTGAAGCTTTCAGATATGATGCTTTACGCAATCTACTTGTTGTTGACTGTAACAGGTGTTGCTACATTGATTAACTTGAGCGGTATTTTCAAGAGATAATATTTTGTTGTACAAATTAAGAGTTAAGTAAAATGGCAAGAAAGAAAAAATCAATGCCGGGAATCAATTCCAGTTCTACGGCCGATATTGCCTTCATGTTGCTTATCTTCTTCCTTACAACTACATCTATGGATACTGATAAGGGTTTGGCACGTCGCCTTCCACAGCCACCAGATCCAAATCAGAAAGTACAAGATAATATCAAGGTAAAGGAAAGAAATGTACTTCAGGTTCGTATCAATAAGGATAACCAGTTGATGGTGGGATCTGAATACATGGAAGTATCGCAATTGAGAGCAAAAGCAAAAGAATTCATTGCTAATCCGAATGATGATGCAAATCTTCCGGAAAAGCATGTGAAGAACATTCCATTATTGGGCGGTGATTGTATGGTTACAGAAAATCACGTTATTTCAGTAACAAATGACGTTGGTACAAGTTACCAAGCATACATCGATGTTCAGAATGAATTGGTTGCTGCATATAATGAATTGAGAAATGCAAAGGCTGAAGAAGCATTTGGTAAGTCTTATGCAGAATGTAACGAAGATGAACAAAAGGCTATTCGTGATTTCATTCCGCAGAAGATTTCTGAAGCTGAGCCTAAAAAGTATGGAGGTAAATAATCATGGGAAAATTTAATAAAGGCGGTAAAAAAGGCATGCCTGAGTTGAATACCTCGTCTTTGCCTGACTTGATCTTTACCATGTTGTTCTTCTTTATGATTGTAACAACTATGCGTGAAGTGACATTGAAGGTTCAGTTCAAGTCTCCTCAAGCAACCGAATTGGAAAAGTTAGAAAAGAAGTCTTTGGTAACGTTTATCTATATCGGTAAGCCGACTCAAGAACTTCAAGCAAAGATGGGTGCTGAAACACGTATTCAGTTGAATGACCGTTTCGCTGACGTATCTGAAGTTCAGGACTACATCTATCAAGAACGTGAAAACATGAAGGAAGAAGACCAGCCGTTTATGCAGGTATCTATTAAAGCCGATAAGGATACTAAGATGGGTATCATTACAGACGTTAAGCAGGCTCTTCGCCAATCATATGCTTTGAATATTAACTATTCAGCTGTTCAACGTTAATAATTACTTTATATAAAAGAAGCTACCTCTAAAAGGTAGCTTCTTTTTTATATACTTCTCTATATATAGAATTTCGAATGTTGGTATAATCGATCTCAATATCTGTGAATCCGTAACTCATTAATAGTAATGGGAACCATTCATCTCCTTCTCTATAGGGTGGTTGTAAATAGGGGAAGTCTTGTACGATAAATCCTTGTCTCTTGTAGAAATTGATTCGCCGTGATGAAAGTTCGTTCGTTGGTTTTTCCGCTTCCAATATAATAGGACGTTGTAGGTGGTTTAATAAATTGGATAATGCCTTACTTCCATATCCTTTGTTGCGATAGTGGTAGTCAATAGCAAAGTGTTCAATAAATATGAATGTTTCCAAATCCCAATAGGTAAGAATCCCTATAGGAGTGGAATTATCGAGAATTATATTGTTATAAAATCTTGAATTTTGCTCCACTAACTTCTGTTGATGTAGACTATCGCGGCGTTCCTTATGAGGGAACGCCGTTTTCATTAGCTCTTCTATGAATTGATAATGCTTATGTGAACTGTTTATTCTTATTATTTCTATCATTTTTCTGTATAAAATATAATTAATCTTTCCAATGCGCGTTGACATACTGGGCAGAATGCTGGAGCTTCATTAATTTTCATGCGACATTCGGTTACTGGTCTGTAAATCCCTTTTGATGTGTATCCAGCACCTTCATAGACACCCACCGCTGTGAAAATTTCATCAATGTTTGTTTTTACTGGTGTGGGAGTTGGTGTACCTGTAGGTACCATATCTTTCCATTTACTTTCAAAATCCACAAGTGTAGTAATGTTCTGTTCCCAAGGCTCTAGATGATATGGATAGAGTGGGCTTGGTTCATCAGAATAAAAATATTCATCTGCTAGTCCCCCAAAACTATGTCCGAATTCGTGAACGACTACAGGTCTGAACATTGGATGGTGAGCTGTAGTTAAGGTATATGAGTTGTAAATTCCACCGCCTCCGTATGTATCTGTGTTGGCTAAAATGATGATATGTTCGTATGGAATACCTGCTAACCAATTGTGGATACTTTTTACGCGGCTAGTAGTGAGATAACGATCTGAATAGAAAGTGCTGAAATGCGAACTGACGGCTGTGGATTTCCATTCGTTCTTTAAAGGAACACTTACACCACTATCGGTAGAAGGGCTTGCTACCGCTACGATATTGAATCGGGTCTTCAACTTATCAAATGGAGCGTGGGCAAATAAGGCTTCGCATGTCGCTTCTGCATCTTGGTAGAATAGATCCATTTCAGCTTCAGTATATCCTTCTGCTAAAATGGCTACATCGATGCAGTCTTCTATGTTACCGCTTTGGTGTATGTAGCGGTGAGGAGTGATACGTTCTATCCCTCGTTGGTGGATGAGAATGTCATTTGGACGGATTTCATGGGTAATCGAAGCACATACTTCTTGGTGAGCATTCATCAATGATAAGGTAACAATAGCTTCTTGTTTTGGGAAAGGTAGAAGAAAAGAATTTTCGAACCCTTTTTTTATTCGTGTAGCTTCTTCTTCTCCCAACCATTCTTGGAATAGGCTGGAGAACGATGTTCGGTAAATTATTTCACCGCTGGCTTTATCTCTCATGGTGATATTACCATTACCGGCTAATGGAAGTTCATTTAGATGATGGCGACGCCCAGCCCATTGTGGTAAGCTTGATAATTCGTCTAAATAAACCTCTTGTTTTTGAGAGTCTCCTGTGAAGATGTAGTCAGTACGGAGTGTTTTGTTTTCGAAATAATCGCTGAAATTTTGTGCATGCATTGGTAGAGACATGGCAGCACAAAGACAGAATGGAAGTAAATTTTTCATAAAAGTGTAAATTTTCAACAAAGATAGTTTTTTCTCTTGGGAAAAAGTATATCTTTGCATAAACTTAAACAAAAAAGAATGGGACATCATCAATTAGATAATTTGGATGAAGCAATCCTAAAATTGATTGCCAGTAACGCTCGTATTCCTTTTCTGGAAGTAGCTCGTGAATGTGGAGTTTCGGGTGCGGCAATTCATCAGCGTATTCAGAAACTAACGAATTTGGGTGTTTTGAAAGGTTCTGAATTTGTCTTAGATCCTGAAACTATCGGATACGAAACTTGTGCTTATATGGGATTGTATTTAAAGCATCCGGAAGAATTCCAGACTGTTTTTGACGGTTTGAAAGATATTCCGGAAGTGGTAGAATGCCATTATACTACAGGACAATACGATATGTTTATCAAAGTATATGCTATGAACAATCATCATTTGCTTAGTATTATCCATGATAAATTACAGCCGTTGGGTTTGTCTCGATCGGAAACTATCGTATCGTTCCACGAAGCATTTCGCCGTCAGATGCCTATTCCTAATGTAGCATCTGATGACGAATAATTGAGTTATTTCTTTCGTTGATAATCTGTAAAGCAATAAGGGTAGAGATGCTTTTCATCTGTAGGGTGAACTTCTCTGCCCGTTTCTTTCCAAAGGGATGGGTCGATAGCAGGGAAATAAGCGTCCGCTTCTTTCGGAGTATCTTCGATTTGAGTAATGTAGAGGGTGTCGGCCAATGGTAAAGCTTCTTGATAAACACTGGCTCCTCCGATGACGAATACCTCTTCTTCTTCTTGGCATTGTGCCAAGGCTTCTTCTAGAGAACCGTAACGTTCTGCACCGGGAAAGTTGATGTCCTGACGGGTAAGTACAATGTTGCGACGATTGGGCAAAGCACCTTTCGGGAGAGATTCGAAGGTTTTGCGTCCCATGATAATGGTATGACCGGTAGTCAAAGATTTGAAACGTTTCAAATCATTGGGTAACCAATATAACAATTTGTTTTCAAGGCCGATAGCATAATTTTTGGCTATGGCTACAATAATGCTGATACTCATAAGGGTTTAAGTTTAGAGCAAAGGTACATTTTTTTTTGAGAATCATTATATAAACAAATAAGATATGGCACTAATCAATAAAAATCAAAAGTACAAATGGGAATTTGAGAACATTGGAGGATGTTCCAGAGTGAGAATTTCATCAGGGAAAGACATTGCCCATCTTGAAGAGTTGGATACGAAGATGTGGACAGTGCTTTCTTGTCCTGTAAAAGGATTGGAGATTGATGAAAAGAGTTTAGGTTATATGGATTGGGACGCTGACGGAAAGATTCGAGTGAATGATGTGATCCGTGCCTCTAAATGGATAACTTCTGTTCTTAAAAATCCGGATCTTCTGTTGGAAGAAAGAGATTCTATTGAAATTAAAGATATTAATGATAGTAATGAAACGGGGCTTAAGTTGTCTAAGGCTGCTAAGCAGATTCTTGCTAATTTAGGCAAGGAAGAAGGGATAATAACCTTGGCTGACACAGCAGATGTTGCAGCGATTTTCGCAAAGACTCGTTTTAATGGTGACGGAGTAATTACCATAGATAGTTCTGAAGATTCGGATGAACAGGAGACTATTGCTTTAGCTGTAGCAGATACCGGAGGTTCCATGGATAGAAGTGGCCAGATGGGTGTTACTGCAGGACAGATTGAACAATTCTATGTGAACTTGAAGGCTTATTCGGATTGGTGTGCAGCGGAGGTTCCTGCACCGTTCGGTGAAAAGACAGATGCGGTGATAACAGCTTATGCGGCATTGGATGCTAAGATGAAAGACTTCTTTATGCGAAGTCGATTGGCAAACTTTTCTCCTGATAGTACATCGGCATTGGATGTTCAGACTTCGCGAATTGAGGCTATTAGTAGTGAGAACTTATCTGCCAAAGGAGATGAAATCGCTGCGTACCCCATTGCTCGTATTACATGCAAAGCGGAGTTGGATCTTTCAGCACCGATGAATCCAGCTTGGGTAGGTCAGTTCAATATCATCAAGGAAGTGGCTATTGCTGCAGATCAAAAAACTTTAAGTGAAGCAGATTGGACGGCTATTGGTGCTAGCTTGGCAGGCTATACAGCTTGGAAAGGAAGTAAGGCTGGTGCCTCTGTAGAAAAATTGACCATTGAAAAGGTGAATGCTTTGTTGAAGCAAGACAAGAAGCAGGCATTATTGGATTTGGTGGCACAGGATCTTGCATTGAAAGAAGAGGCTGAAAACATTGAAATGGTGGATAAGTTCCTTCATATACTTAAAGACTTCTACCGTTTGCTGAAGAACTTCATAACTTTCCACGATTTCTATAATAAGGACAAGAAGGTGAGCGCAATTTTCCAAAGTGGTACTTTGATTATTGATCAACGTGCTTGCCGTTTCTGTATGAAAGTGGCAGATATGGGGGCACATAATGCTTCAGCTGCAACAAGCGGTATGTTCTTAGTATATTGCGATTGTACGACTAAGACCAGTGCAGCGAAGTTGCAGATTGTGGCAGCGGTAACTGTTGGTGAAGTAGGTAGTTTGATTGTTTGAAAGAATGCCATTTACTATGACAATGCTGGTGTTGAATGGGATGCTGTTATTACCAAGATTGTGGAAAATCCAATCAGTGTGGCACAAGCATTCTGGAGTCCTTATCGCAGAATGTCTGTAGCAGTTGAAAATCTGATAAACAAGAGTGCAGCTGAAAAGGATGCCAAGATGATGGCGGATGCTACTGCTAAAATAAATGCGACTCCGACTACACTACCGGCAGCTCCTGCAGCAGGTGCGGAAGGAGAAGCGGCTAAGCCTGTAGCTACCCCTCCATTTGATATAGCCAAATTTGCTGGTATTTTTGCTGCTATCGGTATGGCATTAGGTATGATTGGTACAGCATTGGCTAGCTTGGCGGAAGGAATCTTTGCTCTTGAATGGTGGCAATTGCTTCTTTCGTTTATGGGAATCTTAATGATTGTTTCCGGTCCGTCTATGGTGTTGGCATGGTTAAAACTTCGTCGTAGAAACATTGCTCCGTTGTTGAATGCGAATGGTTGGGCGGTGAATGCGGCTGCTAAGATTAGCATCCCGTTTGGGGAAACACTGACTGATGTAGCCAGATATCCTAAATTGAGATTGAAGGATCCTTATGCAAAGAGCGGCATGCCTGCTTGGCTGAAAGTGCTGATAACTTTGCTTGTATTGGCAGCGGCTGGTGCAGTATGGTATTTCCAGTTATATCAATACATTTTCTAAGATAAAAAGAGGTGGCATCAATGATGCCACCTCTTTTTATCTTAGACTGCTACCACTCCCTTGATATGCGGGTGCGGATCGTAGTTCACTAATTCAAAATCTTCAAACTTAAAATCAAAGATATTCTTTACTTCTGGATTGATTTTCATTTTTGGCAACGGACGTGGCTCACGAGTCAATTGCAAAGCGACTTGTTCCAAATGGTTCACATATAAATGTGTGTCACCTAAGGTATGAATAAACTCTCCAGGCTTCAGTCCGGTAACTTGAGCTACCATCAATAATAACAAGGCATAGGAAGCGATGTTGAACGGTACACCTAAGAAAGTATCCGCACTTCGTTGGTACATTTGCAAACTGAGCTTGCCGTCAGCTACATAGAATTGAAAGAACATGTGGCAAGGAGGCAGGTTCATGTTGTCGATATCAGCAACGTTCCAGGCATTGACAATGATACGGCGCGAATTCGGATTGTTTTTGATTTGATCGATGGCTTCGCTGATTTGGTCAATGTGTCCACCTTTATAATCGGGCCACGAACGCCATTGATAGCCATATACATGTCCTAAATCTCCGTTTTCATCGGCCCATTCATTCCAAATGCGTACACCGTTCTCTTGCAGGTATTTCACATTCGTATCCCCTTTCAAGAACCACAATAATTCATGTATAATGGATTTGAGATGTAGTTTCTTGGTGGTAAGAAGCGGAAAACCGTCTTCCAAATTGAAACGCATCTGGTGACCGAAGACACTGATTGTACCCGTTCCAGTACGGTCTTCCTTCTTTACACCTTCTGTGGTGATGCGTTGCAACAAATCGAGATATTGTTTCATGATGTTTGTTTTTCGTTTTAAAGTGCGAATATAGAAAATATTTTTCAGAATTCGATTTATCGTTGTACTTTTGTCATTGTAAATTAAAACACCATGAATCTACCTCAATCATTCATTGAAAGAACTCGCCAACTCTTGGGTGAAGAATCATATTCTAAATTCGAAGAAGCGCTTCAGAAAGAAGTGCCTGTTAGCATCCGTCCTAATCGTTTGAAGTGTGAACGGACGGTAGAGGGAGAGCCTATTCCTTGGGCTGTTTCTGGGATGTATTTGAAAAATCGTCCGACCTTTACTTTCGAACCATTATTCCATGCCGGTTGTTATTATGTACAAGAAGCTTCGTCTATGTTTGTAGAGCGTGTTTTGCAGGAATATGTAAAGGAACCGGTTACAATGCTTGATCTCTGTGCGGCTCCAGGCGGGAAATCAACGCTGTGTCGAAGTGCGTTGCCTGAAGGAAGTCTGTTGGTGGCTAATGAAGTTATGCGAAATCGTTCTCAAATTTTGGCAGAAAACCTGATCAAGTGGGGGCATCCGGAAGTTGTGGTAACGAATAATGATCCAGCAGATTTTACGGAACTGACGCACTTGTTTGATGTAATTCTGACAGATGTACCTTGTTCCGGCGAAGGTATGTTTCGTAAGGACCAAGTGGCTGTAGATGAATGGAGCGTGGAGAATGTTGATACTTGTTGGAAGAGACAGCGCCGTATCCTTGCGGATATTTGGCCGGCATTGAAGCCGGGGGGCTTACTTATTTACAGTACTTGTACTTTCAATACGGAAGAAAATGAAGACAATGTGGCATGGATAGCCAAAGAGCTTGGTGCGGAAGTGTTGGAAGTGCCGATTGAGGAAGATTGGGGGATTACAGGAAACCTGAGGGGAAAAGAATTTCCAGTGTATCGCTTCTTACCTCACAAGACGAAGGGTGAGGGATTCTTCTTGGCGGTTTTAAAAAAACGCTTCGACGTTTTGGATGAAACGCCTCGACGTTTTTTAAAAACGTCGAAGTGTTTTGATAAAAAGAAAAAAGGGAAGGATGGAAAGCAGCCATTAGCAGTGCCTAACGAAGCTAAAACCTGGTTAAATGAATCCGATACCTATCAATTAACGATGAAAGATACTTCCGTAGTAGCTTTCCCGAAGGCTCATGAAGCGGAGTACACCTTGCTTTTGCAATCGTTGAAAGTGATTCATGCAGGTATTACGTTAGGTGAAATAAAGGGTAAGGATTTGATTCCTCATCATTCTTTGGCTATGAGTACTGCATTAGCGAAAGGTGTATTCCCTGAGGCTGCACTTACATACGAACAAGCGATTGCATATTTGCGTAAAGAAGGGTTAAATCTCGATGCTTCTGTCCCTCGTGGTTATGTGTTGCTGACCTATCAACAGATACCATTAGGCTTTGTGAAAAATATCGGTAATCGGGCCAATAACCTTTATCCGCAAGAATGGCGAATCCGAAGTGGTTATTTGCCTGAAGAAGTGGTTTGTGTGTATGAAAATATAAGATAAAGAATTGTTGGATTAAGGCTTTCTTTTTATATTTGTATATTCAACTATTAAACATGAAGAATATTCTTTTATTCATATTCTTTTCTTCATTGTTCTTGCTGGGTGCAAAGAGCATGAATCATCCTCTTTCGGAAGAAGGAATAGGGGTAAAAACTATTCTTCGAGCTGATACTCCTCATGAATATGTTATTCCAGTTGTAGTAGAATGGCCGAATGATAGCGAAGCATATGTAGATGCGGAATCTTTGGCTCGCCAGTTTCGTATATGCACCCGCGGTCAGCGATTGATTTTTGCACAATACATTTCCTTAGGGAAGAATTCATCTTATCAGTCTGCTCAAAAACGACTTGAGCTGTTGTTTCATTCCATCGAACGTACTTATACTTCGTTGCCTCTCCAAAGTTGGTCAGTTTCTTCTGAACATTATGTCTTTGGTATGAGGCATATTCTTATTTAACGGTTTTCTTTTATTTGTTTTGTGTGTTAGTCGTTTCATTAAGGTGTGACGACTCTATATCTTTATTATCCAATAAAAGAATAACTATACTTATGAAGCAAACAACTTGTGCAGTGGACACTTTGTTCTCGGCATCTCATCCACATTTGTATAAGCATATTAGTATATTAAAAATTTTGGTATCTTCCGTCATTGCTTTGATTGGTGTGGCAGCTGTCATCCTTTCATTGGTGGTGGAAAAATCCGATGATACCCTAAGTATGGTGTTGTTGACCGTTGGTTTTATCTTGTTACTTTTTGCTGTCTATCGTTTATTTTGGCAAAGCTATGAGACGGTCTATCGTCCTACAGGTAGTTCCATTCGTTCTGGCTCTTTGTATATGGATTCAGCAGAATTGCAGCGTATTCGTCAGATGGTAGAAAAAAATGATTTTTCGAATCCGTCGCACATTTTGTGCAAAGATAGTGGAAATGGTCGCTTGGATTATCTCATGTCGAAAGACGGACAATTCGTGGCGGTACAGTTTTTCCAGTTTGTACCTTATACTTATGAACCGATTTCAGAAAAATATTATTATACGGATGATGTAGCGGCTGCCATAGCTCGTTGCATCAATATCTGATCTATTGATTTTCTGTGACTCTTTATGTTATGACAAGGGAAGGCTTTCTGTGAAGAGTCGTCTTCCCTACTTAAATTGTATGAATAAGTGAATGGGGCTAGTCGTTGATGACTGGCTCCATTTTTCTTTTTCCTCCTTTTTTCATACCTTTGTGTCCTCAATCGAAAAAAGAAAAGCTGATATGATTGTTTGTATTGCCGAAAAACCCTCTGTTGCCAAAGATATTGCCCGAGTTTTGGGCGCTAATTCATCGCGTGATGGATACATGGAAGGTAACGGATATCAGGTAACTTGGACATTCGGGCATCTTTGTACTTTGAAAGAGCCGCATGATTATACTCCTTCGTGGAAGGCATGGAGTCTGTCTAGTTTACCCATGATTCCACCTCGTTTCGGTATCAAACTCATAGAGCACGATCAAGGTATTGAAAAACAGTTCCGGACCATTGAGAAATTGATGCAAAATGCCGATGAAATCGTGAATTGTGGCGATGCCGGCCAGGAAGGGGAACTTATCCAACGATGGGTAATGCAGAAAGCTGGAAGTAAATGCCCAGTAAAACGCTTGTGGATTTCTTCATTGACTGAAGAGGCAATTCGCGAGGGATTCAAGAATTTGAAAGATCAGAAAGAATATCAATCAATGTACGAAGCAGGCTTGAGTCGAGCCATCGGGGATTGGTTGTTGGGTATGAATGCTACTCGCCTTTATACATTGAAATATGGTCAGAATCGTCAAGTGCTTTCCATTGGACGCGTACAGACACCTACTCTCGCTTTGATTGTCAACCGTCAGCATGAAATCGAACATTTTGAGCCGAAACAATATTGGATATTATCTACTCTTTATCGGGATACGACTTTTACTGCCATTTTGAAGAAAAGTGAGGAAGACCTCATGGCTGATATTGAAAAGTTGAAAGAGAAGGCAGAAAAGGCTGGACAACCGTTTGATGTAGCTGAAGCTCTTCGGAAAGCAGAAGAAGCAAATCCAGGCATTGAACCGATTGCCAATGAAGAACAAGGACAAAGTTTGCTTGACCGTATCAAAGAGGCTCCTTTCACCATTATTTCCGTCAGTAAGAAAGAAGGGAAGGAAGCACCGCTTCGTTTGTTCGACTTGACTTCCTTACAAGTGGAGTGTAACAAGAAGTTTGGTTATTCGGCTGATGAAACTCTTCGTTTGATCCAATCCTTATACGAGAAGAAAATTACCACCTATCCGCGTGTAGATACCACGTTCTTGAGCGATGATATTTATCCCAAGTGTCCGAATATTTTGGCTGGCTTGAAGCCTTATGAGTCATGGACTGCACCGCTGATGGGCAAGCCTCTTATTAAGTCTAAGAAAGTATTTGATAACTCGAAGGTGACCGACCACCATGCCATCATTCCTACCGGACAGAATCCAATCAACTTGACGGATATGGAAAAACGAGTGTTCGATTTGGTGGCTCGTCGTTTCATTGCCGTATTCTACCCGGATTGTAAATTCTCTACGACTACCGTAATCGGAGAGGCTGATGGCATTGAATTCAAGACTACTGGTAAGCAAATTTTAGATATGGGTTGGCGAGTTATTTTCGTTAAGCCTCAGACTAATTTACCCGATGGAATGGGGGAAAATGACACGGATCCAGGTGAAGAAGAACTTACGCTTCCTACTTTTAAGAAAGGAGAAAAGGGACCTCATGAACCAAAGTTGGATGAAAAATGGACACAACCGCCAAGACCTTATACTGAGGCTACCTTGCTACGTGCAATGGAAACAGCAGGTAAGTTCGTGGATAATGATGAATTACGCGATGCCTTGAAGGCAAACGGTATTGGTCGTCCGTCTACTCGTGCCGCTATCATCGAAACCTTGTTCAAGCGACATTATATTAGGAAAGAACGCAAGAACTTGATTGCTACTCCAACAGGGGTTGAGTTGATTGGTCTTATTCACGAAGAATTGTTGAAGTCTGCCGAACTTACTGGTATTTGGGAAAAGAAACTCCGTGAAATTGAAGGGAAGAGTTATAGTGCCTCTGTCTTCTTGGATGAATTGAAACAGATGGTGGGTGAGGTGGTACATAGTGTATTGAGTGACAATACGAATCGACGGGTGACTGTCGTAAGTGAGACACCTCAAGAAAGTGTAAAAGAGCCCCAAAAGAAACGTTCTTCTGCTCCTAAAAAAACGAAAACAGAGGGAAAGGAAGCCTCTTCGTCGCCAGTGAAAGTCGATGATTCGATGCTGGGGAAAGCATGTCCTTTGTGTGGAAAAGGAATTATTATTAAAGGAAAAACCGCGTATGGCTGTTCGGATTGGAAGAACGGTTGTACGTTCCGCCAAGGTTTTTAAAATATTTTTGCCCTTATTGGTTATTATACCAATATAAAGTCGTAAATTTGCACCGACTATTGGAAATATTGTTTTAAAAATCTATATTATGTTTAAAATTTTCCCTGGTTTTCATTTGGTAGAAGAATACCAAAGAAAGAGAAAAGAAAGAAGATTGGCTGATGACCAAACTCTTTCTAAAACAATCAAAATCATTGCCGCTGTCGGTATTTCATTGATCTTGTGGTTACTCCCTACTGATTCTTTCGGTATCGAAGGTTTGACTTATGTAGAACAACGCGTTATCGCTGTGTTTGCATTTGCAACTTTGATGTGGATTTTCGAAGCTGTTCCAGCTTGGGTAACTTCAGTTATCGTGATGGTGGTATTGCTTTTCACTTCTTCAGACAGTGCTTTGTGGCTTTTCAAGGAAGGTTACGATGCTGAAGCTTTGGGTAAGCTCATCAAGTACAAATCAATCGTTTATTGTTTTGCTGACCCTATCATCATGCTTTTCTTGGGTGGTTTCGTTTTGGCGATTGCTGCTACTAAGACAGGTATGGACTCTGCTTTGGCTAAGGTGATGTTGAAACCTTTCGGTACTCAGTCTAAGTATGTGTTGCTCGGTTTCGTATTGGTAACAGGTATCTTCTCTATGTTCTTGAGTAATACTGCTACTGCTGCGATGATGTTGACCTTCTTGACTCCGGTGTTGAAGGCTCTTCCAGCTGACGGTAAGGGTAAGATTGCATTGGCAATGGCTATTCCTATCGGTGCAAACATCGGTGGTTTGGGTACTCCT
>JAFYPV010000049.1 GCA_017559935.1 Bacteroides sp. | reverse complement strand
CCAACTGGGTGATCCGTCGTGCGGTCAGTCCCGACTTCGTGAAAGTGTTCCGTTACGAGGGAGCCAATGGTGAAACACCCGAACAACTGGCTGAAATCCTGGAACGCGATGAGATTATCGTATCGGACAATTTGTTTACCTCTACCTATAAACGCCCGATGCCGATGACCGACTATGTAGGCAGACGTGTTTATTTGTTCAACGATACGACGCATAGCTACCCCTTGGGAGCATCGGTTAAAACTGTTCGCTATGGCGATTTCCAATCGGGCAGAAATGCGCGTTCGTTAATGTTTAAGCATGATTTCTGGGACACCGATGCCGAACTCTGCGTTCGTGTCCGTGCTAATCAGGATGTGGATTTTATCGAACGCTTGAAAGCGGATAGCGAGAAGCAACTCCGTATAGAAAACATCTACATCAGCAACATCCGTT
Organism: Bacteroides sp.; assembly: GCA_017559935.1. Classification (GTDB taxonomy): domain Bacteria; phylum Bacteroidota; class Bacteroidia; order Bacteroidales; family Bacteroidaceae; genus Phocaeicola. Next base: position 6,967 of record JAFYPV010000049.1, on the reverse strand, counting down.
CGTTCAAGGACATCCGCCGGAACTTCCAGCTAGGACAATACAATAAAGTACGAGATTGGATAACCATTATAGTCTTTCTGCTGGTAAACATCTTCCTCGGCCTGCTCGGCAGCTTCTGGTTCCGCACCCAGCAACGCAAGTGCGAAATAGCCTTGCACAAGGCGCATGGAGCGACCAACCGCATGGTGTTTACCCGACTGGTGAGCGAAGGATGGTTGTTATTGCTCATCATCACTCCGTTGGCTCTCATTATCGACTTCAACCTTGCCTATGCGGAGCTGAATGGTTGGTACAACGATACAACCCTGGAAGCGGGTCGTTTCCTCCTTTGTGGTGGCATCAGCTTCCTGTTGATAGCCTTGATGATTGCCGTCGGTATCGGCATCCCTGCCCGTAAGGCCATGAAGATTGATCCGGCAGAAGCTTTGCATAATGAATAAAACATACAAAAATGAAAATACAAAAATTGATAACAATGGCGATGATGGGTGTCAGCCTCTCTATGATGGCGGAAACCACCACCCACATCCGCCCCATCACCTTGGACGAAGCTATCACTTTGGCACGAGTACAGAGCGTTAATGCTGCCGTTGCATTAAATGAACTGAAAACTGCTTACTGGGAGTACCGCACTTTTCGTGCCGATCTCTTACCCGAGGTAAATTTTAACGCCACCATCCCTAGTTATGCTAAGAGTTATAATAGTTACCAGCAGGGTGATGGTTCCTACACGTTTGTACGGAATAATTACACCCAAATGTCGGGTGAGCTATCCATTGACCAAAACATTTGGCTCACGGGTGGTACACTTTCCTTGAACACTTCGCTGGACTTCATGAAGCAGATGGACGGCATAAAGGATGAACGCTACATGTCTGTACCCGTAGCACTGACCTTGAACCAACCAATCTTTGGTGTAAACACTTTCAAATGGAACCGTCGCATAGAGCCAGTACGCTATGCCGAAGCGAAAGCCAACTTCTTGAGCGAAACGGAAGAAGTGACTCTCACCACCATCAACTACTTCTTCAACCTGCTATTGGCCAAAGAAAACGTAGGCATTGCCCAACAGAACTTGGAGAATGCTGAAAAGTTGTACGAAGTGGCGAAAGCCAAACGCCGAATGGGACAAATCAGCGAGAACGATGTACTCCAACTAAAACTGAATGTGCTGAATGCCCAATCGTCTCTAACCGATTACGAGAGTTCACTGAAAAGTAACATGTTCCAGCTCCGTTCGTTCTTATCTTTGAGCGAAGACGAAGAACTGCAACCCATCTTACCGGATACACTTCCTTCCATGTTGGTAAGCTATCAGGATGCACTGGAAAAGGCATTGGCCAACAACTCTTTTGCACACAACATCCGCCGCCGCCAGTTGGAAGCCGACTATGAAGTAGCCAAGGCCAAAGGCAACCTCCGACAAATCAGCCTATTTGCACAAGTAGGTTTTACCGGTACCGACCAAACATTCAAAGGCGCTTACGATCCACTGAAAGATAATCAGGTTGTGGAAGTGGGCTTCCGTATTCCTTTGCTCGATTGGGGCAAACGCCGCGGACAAGTGAAAGTAGCCCAAAGCAACCGCGAAGTGGTACAAAGTAGACTCCAAAAAGAAACCATGGACTTCAATCAGAATCTATTCATCCTGGTGGAACAATTCAACAATCAACGTGCGCAATTGGACATTGCCAACGAAGCCGATCAAATTGCCCAACAACGCTATAAGACCAATGTGGAAACATTCATGATTGGCCGTATCAGTACCCTCGACCTGAACGATGCACAAGTAAGTAAGGACGAAGCCCGACAAAAACATATCAATGAGTTATTTTATTACTGGTATTATTACTACCAGTTGCGTAGTCTCACCCTTTGGGACTTTGAGAAAAATACCAACATTGATGCAGACTTTGAAGCAATAATTAAAAAATAGTTCCTACATTTGTACCACAATGATACTAGTTATTGACGATGATAGCGCTATCCGCACTTCGCTTAGTTTCATGCTGAAACGAGCCAAGTACGAGGTTCAGGCTGTTGCCACTCCCAAAGAAGCAATAGCCGTAGTTCGTTCTGTGGCTCCCGAACTGATTCTAATGGATATGAACTTCTCGCTCACCACCAGCGGTGACGAGGGTATCACTCTTTTGAAACAAGTCAAGATCTTCCAACCGGAAGTTCCGGTAATCTTGATGACTGCCTGGGGCAGCATTCAACTGGCTGTAAAAGGGATGCAAGCTGGAGCATTCGACTTTATCACCAAGCCTTGGAACAATGCGGCCTTGATGCAGCGCATCGAAACAGCTCTCGAACTGAACAACAAGAAAAAGGAAGAAGAAACATGCGAAGACGGATTCGACCGCAGTCTCATCATCGGCAAGAGTAAAGCCTTGATGGAAGTATTGGAAACCATCAAACGAATCTGCCGCACCAATGCATCTGTCTTGATTACCGGTGAAAGCGGTACGGGTAAGGAACTGATTGCCGAAGCGGTTCATCGCAATAGTCCGAGAGCCAAGAAACCGTTTGTCAAAGTGAACTTAGGCGGTATCTCCCAGTCATTGTTCGAAAGCGAAATGTTCGGACACAAAAAGGGAGCTTTTACCGATGCTTCTTCCGATAGAGTCGGACGTTTCGAACTGGCTGATAAAGGCACCATTTTCCTGGACGAAATCGGTGACTTGGATTTGAGTTGCCAAGTGAAACTGCTCCGGGTATTGCAGGAACAGACCTTCGAAGTATTGGGTGACAGCCGTCCCCGCAAAGTAGATATCCGAGTAGTAAGCGCCACCAACGCCAATCTTTCCCAAAAAGTGCAGGAACATACCTTCCGTGAAGACTTGTTCTACCGCATCAACCTAATTACCGTACACCTTCCCGCTTTACGCGAACGAAGAGAGGACATTCCTTTGTTGGCACGTCATTTTGCCGATTTGCAATGTAAACAAAACGGACTTCCCAAAGTGGACTTCACGCCGGATGCCATGGAATACCTGCAACGCTTGCCCTACCCCGGTAATATCCGCGAACTGAAGAACCTGGTGGAACGCACCTTGTTGGTCAGCGGTAAAGATACCTTGGATGCCGATGACTTCAAGGCACATTACATCCAACCGGCAGAAACAACCACTTCCCCCAACCTGAGCGGATTGACATTGGAAGAAGTGGAGCGTCAGCACATATTGCAGGCTTTGGAACAATACGACAACAACCTGACCCAAGTAGCCATTGCTTTGGGACTCAGCCGACCGGCTTTGTACCGCCGATTGGAGAAACATAACATTGCCATTTAAAAAATCTGCCTATGAAACTGAAATCCTTTTTCTTTATCTTGGCATCTTTGTTGATGGTGGTATGGATGATACTACTATTCATTGCCACCCAAGAAAACGGATGGAAGTTCTATCTGATAGAGGGCATCGTTACTTTCAGCCTTTTCTATCTTTTCTATTTTTATCGGAAAGCAGTCAAGCCCTTGAACTCCATTGCCGGTGGGATGGACTTGCTTCAGGCACAAGATTTCAGCAGCCGACTGGCACCTGTAGGGCAACTGGAAGCCGACCGGATTATTGACATCTTCAACCGCATGATGAATCGGTTGAAGGAAGAACGGCTCCGCTTGCGGGAACAGAACCATTTCCTCGATCTGCTCATCAGCGTTTCCCCTATGGGAGTCATCATCCTGAACTTGGACGAACGTATCTCGATGGCAAATAAAGCCGCCTTGGATTTCCTGGAAGAAGGTACAGAAGAAGATATCCTGAACAAAAGCATGGATGAATTAAGCAGTGCCTTGGCCGAGGAACTAGACCGCATACCCAAGGACACGACTACCACTATCCGGCTCAGCGACTCCCGCATCTACCGTTGCTCCCGCCTTTCGTTCATCGACAGAGGATTCGCCCATCCTTTCTATTTGATAGAAAGCCTGACTTCTGAAGTGATAAAAGCGGAAAAGAAAGCGTATGAAAAGGTCATCCGAATGATTGCCCACGAGGTGAACAATTCCGTAGCAGGCATCACTTCTACCCTCGACACCATAGACGATGCCTTGCAAACCATGGACGATACCGAAGACATCCGCGAAGTGATGAAAGTATGCGTGGAACGAAGCTATAGCATGAGCCGGTTCATTACCAACTTTGCCGATGTGGTGAAGATTCCTGAACCACAAATGGAAGAAGTGCATTTGAACGACCGGGTAGCGGCTTGCAAGATTTTCATGGAGAACCTATGCCAAAATCGGGACATCGACCTTCACTTGGATTTGTGTGAAGAGAATCCGCTGGTCAACATGGATACGGCCCTCTTCGAGCAAGTCCTTATCAACATCATCAAGAATGCCACAGAAAGCATCGATACCAACGGACGCATCATCATCCGCACATCGGCTTCTCCGCTCATGCTCGAAATCGGCGATACCGGACAAGGCATCAGCAAGGAAACGGAAACGAAACTCTTTACCCCGTTCTTCTCGACCAAGCCAAACGGACAGGGCATCGGCCTCATCTTTATCCGTGAGGTACTGATGAAACATGGATGTACGTTTTCTTTACGTACTTATCCGGACGGAATCACCCGTTTCCGCATCTGCTTTTAATAGATTCTAACCTTGAAAATATATGAAACCAAAGACCAGATTCGATATAAAAACTGAATATAAACGTCTTCACCAGACATTCCCGGGGTACAAGGCTGCCCCAATCATTGGGCTGACCAACGGACACCCTTCTATCAATCAGGCAATCATAAAGGCGGGAGGTGCTCCTATCATCCTTCCACCCCATTACCAAGCCGATTGGTTAGTCCACCAGTTGAACCTATTGGACGGGGTTTTTCTGATAGACGACCACCCGCAGGATCGTCTGCTCCTCCGACTGGCGGAAGACAGACAGATTCCTACTGTCCGCACCAATCTTGCCATGCTGGAGGCATACGCTGAAATACTTGTTCTGGAAGCAACTTCCTTCATGGAGGCCAAGCAACTGCATAACCGCATACTGACTCTTGACTCGCATTGCGACACCCCGATGTTCTTCGACCAGAACATCAACTTTGCTAGTCGGGACCCGAAGATACTGGTAGACCTTCACAAGATGACGGAAGGCCGCTTGGATGCCACTATCATGGTAGCCTATCTGGAACAACAAGGACTGTCCGACGAAGACTTGCTAGCCGCTACCGCCAAAGCTGACCGTATCCTGAATGAAATAGAAGCCATGGTAAAGAAGAGTCAAGCCCATGTAAACATCGCTTACACTCCAGCCGACCTCTATCGCCTGAAGGCCGAAGGGAAGAAAGCCATCATGCTGGGCATCGAAAATGGTTATGCCATTGGCAAGGACATTGCCAACGTGGAACGGTTCCGCAAACGGGGTGTAGTCTATCTGACTCTCTGCCATAACGGCAACAACCAACTTTGCGGCTCTTGCCGAGACAATGAAGAAGGATTGGGTGTGAATGCTTTCGGAGAACAGGTCATCCACGAAATGAACCGAACAGGCATGATGGTGGACATCTCCCATGCCGGCGAACAGACGTTCTACGATGCACTCAATATCAGTACGAAACCGATTGTAGCATCGCATTCCTCTTCCCGTGCGCTCTGTAATCATCCTCGGAACTTAACCGACGAACAGTTGAAGGCATTGGCTGCCAAGGGAGGTGTTGCCCAAGTGACTCTATACAATGGATTCCTGAAGGAAGAAGGAGCTGCCACCATTCAGGATGCCATTGCACACCTCAATCACATGGTAGATGTGATGGGTATCGAGCATGTGGGCATCGGCACTGATTTCGATGGAGACGGAGGTATCATCGGTTGTGCATCGGCTTCCGAACTGATAAACTTCACTCGTTGTTTATTGAAGGAACGATATAGCGAGGAAGACATCCGCCGCATTTGGGGAGGAAACTTCCTGCGTGTGATGGAGGAAGTACAAAAAGTTTGATTACCTTTGCAGCCATTAAATTCATCATCATGAGAATAAAGAACTTATTCATCGTTCCTATTCTATTGCTCGCCCTTACAGGAGTCGTGTCCTGTGGAAGCACCAAGAAATCGGACGATACTCAAGCTACTGAAAAGAAAGTGGTCATCAAGGCACCAGCCTTTGATGCCGACAGTGCATATACCTATGTCAAAGCGCAAACAGACTTCGGTCCTCGTGTGCCGAATACCCAAGCTCACAAAGATTGTGGTGAATACCTCGCCCAACAATTGGCGAAATTCGGTGCAAAGGTCTACAATCAATATGCCGACCTCGAAGCCTGGGACGGCACTATATTGAAGGCCCGCAATATCATCGGTGCTTACAATCCGGACAGCAAGAAGCGCGTTATGCTTTGTGCCCATTGGGATAGCCGTCCGTATGCAGATTATGATGCCGACGAAAAGAATCACAAGAAACCGATAGACGGTGCCAACGACGGTGCGAGTGGTGTAGGTGTATTGTTGGAAATTGCCCGTCAGATTCAGAAAGAAGCTCCTGCTGTAGGTATTGATATCATCTTCTTTGATGCCGAAGATTATGGAACACCGGCATGGCATCGCGGAAGCTACAAAGCACACGACTGGTGTCTCGGTTCACAATATTGGAGTCGCGCTCCACACGTGCAAGGTTATTATGCTCGCTACGGCATCTTGCTTGATATGGTGGGCGGCAAGGGAGGTACTTTCTACTATGAACCTTATTCGTATCGTACTGCCCGCAAATAATTAAAGAAAATTTGGGATAAGGCACATGAATTGGGTTATGGACAATGGTTCGTGAAGCAGGAAGGTAGCGAAGTGACCGACGACCATGTCTATGTGAACCAATTAGCACGTATCCCGTGTGTAGACATCATCAACTATGACCCGGTTTGCGAAAACTCATCGTTCGGACCGACATGGCACACGGTGAACGACAACATCAGCAACATCGACCGTAACACCTTAAAAGCTGTCGGTCAAACAGTGATG
>JAFYPV010000048.1 GCA_017559935.1 Bacteroides sp. | reverse complement strand
GTGAAATGGGATTCTTGGAAGAAGCGATCGGTCACAACGCTATCGCTGCCGGTTTCCAAGGCCAACGCCAATGGACTGACTGGAAGCCTAATGGTGACTTCACTGAAGCCTTGATGTGTAGTACATTCGATTGGAACGGTATTCGAGAAGCATACGTAGTAGCTACTGAAAACGATGCTTGTAACGCTGTAGCAATGTTGTTCAGTAAGTTGTTGACTGGTTGCGGACAGATGTTCTCTGACGTTCGTACATACTGGAGCCCAGAAGCTGTGAAGCGCGTAACTGGCAAGGAATTGACTGGTCTCGCTGCTGGCGGTATGATCCACTTGATCAACTCTGGTGCAACTACTCTCGACGCTACTGGTGCTAGCACAAACGCAGCAGGTGAACCTTGCATGAAGCCAGCTTGGGAAATGACTGAAGCCGACGTAGAAGGCTGCTTGAAAAACACTAACTGGATGCCGGCTGACCGTGACTACTTCCGCGGTGGTGGTTTCTCTTCTAACTTCTTGTCAAAGGGCGGCATGCCTGTTACTATGTCTCGCTTGAACCTCATCAAGGGCCTCGGTCCTGTCCTCCAGATTGCTGAAGGTTGGACTGCTGACGTAGATCCTGAAATCCACGAAGTATTGAACATGCGTACTGACCCGACATGGCCGACTACATGGTTTGTTCCTCGTTTGGATGAATCTAAGGTTCCGTTCAAGGATGTTTACTCTGTAATGAACTATTGGGGTGCTAACCATGGGGCTATCAGTTACGGTCACATCGGCGCAGATTTGATTACTCTCTGTTCTATGCTCCGCATCCCTGTATGTATGCATAACGTTCCTGAAGACGCTATCTTCCGCCCAGCTGCATGGAATGCATTCGGTATGGATAAGGAAGGCGCTGACTACAGAGCTTGCCAAAACTATGGTCCAATCTATAAATAATGAGAAGATGATTACAGACTTACATATAGAAGAATTCTTGAAACAAGCACACCGCTATGGCAATGAAAAGTTGATGTTGTGCAGTAGTGGTAACCTTTCTTGGCGTATCGGAGAAGAAGCTTTGGTTTCTGGTACAGGTTCATGGGTACCAAACCTCCAAAAGGAAAAGGTATCTATCTGTAACATCGAAACAGGTACTCCTACTAACGGCGTGAAGCCATCTATGGAAAGTACATTCCACCTCGGTATCCTCCGTGCACGTCCGGATGTAAATGTAGTTCTCCATTTCCAATCGGAATATGCAACCGCTGTAGCTTGCATGAAGAACAAGCCAACTAACTTCAACGTAACAGCTGAAGTACCTTGCCACGTAGGTAAGGAAATTCCAGTGGTACCTTACTACCGTCCGGGTTCTCCTGAATTGGCTGCTGCTGTAGTAGAAGCTATGAAGGATCATAACTCAATCCTCTTGACTAACCACGGTCAGGTAGTGTGTGGTAAGGACTTCAACCAAGTAATGGAACGCGCGACTTTCTTCGAAATGGCTTGCCGCATCATCGTTCAGAGCGGTGGCGACTACAGCGTCCTCACTCCGGAAGAAATCGACGATTTGGAAATATATGTATTAGGCAAGAAAACAAAATAAATTCGCATGGTTCAAGAGAAAAAACAATCTATCATCAGTAAAGACGGAGTCAGTTTTCTGATTCCGTTCATACTTATCACCTCATGTTTTGCATTGTGGGGCTTCGCCAACGACATCACTAACCCGATGGTAAAGGCATTCTCCAAAATCTTCCGCATGAGTGTGACGGATGGTGCTTTGGTACAGGTGGCTTTCTACGGAGGTTACTTTGCCATGGCCTTTCCAGCTGCCATGTTCATCCGCAAATACTCTTACAAAGCAGGTATCTTGATGGGACTAGGATTATACGCCATCGGCGCACTGCTCTTCTTCCCTGCCAAAATGACCGGCGAATATTATTCGTTCCTATTAGCTTACTTTATCTTGACTTGCGGTCTCTCATTCCTTGAAACTAGTGCCAATCCGTACATTCTTTCAATGGGTGATGAAGCAACAGCTACCCGCCGTTTAAATTTGGCGCAATCGTTCAATCCGATTGGCTCTTTGCTTGGTATGTATGTAGCCATGAACTTCATTCAAGCCAAGCTCAACCCGATGGAAACCAACGAACGTGCTTTGCTATCGGATGTCGAATTCGAAGTTTTAAAACAGTCAGACTTAAGCATTTTAATTGGCCCTTACTTAATTATTGGTTTGGTTATTGCTATCATGTTTTTGATCATTTGCCTTACCAAAATGCCCAAGAATGGTGACCAATCCAAAGACATTAACTTTGGACCTACCTTAAAACGAATTTTTGGCATCGCTCATTATCGAGAAGGAGTAATTGCCCAATTCTTCTATGTAGGTGCTCAAATCATGTGTTGGACTTTCATAATTCAATATGGCACCCATATTTTCATGGAACAAGGAATGGATGAGCGTTCGGCAGAAGTATTATCACAACAATACAACATTTTTGCCATGATCATCTTCTGTTGCAGCCGATTTATCTGTACGTTTATCTTACGTTTTCTCAATGCAGGCTTGTTGTTGGGTATTCTGGCTGTAACAGCATGTGCACTAACCTGTGGTGTCATTTTATTACCGAATATCAGTGGATTATATTGCTTAGTTGCCGTATCGGCTTGTATGTCACTCATGTTCCCAACCATCTATGGTATTGCTTTGCAAGGCTTGGGCGATGATGCAAAGTTCGGTGCAGCAGGTCTGATTATGGCCATCCTAGGTGGATCGGTATTGCCTCCATTGCAAGCAAGCATCATAGATATGGGTACATTTGCTGGGATGCCGGCTGTGAACGCTTCGTTCATTTTTCCATTGATTTGCTTTGTTGTAATAACTATTTATGGTTACCGTTCTTATTTAAGAAGTAAGTAATTAAAATTAAAAGAGAATTTTAGTAGAAAGGATAATAATATCCCCGAAAGTTTCAACTACTTTCGGGGATATTTATACATAAGATCTTTTATCAAAATTCTAAAAATCCAATTTCAGTTGAGGATCTTCACCCAATAGATTAAACGTCATTCGATGATAAGGGCTTGTTCCCCTTTCACGGATGGCTGCCCGATGTTTCTTTGTAGGATACCCTTTATTTTTATTCCAATCATAGAACGGATATTCCTGATGCAAAGCATTCATGTAATCATCACGATATGTCTTTGCCAAAATAGAAGCAGCGGCAATTGACAGATACTTACCATCACCTTTCACTATAGTAGTATGTGGCAAGTCTTCATATTTCTTGAAACGATTACCATCTATCAATAAATGCTCGGGGCGTACTTTTAGTTGGTCTACCGCCCGATGCATGGCTAGAAACGACGCATTCAGGATGTTTATCTTGTCTATCTCTTCGGGAGTCACCACACCTACGGCCCAAGCCACCGCCTCTCGTTCGATGACCTCACGCAAGAGATAACGCTGATGATCGGTGAGCTGTTTCGAGTCGTTCAACAACTCATTCTTGAAATCGGGAGGAAGAATAACCGCTGCCGCATAGACCGCTCCAGCCAAACATCCGCGTCCAGCCTCATCGCATCCGGCTTCTATCACATCTTTGTTTAAATAAGGTAATAACATCTTCTTTATTTAATTTTCAACAAAGATAAGGGATTCCGCCCAAAAGAAGTACCTTTGCCGGCTCAAAAGATACATTTTATGTTTACAGTTATCGGAATTATGTTTACAGGAATAGGAATCGGCTACTTGTTGCGCCGAAACTCCTTGTCTTGGATTGGCAAAGTCATCACCGCACTGATATGGCTACTGCTGTTTTTGTTGGGCATCGAAGTTGGACACAACGAACAGATCATCCGTAGCCTTCCCACGCTTGGCATGGAGGCTTTCCTCATTGCTATCGTTTGTGTATTGGGCAGTTGCTCAGCTGCATGGGCGTTATGGAAACACGTGAACCGCAGAAAGGAGGAAAAGGCATGAAAGGCAGTCTAATTATCGTAGGTTTCTTTGCTTTAGGAGTACTATGTGGTGTCTTCAACTGGATTCCATCCGAATGGCTTTCGAGCGACCTCAGCTTCTATGCGCTTTGCGGATTGATGTTCAGCGTGGGACTCAGCATCGGGCACGACCCGCAGACCATCCAAAACTTCCGTGCACTCAATCCCCGACTGATGTTGCTTCCGCTTGGCACCATATTGGGGACTTTGTCGGCAGCCTTATTGATTAGTTTTGCCCTCCCCCATCGCACCATTCCAGAATGTATGGCAGTAGGTTCAGGCTTCGGATACTACTCGCTATCGAGCATCTTCATTACCGAATACAAGGGAGCGGAATTGGGCACGGTAGCTTTGCTATCGAACATTGCCCGTGAGATTCTCACCTTGCTATGCGCTCCGCTCATGGTCCGGTGGTTCGGCAATCTCGCTCCTATCTCTTCGGGCGGTGCCACTACCATGGATACTACCCTGCCCATCATCACGCAGACGGCCGGGCAGAAGTATGTCATCGTTTCCATCTTCCACGGCTTTGTGGTAGATTTCAGCGTTCCGTTTTTGGTTACGTTCTTTTGCTCGATTTAAATTTATATAAATGCCTTTTTCTATTATCATAAAAAAGAAGGCAAATAAGTTATAATCCTATAATCAGAACTTATAATTATGTGATTATAAGTTCTGATTAACTTTTCCTTCAAAAAACAAAACAAAATATTATTTACTCCCCGACAAAATGCCAGTATCCGTATCTTCGTTGTTGATGCGCTTTCTGGCCATCTGCTTCTGCTTGCCGAAATCGAGGCTGAAGGAGACATTCATCAAGAACATACGGGTAAGATTCTTGGAAAAGGCCAATTGTTTGTTGGGAGCCAACTTCGATACATTCTCCGTACCCTGATGATAGTCATCGGTAAACGGATTCATTACCATGGTTTGTACTGCCCATTTTCCTTTGTTATATCCCAAAACAATGGTATGCATGGCTTCTCCCTTGCTGATGGTCTCGCCCCAAAGTTCGTGATTGGAGGTGAACATGTCTGCCATCAGCAACCAATGCTTGTACATGCCGACTATGTTTCCACGGAAGCCCCAATTGCTATGCGTATGCGTGTAGGTATTCCCTAGGCTGATGTAGCGATTGAAAAACGGACTCAGACTGATGGAGAGGTATTGCTTGATAGGTTTAAGTTGTATGTTCCCCTGAACAATCAAACGATGGAAACCCTTCTGATTGTCGTACGTACGGACAAACATACCATCCTCATAAAAAGTCTCTTCCATAATGGGCTTGTGGTCGTAGCTATATCGGGCAGAGAGTTCCATGCTCATGCTCTTGGCGCGATAACCTGCTGAAAGACGATTGGTAAAATAGGTGGAGCTCTTCAAGTCCGGATTGCCCCGACGCACCTGATAGGCATCCATGTTCTGCACCACATTGCTGAGCGCCGACAAGGAAGGGGCGTTGCCCGACATACTCGCATTGTAGCGCCAAAATATCTTCCCCATCTGATAAGAGAGATTCAACGTAGGACGGAAGAAATACTTCTCTTGGCTTGCTCCGCCTTGCTTATAACTGGTGCGCATCGCTCCTACGCCCACGGTGTAGTTCAGTTTCTTCACTTTCGACTGATATTCAGCGAATACGGAAGTCTCTGCCGTGTTCATCGATACCTTAGTCTGTGCGTCTCCATCGTACACATTATCCATGGTAGCCTGGTTGTGCTTCATGCCTGTGGCGAACCTGCCTCCCCACAACGGACGCTCGTAGATGGCTTCGCCAATCACGGAATACTTGTCGCCCTCGGTCTTCGAGAAAATCTCTACCGGCTCTTCTCCCTGCTCCGCCATGGAATAGGTGCGTTGGGCGCTGGTACCCAAATACGTTCCCACCATATCGAAGTACAGATGCTGGTCGTTCTTCAGGTTCAGCTGACAGTAAATGTCGAGCGAAGGGATGATGGTGCGGGTCGATTCATGGTCCTTCACCTCAGACACCCGGTCTTCCTGATAAAGAAGGCTATTTCTGTCGGTAAAGGAATAAGGAATGTCCTGCAAATTGTTTCGCAAGGAAATGTTCAGCATACTCTTTTCATCGTTGGTATAACTATAATTAAGTGCAGTTGTAAGGTAATCGTATTTAACACGACTGGGTGCTGTTACGACTTCTTGATTGTAGATTTCCTTTTCCGGATAATGGAAGGTTTCTTCATTCTCCCGATTCCATTCCAAGTCACGATGACTCCATTGTATCAAGGCCAAGAAGGAAGACTTGCCCTGATGGTACTTGCCCGATACTTGATAATCACCTAAGCCCGGAAGCGTAACGCCATTGGTCAAATTTATCGAGACATTGCCACCCGAATTTCTATGACGGACAATGTAATCCACCACCGCTGCTACACCTCCATAGCGCAAGCCCGGTTGTTCGTGGTACTCTACCCGAATCACATCTTCGGGACGGATAGCGACAATATCCGCCTGCGTTACCTCCACGCCATTGATGCGTAATTGTACTGCCTCGCCATAGCTGGTGGTGATACTTTTCTCTATGGCATTGATGCTCAGGTTGGGGAGCTGAAGATGTTGCAACAAGGACACGCCATTGGTCGAAGCCTTCTTCTGCGCCTCAGATGGCATCACGAGTTGTCGGTCTATTTTCTGAATCACTTGTTCGCCTTCCACCACCACTTCACCGAGCACTTCGGAAGCTGTCTTCAAGCGGATTTCGCCCAAGTCCATGCGCTTGTCCAATTGCTTCAAAGCCATAGTAAAGGGCTCGTAACCCACATACGAACATTGAAGAATATAACTCCCTTTGGGTACTTCCTTCAGTTCAAAACGTCCGTTGGTATCGGTCGTTACTCCCATCACTTGACGGGCGTTCCCATCCTCCAAAACTACGGTGGCTCCTATCAATGGAGAAGCATCTACATCGTCCACCACCACCCCGCTGATGCGGGTGTTTGCCATTGCCATGCCTTGCACCAACAGCATACAAATTGTCAAGATCATTGCTTTTATAATCTTTGTTTTTTTAGTTTTCTGTTGATGCAAAATTAGGGTGAAAGGGCGTTTCAAGTGGTTTATATTGGCATCTATTTGGAGTGCAAACAAGATTATAAAGTATTGGTATTCAATATACTTTAATTTAAAAAGTTTATATTCGGGAGTGCATGGCTTTATATGGGGAGTGCATTTCTAAAAAAAGACTTATCTTTGCAAGAAACAAACATTATGCGCACACTTATTCTACTGCTTATCATAGCTCTTATAGGCTGCACACCCAAGCAGGAGCCAGTCGACTTCCAACAAGTTCTGGATGCCTCAAAAGTCCGCCTCAATCAAGCCAAATCGCTGAGTGAGGACACCTTGCTCGTACAGGCTTTGGAGTATTACCGAAACTTAGAACCGAAGGACTCTGCCCAATTGTCACAAGCCACCATCCTTACCGCCTATCACTATTGGTGGAAGGATGAGAAATCGCAAGCCTACGACCTTTTGGAAACCTTAGCCGGTAGGAATAAGGAAGCCTTACAATGCTTGTTGGATTTGGGTAGTAAGGACAACAATTTCGATGCTTGCTACGGATATCTGAAACGCCTCATGGAAAATGATGCAGAAAACTTCTGGTATCAACAGGCATGGGCTACCCTTCATTTCTATCTCAATCAACCAGAAGAATGTGAACGCCTCTACGACCATCTGCCCCAATACATCCGTACGCCGAAAGACTCTGCTTTGTATTGGTACCAAGTCTTGCCCAACCAGGCAGACATCATCAGCGACTATGGCAAACAGGCTAAGGCTATCGAAATACAAGAAAGGGTGTTGAACCATTTCATGGGGAAAGACAGTACGAAGGTGGCTTCGGCACACGCTTCGTTGGCGCGATACTATCTCTTGCAAGACAAGTTGGCCGAAGCTAACAAGCACATGCGTCTGGCAGAAGAACATGCCGATGAGGAGTTCAGAAACAGTTGGGCGATGATAGGATACATGGAACTAATGAAGAGTATCCTGAACTATGCACAACATAAGCGCATCAATATGATGAGGTGGGCAAACTTTGTAAATTCCTTACAAGAAAATGCTTCTCACAAGCAAGCCGTTACCGATGCCAAGGAAGAGAATAACCGCATGCTCATTGAACGCAACTTGAAGCTCACCATCGAGCAGCAACGTACGCAAATCACGTTCACCTACGTGGCCATCGGTTTGGTTATCATCATAGGTGGACTCTCCTTCTATACCCACAAGAAGAAGCGTCAAATGGTGGAAAAGGAAGAGGAGCTGGAAGCCTTGCGCAAGCTCGTGACCGAGTCGAAACAACCCACCGAACAGAAGGACGACCGATTCTTCAAGCGTATCCTCCTACAACAATTGGGCGTTATCCGCATGGCTGCCTCCAATCCCACTAACGCCAATCAGGAGCTTATTCGCCGAATGAGCGAGATTGTGGATGGTCAAGTACCGGTAGATTCCTTGCTCTATTGGGAGGACTTGTACCAAACCATCGACTACATTTACGACGGCTTCTATACGCACTTGAAGGCCAAGCATAGCGACTTGCTCAACGAAAAGGAAATCCAACTCTGTTGCCTATTGAAAGCCAATTTCTCGACCAAAGAAATCAGCATCGTCACCGGCCAAGGCGTACGCACGGTATACCAGCGAAAGACGGTAGTCCGCCAGAAGTTGGGCATGGAAGAAAAAGGCGATATTGTGGAGTGGCTTTCTTAAGACGAATTGCCCTTTAAGCAAAACGCTTCGACGTTTTAATAAAAACATCGAAGCGTTTTAACAAAAACAATTAGGCGTTTCAAAACATTCGGCTCACACGCTCAATACCAGCAGCCAAAATGTCGATTTCTTCTTTCGTATTATAAAGGCCGAAGGAAGCACGAACCGTTCCTTCTATGCCGAGGCGTTGCATCAATGGTTGGGCGCAATGGTGTCCGGTACGGACAGCAATGCCCAAGCGGTCGAGCAACGTTCCCATATCGAGGTGATGAATATTACCCACCAAGAACGAAATCACACTACTCTTATGCTCTGCTTCACCGAAGATGCGCATACCTTCGATTTGCTTCAAGCGCTGCATGGCGTATTGTGTCAACTCATGTTCGTGAGCCGCAATCTGATCCATACCGATAGCGGTAACATAGTCAAGTGCCTTAGCCAAAGCGGTAGTGCCGATATAGTCCGGTGTACCAGCTTCGAACTTAAACGGAAGCTCATTGAACGTGGTCTTCTCGAACGATACACTCTGAATCATCTCGCCACCTCCTTGATACGGAGGCAACTTATCAAGCCATTCTTCCTTACCATAAAGCACACCTACACCCGTCGGGCCATAAACCTTATGTCCGCTGAATGCGAAAAAGTCGGCATCGAGGTCTTGCACATCCACCTTCATGTGAGGCACACTTTGCGCTCCATCAACCAACACTGGCACTCCATGAGCATGAGCTTCAACAATCATTTCTTTCACCGGATTGACTGTACCAAGTACGTTGCTGACATGCATCACACAAACCAACTTGGTCTTTTCTGAGAAGAGTTGCTTGTATGCATCCTGCAACAATTCACCCTTATCGTTCATCGGAATAACCTTGATGACAATGCCTCGCTTGGATGCTTGCAGTTGCCAAGGCACGATGTCACTATGATGCTCCATGGTAGAGACAATCACTTCATCGCCCGCCTGCATCTGACTTTCGGCAAACGAAGAAGCCAAAAGGTTGATGCTTTCAGTCGTACCACGAGTAAAGATGATTTCGTTCGTGCTACGGGCATTGATGAATCGACGCACCGTCTCACGCGAAGCTTCGTGAAGTTCCGTAGCCTGTTGCGAAAGGAAGTGTACCCCACGATGCACGTTTGCATTCACGGAGTAGTATTCGTTGATGATGGCTTCCACTACACAACGAGGCTTCTGTGTGGTAGCTCCATTGTCCAAATAGACCAATGGCTTGCCATACACTTCACGGCTCAAGATAGGGAAATCTTCTCTGATTTGTTTAATATTATACATTATTACATCATCTAAAATGTCATTCAGAGCGAAGCGAAGACGAGTTGTTGAGCAAAGCGAAAAATCTCGAAAGCATCAAGTGAATGTTATCGAGATTCTTCCTCCCTTTGGTCGTCTGAATGACAATAAAGGAATCTAATTCTTATTTACAAATAGCACATCCCTGGCACTTGTTCAATTCGCCACGGAAACGCTTTTCTACCAACAAATGCAAACGGTCTTTCAACGCATCCATGCGGATGGTATCGATTACTTCGTTCACAAAAGCAAACATCAACAACAAACGGGCTTCCTTGTAGCTGATACCACGTTGCTGCATGTAGAACAAAGCCTTGTCGTCCAACTGACCTACGGTTGCACCATGCGAGCACTTCACATCATCGGCATAGATTTCCAACTGAGGCTGGGTATACATACGGGCTTCGCGAGTAGCACAGAGGTTGCGGTTGGTCTGCTGGGAAGCCGTGCGCTGAGCACCCGGACGCACCAGCACCAAACCAGAAAATGCACCGACCGACTGGTCATCGAGTACATACTTGAACAACTCGTTGCTGGTACAATCGCTTGCCTTGTGGTCAATCACCGTATGGTTATCCACATGTTCGTTCTTGTCGGCAATCGCCATACCACAGAGGTTGATTTCAGCACCACGACCATTCAAGGTAACTTCGGTGGTATTACGAGTAGTACCGTTATGCAAAGTCATGCCATTGAGCAACACATTGCTGCTTGCTTCCTGATGCACATACATGTTGCTGAAACGAACAGTGCTGTTGTGAGTTTCTTCCAATTCGTAGAAATCGAACACAGCGTTCTCGCCCACGAACACTTCCACCACTTGCGTAGAAAGGAAGTTTACATCGTCCATAGCATGGTCGCAAACGAGCATACGAGCCTGTGCACCATCTTCCAACACAACGAGCAAACGACGGTTTACCATGAAGTCAACATCGGCACGGAGGATATTCACCAACTGGATAGGCTTGTCCACCACCACTCCCTTCGGCACATAGAGCATGAAGCCATCTTGTGCAAAAGTGGTATTGAAAGCTGTAATGCCATCCTTCGATGTATCGGCCAACTTGCCATAATACTTCTTGACCAGTTCCGGATGTTCCGTTGCCAAGTCCTTCAAGCTACCGAGCAACACTCCCTCAGGCAGATGCGTCTTCGGTAATGCCTTGCCATAGAAAGCATCGTTCACCACGAAGTAAAGGGCCGTACTCATGTTAGGGACATCGCACTTGAACACTTCATACGGATTGACCGGAATGTCGAGACGATTCAGGTTCAAGC
>JAFYPV010000047.1 GCA_017559935.1 Bacteroides sp. | reverse complement strand
ATGCTCTGCCACCAGTATTGCTTGATGTTGTTCTTCAATTCCACGCCCATCTGTGCATAGTCGTACACTGCACCTAGGCCATCATAAATTTCGCTTGATGGGAACACGAAACCATATTCCTTACAGTGCGAAACGAGTTTCTTAAAAACGTCTTCTTGTGCCATTTTCTTTATCTGTTTTATCTTATCTTTTTATATTTTTCATTTCATATTCGTCTCATCTTGACGAAATAAAGTGCAAAGTAAATGATTTTTTTCGGAAAAAGTCGTATTTTTGTGTTCATATCATGAGAACATTAAGGAATTTAAATAGATATGAGCGACGATAACCTTGAAAAAGAAGACCAAATCAATGAAAACACCGCTACATCCGACAATGCACACTCGGACTATAAACCAGCCGATGCAAAGAAGGAAGGAGTAAAATACCAGCTTACCGGTATGTACCAGAACTGGTTTCTGGATTATGCATCGTATGTTATTCTAGAACGTGCAGTTCCTCACATCAACGACGGGTTAAAGCCCGTACAGCGACGTATTCTCCATAGCATGAAGCGATTGGACGACGGACGATACAACAAGGTAGCAAATATCGTAGGTCATACCATGCAATTCCATCCTCACGGAGATGCCTCCATCGGAGATGCCTTGGTGCAACTCGGACAAAAAGATTTGCTCATTGACTGCCAAGGGAACTGGGGGAATATACTGACCGGTGACGGAGCTGCAGCCCCACGTTACATCGAAGCACGTCTCTCGAAATTTGCCCTCGATGTCGTATTCAATCCCAAAACCACAGAATGGCAAGCGTCTTATGACGGACGTAACAAGGAACCTATAACACTTCCTGTTAAATTTCCGCTCCTCCTCGCTCAAGGAGTAGAAGGTATTGCCGTAGGACTTTCTTCAAAGATTTTACCACATAATTTCAACGAACTTTGCGATGCTGCCATCGCTTACCTCCGCAAAGAGAAGTTTCAACTTTATCCAGATTTCCAGACAGGAGGTTCCATAGACGTCTCACGCTACAACGACGGCGAACGTGGCGGTATGGTGAAAGTACGTGCCAAAATAAATAAAGTGGATAACAAGACACTTGCTATTACCGAAATACCTTTTGGTAAGACTGTTACAGGCGTCTGCGACTCTATTGTAAAAGCTAGCGAAAAAGGAAAGATAAAGATTCGCAAAGTAGAAGATTTAACTTCAGCCAAGGTAGAGATTCTCGTACACTTAGCTTCTGGAGTTTCATCGGACAAAACACTGGATGCACTCTATGCATTCACAGATTGCGAAGTGAGTATTTCTCCTAACTGCTGTGTGATTGACGAAAAGAAACCTCATTTCCTTACCGTAAGTGATGTACTCCGCAAGTCGGCGGACAATACGCTGGGACTCCTTCGCAAGGAGCTTGAAATACGCAAAGGCGAGTTGTTGGAAAGCCTACATTTTGCTTCGCTCGAAAAGATTTTCATTGAAGAACGAATCTACAAAGATAAGAAATTCGAACAGGCAGAGAACATGGATGCCGCATGCGAACACATCGACGAGCGGCTCACTCCTTACTATCCACAGTTCGTACGTGAAGTAACCAAGGAAGACATTCTCCGACTGATGGAAATCAAGATGGCTCGTATCTTGAAATTCAACAAAGAAAAAGCCGACGAGAACATTGCCCGAATCAAGGAAGAAATAGAAGAAATAGACTTCAAGCTGGCTCACATCGTGAACTATACCGTAGACTGGTTCGAAATGCTGAAGAACAAGTACGGAGCAAATTATCCACGCCGTACTGAATTGCGAAATTTCGATACCATTGAAGCGGCTAAGGTTGTGGAAGCCAATGAAAAGCTTTACATCAACCGCGAAGACGGATTTATCGGAACTTCACTAAAGAAAGATGAATTTGTGGCCAATTGTTCGGACATCGACGATATCATCCTCTTCTACAAGGATGGGCGATACAAGGTAGTCCGCGTAACCGACAAGCTCTTCGTGGGTAAAAACGTGTTACATGTGGACGTATTCAAGAAAAACGACAAACGAACCATCTACAATGTAGTATACCGCGACGGAAAGGCCGGATTCTACTACATGAAACGCTTCAACATCACCTCCATCACCCGCGACAGGGAGTATGATGTCACTCAAGGAAATCCAGGCTCTCGCATCGTTTATTTCACCGTAAATCCGAACGGCGAAGCCGAAATCATCAAGGTAACACTCAAGCCGAATCCGAAAATCAAAAAGATTTCTTTTGAAAAGGACTTCAGCGAAATTGGCATCAAGGGACGCCAATCGATGGGTAACATCTTGTCGAAAAACGATGTACATAAAATTGTCTTGAAGCAACGGGGTGGTTCTACTCTCGGTGGACGTAAAGTATGGTTCGACCCGGATGTACTCCGTTTGAACTACGACGAACGCGGACAGTATTTAGGTGAGTTCCATAGCGAAGACCTTATCTTGATTGTGATGGAAAACGGTGATTTCTATACAACCAACTTCGACTTGAACAATCATTACGAGACAGGCATCCGCATCATCGAGAAATTCGATCCAAACAAGGTGTGGAGTGCTGCTCTCTACGATGCAGACCAACAAGGCTATCCTTACCTCAAGCGATTCCCGTTTGAGGCATCCAACAAGAAACTGAATTTCCTTGGAGAGAACAAGCAAAGCCAACTCATTTTACTTACCAATGTAGTGTATCCACGCATCGGAGTTACTTTCGGAGGAAACGATGTTTTCCGCGAAGCTCTTGATATCGACGTGGAAGAATTTATCGGTGTGAAGAGTTACAAGGCCAAAGGCAAACGTATCACTACTTTCACTGTCGACAAGATACACGAATTAGAACCAATCCGTTTCCCGGAAGAAACTGAACCTGTAGAAGAGGACACAGAAGAACCGACCATAGAAGATCCGGACTATGGGAAAAGTGACGCGGACATCTTCGATGAGTTGACCGGACAAATGAAATTGTTTTAAGGAATGAAGAGAATTATATTAGGGCTGTTCTTCTTGTGGGCATGCATCTTACAAGCAAATGCGCAGAAGGACAGCATCATTACCCGTTCCACTTTGTACGGAATAGGACACACCAACATATTGGACACATATCTTTCCCCCATGGAATACACGGGTGCTGAATTACGCATTCTTCGGGAAAACATGCGGAAAACAAAATACAAGGATGGAAAGATATCCCGCCAAAGCATGTTTCAAGCCCATATTTCCATGCTCGGGAATAAGGCAGGAACAGGTAGCGAATTCTACTTTCTAGCCAACTGGAACTTGGCTTATCATTACCAGTTTATTTTGGGTGAGAATCTGAAGTTACTAGCTGGGCCTAACCTTGACCTCAATGGAGGGATGATTTACAACCAACGAAATTCAAACAATCCTGTAAATGCAAAAACATACGCTAACCTCGATGCCTCGGGCATGGCTATCTATCAATTCCGTATCAAGGACCATCCATTCGTACTCAGATACCAACTGAATGTCCCTCTCATTGGTTTGATGTTTTCTCCCGAATACGGGCAACCATATTATGAGATGTCCATATCCAAGGATTTTGGAAAGAACATCTGTTTCACCTCATTGCATAACCAGCCCGCTATCCGCCAGTTCCTCACTCTTGACTTTTCCATCAAGAAGACGAACTTGCGCTTAGGTTATGTCTGTGACATCCAGCAAGCCAAAGTGAACCATTTGAAAAGTCATGCATGGAGTCATGCATTCATGATAGGTTTCGTGAAACACTTCCATTTAGTCAATCCGTATAAATGAACATGAAGAAAAAGATATTTTTATACCTCCTATCCTTGTGCCTTTTTTCGTCGTGCATTACCGAAGATATCCACGACAACACCCCACAAGGTAATTTCGATGCATTGTGGCAAGCCATCGATACCAAGTATTGCTTCCTCGACTACAAGCACGAAGAATATGGCTTGGACTGGGATGAAGTGTATCGTCGATACAGCAACCGACTGACTGATGACATGACCAAGAAGCAACTCTTCCAAGTATTGGCCGAAATGTTGGAAGAACTCCGCGATGGGCATGTAAATCTGGTATCTGCCCACGAGATATCCCAATACCGAGAATGGTATGACCAATACCCCACCAATTTTATAGATACCATCCAGCGCATTTATTTGGGAAAGGATTATAAAACCACTGCCGGTATCAAGTATCAAGTATTGGAAGACAACATTGGCTACATCTATTATGGTAGCTTCAGCAATGCCATTGGCGAGAGCAATCTGGACGAGGTATTGAATGAACTCTCGATCTGCGACGGACTGATACTCGATATCCGCAACAATGGCGGAGGACTGCTTACGATGTCCGAGACATTGGCTGCCCGATTTACTAACGAGCGGGTACTCACCGGTTATCTTCGCTACAAGACAGGCCCAGGACACAATGACTTCTCATCGCCCGAACCTGTTTATGTAGAACCAGCTACAGATAGAGTCAGATGGCAGAAACCAGTAGCAGTACTCACCAATCGACACGCATTCAGCTCTGCCAATGACTTCGCCAACAAAATGAGACAAATGCCTAATGCCATCCTCATCGGTGACAAGACCGGAGGAGGATCAGGACTCCCTTTCTCGTCCGAACTTCCCAACGGATGGAGTATACGCTTCTCTGCTTCCCCCATATACGATCCTGAAATGAATCATCTGGAATTTGGTATCGAACCAGACATCAAGGTAAATATGACTTCCGAAGACATGCAGAGGGGAATAGACACTATAATTGAAACAGCCCGTATACAATTAAAGAAGAAATAAATATGAATTACCCCAATCGTATGGTATGGTGCGATGCTATCCGCCTACTTGCTTTTTTCATGCTTTTGTGCTGCCATGCTGCAGACCCATTCTATGCAGCTGCGGCTTACGCCTCCTCGGGTTCTTCCCTCGATCCAGAATTGGTACAATGGGGCGTACGCTGGGGATCATTAGTCCGCCCATGTGTGCCCTTGTTCGTTATGCTCACCGGAGTTCTGTCCTTACCTGTTAAAGGAAGCATGGAATCGTTTTACAAGAAACGTATTCCACGTGTCTTTTTTCCATTCTTGATATGGTCCGTCCTCTACTACTTCACTCCTTGGTTCACTGGATTATTGGGATTGGATAGCAGCGTAGTCATCAAGCTTTTCAGCTGGGCAGAAAGTGATAGTCAAGCGCTTTCGGATGGATTAGTCAATGTCGCACGCATCCCTTATGCGTTTAGTTTCATTGCTTGTCACATGTGGTACATCTACATGCTCATTGGCTTATACCTCTATCTTCCCATCTTTTCAGCTTGGGTAGAAAAAGCCACCCGTTGTCAAAAAGAAATCGTACTCGGTTTGTGGGTGCTCAGTACGTTCCTACCCTATTTCAACGAATATGTGAGCAAATATGCTTTCGGCACTTGCGAATGGAATTCCTTTGGTTTGTTCTACTATTTTGCCGGTTTCAATGGCTATATGCTCCTCGGACACTACATCCAGCATTATATAAACTGGAGCTGGACAAAAGCACTGGGCATAGCCCTTCCACTATTGGTAGGAGGCTTCCTCATCACTTATAGTGGATACAACTACATCATGGAATTGCCCGACAAGACTCCAGAGCAAGTTGAACTTTTTTGGACTTACAATACACCGAATGTAGCCATGATGACCGTAGCTTGCTTCCTGTTAGTCTATCGTATCCGTATCAAAGCTGAATCCCGCATAGCAACATGGCTTGCTAGCCTGACCACTTGCGGATTCGGTATTTACATGATACATTACTATTTTGTCTGTGTAGGATACGATTTGGGAGAATGGCTTCATATCCCAGCCCCTCTCCGTATTCCATTCTCGGCACTCGTCATTTTAGCATGCTCATGGCTCATTGTTTTCCTTGTCAAGAAAGCATTAGGAAAGCGTTCTGTCTATCTTTTGGGATAAAAAGGCGATAAAAGTTTGGTAATTCCATTTTTTTACCTACCTTTGCAATCGCTAACCTAAAAGCATTGCGCGCGTGGCGTAATTGGTAGCCGCGCCAGACTTAGGATCTGGTGCCGTGAGGCGTGGGGGTTCGAGTCCCTTCGCGCGCACTGAAAAAGAAAAAGGAGTTTCAAATGAAACTCCTTTTCTTTTTATTATCAATATCCTATTGCTTCACGAAGCGGAGTAAAGGTATAACCTTTACGCTTCAAGGTCTTGATCATCTTCTCCATGTATCCATTATAGAACTTGTCAGTTCGATCATTATGAGTGCCAAAGTGAATCAACATCAAATGACCGTTCAAACCTTCTTTCTTTTCTACCTCCATAATTTTATCATAGATAGCCTTACTACTCCAATAGTTCGGCATATCTGGAGTAGTATAATCGGCATTGCTAGCTGTACCCGGTGTATAGTTCACAATTTGAATACCCATGCTTTTTGCCCATGCAGCAATCTCCTTATTATAATATTCATAAGGAGGAATGAAGAACGGAGCATCCTTGTACTCAATACCAGTCTTACGCATCAACTCATAATTCTTCATTAAGTCTTCCTCAAACTCCTGACGAGTGACAAGCAATGAATCACGATTCTCCCATGGCATATAGAGCAAATGTCCATAACTATGAGCACCTACATAATGTCCCTTATCCACCAAAGTCTTAATAATCTCTGGATAGAGTTCATAGAACTTACCGGTGAAGAAAAAGGCACCCTGTATACCTTCCTTCTCCAAGGTACGAATGATGGTTTCAGCACCATCTGCCTTATCATCAGCCGTAAAGACTAAGGTAATCTGCTTCTTCTCTGGATTGGTGCGCTCAATACCATCGTTTACATAGATATTCTTATCAGCTGACATTCCTGATTGCTTCATACCTTCTGCTTGCATACTCGACAAGTAATATGTAAGGCATGCTGTACCATCCATTGTACATTCATTGGTAGAATAATCGCCGATTGCATCGTGATAAACCATTCGTTCCGGTTGGAAGCGTGCATAATCTTGTCCTGGAATCCAAGGCAATCCAGTAAGGCTAACACCCAACAAGTTATTAAAGATATTGCTATAAACAGGGCCATCCACGATACCACCTGTTGTATTTCCTGTACGCAACAATACGTATGATGAATGTGACTGAATTGGATAATCTCCATAACGTGGAAGTTCAACCACCATACTTGTTCCCCAAGGGTTACATCCGAAAAGCCAGTCAAGCAAAGCTGCTTCCATTTCAGCATAGCGTTCATCCCCTGTTGTTTCCCGATACAAACGGCATTGGGTCAACATAGCAGTAGTCAAGTTATTCGAGCACCAGATATAAGGAATACCGTGCAAGAATGGGCTTTCCACAGCCTTTTCGTATGTACGTTGGATACCACTGTGAAGATTACGGGCAAACTCCTTACTGATAGTTGGATGCTTTGCTTTAGCCAAATGATAATGTCCCATATTCATGAACGGATACCATTGGTAGTGGCGAGCACTGTCCGCACCCATCCACGGAGTCACCGGTTCGCGACGACCATATTCCACCGCTTGATTCAGATATTTCACATCACCGGTACTATGGAACAATTCCATAGCACCCAATTCCATATCGTCTACCCAATTGTCTTCTTCATAGATATAAGGAGACAGGACCGAAGCTGTCTGAGCAACACCCGGCTTCTTCACACCTTCCTGATAAGCGGCATCTGCCTTAGCACCAATCATCTCTGCAAATTCCGGATAGAAATCCTTCAATATACGAGCGCCCAAAGCAAAGCAAGAAGCAAACTTCCCTGCTGTACTTGCCACACCAGTAGTAGCATTCATGAATTTTCCACGAACTTGTGGCTCTCCACTACAGAAATAAACCGGACGACCCTTTCCTTTACCATAACCATAATCCACCATACAATCTTTAGGTAAGCGCATACCAGCATGGTCTCTGTCATCCGCAATCTGATTGTACAATTCACCTGGTTCTGGATTCATGCGGTTCAGCCAATCCAATCCCCACTTGATTTCATCAATAATGTCAGGAATACCATTAGCGCCTTTGTGTCCAGCAGCATCATACGCATCTCCGAAAGCTTGTGGGTTCTGCTGATAAGCAAAAAGCATCTGATAAATCGCATTGGCAGAAGTGGTAGTATACTGCAAATAGTCGGCTGCGTCGTGCCATCCCCCACGTACATCCAAGTGTTGTCCAGTCTTAGTTGGATGATAAACAATGTAAGCATCATGTACGTGACAGCTGTCCTTGGTGAAAGGATTATATCCACAACGCTGCTGACGCATGTAATTCAATAGGAAATCAGCTGTTCCATTATAGACCTGTGTATTGATCGGGAAACGTGGTGATATCGCCTTACCTGCCTTCAAGTAATACACACCAGGTATGGAAAAATCGCTAAAGTTCAAGCGATAAGTACTCTTCATTTGTCCGATACTACCGGTTTCTTTTACCAAATCGAATGTTTGCACCACCTTTTCGGTATAGGCATCCACCAATTGGAATTGAGACAACTGGCTGCCTTCTTCACTCATAAACACCGCCACCTTAATAGATTGCGGCAAATAACCTAACTGATTGATTCGGATCCATTCATCGGCATGGGCAACCAACTGCACCATGGAAAGAACCAACAAAGCCATTAATTTCATTTTCTTTTTCATAGCATTAGATTTTATCGACTCATCTGTATAATATCAATTAAAATAGGTTTAAGACCTCCCACAAAACATTCCACGGCAATCACCATCAGTATTAGCCCCATCAAACGCATCATTACGTTGTTTCCTGTTTCACCAATCAAATTGACCAATCGGGTAGACAAGCGCAAGATTATGTAAGAAAGGATATAAACAACGGCAATCATGGAGAAGAGGGTAACCTTCAACTCCCATGTGGTAGCGTCCGACATCAAAATAATCCCATTGGCAATGGCCCCTGGCCCACAAAGCATCGGAATAGACAAAGGAGTGATTGAAATATCATTCACATAAGATTTGATTTCATCATCCTTTAATTTAGCACTGCTATAACGTGCTTGTAGCATATCGTATCCTATTTTCAAAATAATGAAGCCGGCAGCAATACGGAAACCATTGGTAGAGATACCGAAAAATTTGAATAGAAATTGGCCACATAAAGTAAATGTTATCAAGATGATAAACGAAACGATCGTAGCACGCTTAATGATATGTTTACGTTCATCCTCACTTAACCCATTCGTCATGGTTAAGAAAACAGGCATTGTACCTAATGGATTGGTCAATGTAAAAAAGGAAGTAAAGCACAACAGTGCAAAAGGAATAATTATGTCCATAATGATCTGATTTTCTGATTAATTAAAACTCCATTCATTACCCGTTACGAAGCACATCTTCCTTTTCTGGAGCTAACGGTTCTGGAGTCTTTTCCGGGCAGAAAGGATTAAAATAATAAATTGGATAAGTATCCAACCACTGTAACCAATAAGGAAGTCGGCTCATAAAAAGACTATATTCCTTTACTTTAGGTACAGCCCAAGCCGATTCTGCAACAGCAAACAAACGAGGGAAAGTCATAAAATCCAATCGTTTATAATCGGCAATGACTTCAGTCCAAACATTAAACTGTATTCCTTTAACCTGCTCTTCATAGCCATAAGTTAAAGGGTTCAGTGAATCTGGAAAACGATGGATATCCTCCAACATATTAAATCCTTTCCATCTACGTCCCTGTTTATGCGAATCATGTTGAACAAAATCGCCATATAGAGGTTTACGAGGAGTCAAAATGACTTCATAACCACGTTCTAAAGCCTTATAAAGTTGATATTTTCGATCGTGTCTCCACCACATCACTACCGCCTTAGTTGGAGATACTTCAGCATCTACTATTTCATCCCATCCAATCAACTTCTTTCCTTTCGAAGCTACCATATCAGCTATACGGCGAATAAAATAATGTTCCAAACCTGTTTCATTCTTCAAATTATGGTCTACAATAAATTTCTGGATGTCAGGATTGGTAAACCACTCTTGATTTCCAAAATGTACTTCATCACCACCAACATGTATATAAGGAGCTGGAAACAAAGAAGCAACCTCATCCAGAACATCACTGATAAAAGTAAAAGTTTCTTCCTTACATGGATGGAAAGTAAAATGTTTCCATCGTCCTTCTCCACCACCGGATATTTCAGGATAAGTACGACATGCAGCCGTAGCATGTCCCGGCATATCTATTTCAGGAATAATCATGATACTACGCTCTGCAGCATAGGCAACAATCTCCTTGATTTCCTCTTGGGTATAATAAGTTGCGGGAGCATTTGGATCATGATAATTTCCTACACCGCCTTCAGTTGTCAATTTGGGATATTTCTTAATTTCGATACGCCATCCGGGTTCATCAGTAAGATGCCAATGGAAGACATTCATCTTCAATCTGAACATGATATCCAAGTATTGCTTGACTTTTTCTTTGCCAAAGAAATGTCGGCTTTCATCCAACATATAACCTCTCCATCCGAAACGAGGTTCATCATGAATAATTCCTTGTCTAATCTGTCCATTATTCTCATCAGCCAACAAAGACAATGTATTTAGGGCATAACTAAAACCTTGCGCTGAAGAAGCTTCAATTTTCACTCCAGATTCGGTTATTCGAATGATATAACTCCCCTCCGAAGAAAGGGCTGAATTCATTTCTAACCCTATTTGTTGAGATTTGTCTGTAGTAGGCAATTTACACAAAACATCTTCTAAATATTTCTTTGCAACAGTTACCCCTTCATCATAGCCTGTTATATTGACATTTCTACCCAATTGCAAATCTCCCTTAAGCATATTATAGGAAGTCACAGAAGGAATTAAAGTTGTTTGAGCCCATAAACTACAACAGAACAAACAAACAACAAAAGATACGACAATCTTCAAAGTTTTCATAGTATTCAATTTATAGTAGTGGACAAAGTTAATATAATTGCTTAAAAATAAAAAAGCCTCCGATACATTTCTGTATCGAAGGCTTCGAAAAAAAACGGCGGCTACCTACTCTCCCACAAACGCAGTACCATCGGCGTGACAAGGCTTAACTTCTCTGTTCGGAATGGGAAGAGGTGGAACCCTTGTGCTATAGCCACCTGAATATCATTATATTTAGATCTTTGACTATCAAACAAGCAAAAATAATATTTGAAATATAGTGTCGCTACGTGTTGTAGCTTCGCTGAGAGTATATATCACTCACCAAAAAAGAAAGCAAACGGGCAATTAGTAGTGCTCGGCTTTGATGTCTCCACCTTTACACCTGCACCCTATCAACGTCATCGTCTATGACGACCCTGAGAAATCTAATCT